>JBPYFA010000085.1:0-10209 GCA_051986585.1 Vicinamibacterales bacterium | reverse complement strand
GACGAGCTCGTCCTCGAGCGCCCGCAGCCGTTCCGCCAGTTCATCGTCGACGACGCTCAGCTCGTCGAGACGGTTGGTCTCGTCTTCCGACAGGGCGCCCAGCAGATAGCGAATCAGCTGAGCGTCGTGCAGCGATTGCCGGTTCGGCGATTTGAACATGCCGGTTGCGAGAAACCTTCCCTCTATAGGAGATCTGTGGCCGAGACCTTTCACGGTCGTTTATTGCACACGGCAACGCACCGCTCGAGATTTGCCCGGAGCCGCCATGCGCGGATTGCCAGCGCGTTCATCGAAATCCCAAGCTGACGGGCGAGTTCGCGTCGTCGATTGATTCGATCCCGCTTGGCGTCGCGATAGTACTCCACGATCAGGTGGCGCTCTTCCGGCTTCAACTTGTCGAGACAGCGACCGAGGCAATCGAGGGATTGATCGATTGTGTCCTCGGCCTCGGCAGCCTCGGGGCGAGATTGAAGGCGAATCGGCCGTGTCTCTTCGAATGGGACTTCCCGGCGGCTACGGCGAATGTCTTCCAGCAGCACGAAGCGTGCAACGACATAACAGTAGCGCGCCGGAGGGGTGACGTTTATACGTCCCGACTCCTCGAGTGTTCTGCTGATGCGGTCGAAGGTGTCGTCGGCCAGCGTATCCGGCGCCGGCCGGTTACGGCGGTCGAAATACGCGACCAACCGGCGTCGCATCTCGAGGTATCGCTCGCCTTGAGAATCGGCACCGTCGTCGAGCCATCGAAGGAGCCGCGTGAAGGAAGTTCCCGAACTTCCGGACCCGTGTCGATCAACTTGCTGCTTAAGGGCATTCATAGTGCGTCTTCGCTTTGTTGCGTTTCCGTTCGTTGAAATGTGAACAGCGGAACTTCATGCAAGAGACGTGACCAGTGCGGATCGACGGCGGACCAGAAATATTTGGCGATACGGAGCGCTCTGAGAGCAGAGAGGTATCTGATTGACTCGACCACGCGAGCATGAGCGACGCTTGCCGTTCTCAGGTTACGCGCGTCGTAAGCGGATTGGGATTCGGAAGTACTCGGTCTCCTGAAACATCGCGCATCGTGGATCGCACGAGCGCGATCGTCGGGATTGGTCGAAAGACACGTGTCGCGACACTCTTGCGAGTGTGAACCGCTGTTGCGTACGGCCGCCACGCACATCACTCGCACAAACCCGCACAGAACCCGTACAACACTCGTACGGCTCGTGCGGCGGTAAGATGAAAGGTGATGAAGCCCAGCGCTGCCGGATCCTTTGGCGCGCAGTTGAAAGCGCTCCGGGAAGCGGCAGGTTTTACTCAAGAGGAACTGGCCACCATCGCCGGCCTATCCGTGCACGCCGTCAGCGCGCTCGAACGCGGGCAGCGCCGGCGGCCGCACGCCGATACGGTGCGGGCGCTCTCGGATGCGCTCGACCTGACCGGGGCGTCACGTGCGGCGCTCCTGGGTAGCGCGCGGGCGACGCCCGGCGTAAGCGCAAGCGATGACACGGCTGCCGGGTTGTTGCCGCTGCCGCTCACCGCCCTCCTCGGGCGCGAGCACGATCTCGAAACCTTGCATCGTTGGCTCGCCGATCCGGCCGCACGGCTGATGACGCTGCTCGGACCAGGAGGCGTCGGCAAGACCCGCCTTGCGTTGGAACTTGCCCGCCTGATTCAGCAGCGTGGCCACACTCGGGTGGTGTTCGTGCCGCTTGCGTCGATGTGTGACCCGACGTTCGTTGGTCCGGCGGTTGCCGAAGCGCTCGGCCTCTCCAATGTGACGGTTGTGGATTTGGCTTCGAGAGTTCGCGCCGCATGCGGCGAGCAGCCCACACTGCTGGTGCTCGACAACTGCGAGCACGTCCTCGACGCGGCGCCGCTCGTGGCCGATCTCTTGGCCGCCACGCCGTGCCTTCGCGTGCTGATCACCAGCCGTGCGCCGCTTCGCATCCGAGGCGAGCGCGAATATGCCGTCGGTCCGCTCGCTCTCGATGACACGTCGGAGGCATCGCCGATCGATCTCGCGCGTATGCCGGCAGTTCAGCTCTTCGTCGATCGCGCGCGAGAGGTGCAACCCGAGTTTCAGCTCACCGAAGCCAACGCCCCTACCGTCGCTGCGATCTGCCGCAAGCTCGATGCATTGCCGCTCGCGTTGGAACTGGCGGCCCGGTGGATGAAAGTGTTGTCGCCCGACGATCTCGGTCGTCGACTCGAGCACGATGTGTTGCTGTCGACCGCGGGTCCGCGCGACCTGCCTGAACGACAGCAGACCATGAGTGCGACGGTCGCCTGGAGCTATCAGTTGCTCGATCCGACCGAGCAGCGAACCTTCCGCCGGCTCGCGGTACTCCCGGGGCGATTCTCGATCGAGGCGGCGGCGGCCGTCCTTGCTTCGGGTGGGGAACCCGCAAGTCCGGTGAGTGCTGCCGCGGGATTGATCGATAAGAGCCTTCTGCTTCGGGCCCAGGCGGGGCCTGCGGATTATTTTCAGTATCAGATGTTGGAGACCGTCCGCGCCTACGCGGCGCTCGAGCTGTCGGCGATCGGTGAACGCGACGACGCGATGGAAGGGCTGATCCGCTATTGCCTCGCCGACTCCTCACGCGCCGCCGCAGGGCTCATCGGCGCGGAGCAGGCTGCCTGGCTCGATCGCGTCCGCGACGATCTCGAGAATTACCGCGCTGCCCTGAGCTGGCTGCTCGAGCGAAACCGACGCGCAGAAGCGTGCGACATCGCATGGCGCTTGATGTTCTTCTGGGTGATCCGCGGTTCTGCGGCCGAAGGGCTGCAATGGTACGAGCGGTGTTTGAACGCCGAGTCACTGGCGCCAGAAACGCAATCCCGAGCCCTGGTCGGTGCTGCCGTGATGTTGTTTACCCAGGGAGAGCGCGCTCGTGCCCGGACGGCTGTGACGCAGGCGCTGATCAGCGCAGGCTCGGACAAAGAGGTCGCCGTGATGGGCATGCATCTGCTTGGACACGTCGAGCAGGCTGACGGCAATCTGCGTGCAGCCGGCGACCTGTTTACGTCCAGCATCGAAGGATTTGCCGCGCTGGGGGCTTCGTGGGGTGTTGGCAATGCGCTGATTGGCAAGGCGGGTGTGAGCATCGCCACCGGCGACGTGACGGAGGGGGAGCGGTTGCTCGATCAGGCGACGTCCGTTCTTCAGCAGGCCGGGCCATGGTTCCTGAACCTGCCGCTCTACATTCGAGCGATCCTCGCCGTTCGTCGAGGAAATGCGGACGATGCGATTGCTTTGGTGCGGCAAAGTTTCGCGTGCAGCCGCCAACTGCACGACCGCTTCGCGTTTGTTTATGCGCTGACCCCCCTGGCTGCTGCCGCGGCGCTCAAGGGCGACGATGCCTGGGCGGCACGAATACTCGGGACACGCGATGCGGTGATCGAGCGGATCGGGACCACCTCTGTGGACCGATCGGTCATGGAGATGCGCGAACGGACGGAGCGCGATGTGCGCGGGCGTCTCGGCGCCGATCGGTGGACGCACGCGCATGCTGCCGGGCGAAATGCGTCGCTCGACACGCTGCTCAACGATATCGACCGCACGACCGCCGTCGGCTAGGGCGGCCCTTCGAGCTCTCCCCAGAAATGAATTCCTCCAGATCTACCTGTACTTGTAGAACTTGGAGGTTTTCATGTTTTCGTCACGTCTTGCGCTCGTATCTGTGTTTGCGCTGCTGGCAGGCGCTTGCGGCGGCTACTCAGCTTCTGCTCCGTCACCCGTTCCCTCGCCATCGCCGTCGCCCGGTCCGACTGGCGGTCCATCAGCGCCCGTCTCTATTCCAGTTGGAGCAGAGACGCTGGGCAATCGTGCCTTCAACCCTGACGATCTGAGTGTGGCGGTTGGTTCAACCGTAACCTGGACCAACACCGACTCGGTCGCGCACACATCGACATCGGACAACCGGACCTGGGATTCGGGATCGGTGGCGCCACACGCACAATTCTCCGTGACGTTCCAGAACGCGGGCACGTTTCGGTATCACTGCGCGATTCATCCGGGGATGGTTGGAACGGTCACCGTTCAGTAACAATCCGCGACCGATTTGACTGTGAGCCGCGGCTTCCTCGATTGCGGAAGGCGCGGCCGCCAGTCACAGCGGTCAATGCACTAGTTATCGAGAGCGCGCTCGGGTTCGGACCAATCCTTTACGACTGGTTGAGCGCGCGGACGAAATCGGTCAACTCGCTCTCGTTCAGATCAGAGACCGCCCAGAACGACATCCCGTCGCGAATCCAGTGACGAACGTGAAAGCCGCGGACGGTTCGTTCCTCGATCGCGGTTGATGTGTCAGCGGTCAGCGGAGCAATGAACACGTTGATCGTGTGTTGCCGTCGCTGATACACCAGGGCCGCGACCGGTCGCCCACTCAGGTAGTCGAGCCGGCCGCCGACAAGAGGAAAGTCGATCGCGGCAAGGTCCACAACGGTCGGTGAGAAATCGAGCTTGCCGAGGAACCACGGCTTGACGGTGTGTTGATCGGTGGATCGAACATCGAACAGGTGATCGGCCATCAGTGATCGCACGTGACTGTCAACCACCTCGTCGACAATCGCATCACGCCGCCCGGTGACGGTCCGCACCAGCGTCAGACCGCCGCCGATTGAAATGACCAAGGCGGCCGCGGCGGCCCAGGTGAGGACACGTCGCATGCTCGTTGATCGTGTCGTTGCTGCGGCGACGCGGGCGCGCAGATGCACCGGAGCCGTGTAGAACGGCGCCGACCTGATCGTGCGCGCGAGCGCCTGGTGCTCGGCCAGCCTGGTTCGGCATCGTTCGCAGCCGCCGAGGTGTTCGCGGACAATCTGCGCTGCTCCAGGATCGAGCTCGTGGTCGAGGTACGCCTCGAGGTCGTGTTGGGTGGTTTCGCAGCTCACGGCAGCGTCTCCAGTGTCGCTGCCGGATTCAGGAGCGGCAGCAATCGTTCGCGTGCCCGCGCCAGCCGGGACATCACCGTCCCGATTGGCACCCGCACGACCGTTGCGATTTCCTTGTAGGACAAGCCCTCGAGCTCGCGCAGCACGATGACCTCGCGGAAATCAACTGGCAGCCGTTCGAGCGCAGCATGGACCCGGTCGACGGCGTGTTGCTGCAACAGCTTCGCCTCCGGGTCCAAGGCGTCGTCCAATCGGTTGTCTCCGTCGAGTGGGGTGGCGCCGGTCACGAGTGGTCGGCGCGAGACCCGGCTGAAATACGTGTTCCGCACGATGGCAAACAGCCAGGCCCGTGCATCGTCGTCTCGAAGCGAGGAGAAGAAGCGCAGGGCCCGCACGCAGGCGTCCTGTACGACGTCCTCGGCGTCCTCGTCGTTTCGCGTGAGCCAGCGTGCGTAGTTGAACGCGGCGTCGAGGTGCGGCAGCACCGTCGATTCGAACGTGCGCGTAAACATCGCCTCAGTCTAAAGACCCGCCACCAGTGAGTTTTATTCCCCGGAATAGGGCGCAGCCTCCTCAAGTCTGTAACGGCAGAAGGCGATTTGAAAGCACGAACGCAAGGAGGCACCAGTGGCAGCAAAGGATGTGAAGGATCGGGATCGGCGACATTTTCTACAGTGCATGGCGTGGGTGGGTACCGGCGCAGTCTGGACGCTGTCGAGCGGAATCCTCAAGGGATCTGCGCTTGGCCAGTCCAACTCTCATGCATCGATGATGTCGCATGGGGGCGGCGCGCTGCGCTTCGTACAGATCAGCGACAGCCACATTGGTTTCGACAAGCCGGCGAACACGGATGTGACGGCAACGCTTCGTGAGGCGATCGCCAAAATCAAAGCTGAACCTGAGCCGCCCGCGTTCGTTCTTCATACCGGAGACCTGACGCATCTCTCGAAGGCATCGGAATTCGACACGCTCCAGCAGGTCCTGTCCGAGCTGTCGATGCCGGTCTTTTACGTGCCGGGAGAGCACGATGTCCTCGAGGATGACGGGCAGAGTTATTTGCAGCGATTTGGAAAAGGTACCAGCGGCGCTGGCTGGCACAGCTTCGATCAAAACGGCGTGCACTTCATCGGCCTCGTCAACGTCGTCAACCTCAAGGCGGGCGGCCTGGGCACGCTTGGCGATGAGCAGCTCGAGTGGCTCGAGAGAGATGTGAAGTCATTGTCGAGCAGCACGCCAATCGTCGTCTTCGCGCACATTCCGCTCTGGTCGGTCTATCCAGAGTGGGGGTGGGGCACCGACGACAGCGAACGGGCGCTCTCGTATTTAAAGAAGTTCGGATCGGTGTCCGTGCTCAATGGACACATCCACCAGGTGATGCAGAAGGTGGAAGGGCATGTGACCTTCCACACCGCCATGTCGACCGCGTTCCCCCAGCCGGCGCCTGGAACCGCGCCGTCACCCGGACCGATGAAGGTCGATGACAATCGGTTGAGAAAAGTGCTTGGGCTCTCGCGCATGTCGATCAATCCCGTGAATTCGCCGATTGCGATCACCGATCTGCCGCTGGAGGCCGAAAGGGCGACGCTCGGCAGACAGGATGTCGTTGTCGATAACTTCAGCTTCGCTCCAACCGTAGCCTCTGTGCCCGTCGGTGGAACCGTACAGTGGACGAATCGCGACGACGTGCCGCACGTCATCATGAGCAGCGAGAAGAGGTTCAAGTCTCCGGTGCTCGATACCGACCAGCAGTTCTCGTATGCGTTCGACGTGCCGGGAACGTACGACTACTTCTGCTCGCTTCATCCCAAGATGACCGGCCGCATCTCGGTGGGATGAAGGGCGTGGAGGAGCGTACGCGCCCGCGCACACTCCTCCCTGAAATAATTTCGAACTTCCGACCCTAAAAGAGAAGACACCGTCCACGTCGCGCCGACATCCGCGCGATCTGAGACCACACGGACTTTCCTGACGCTCACGACCGACACATGTCGCTACGGTCGTCGTGTGTTCGACCCTGGAGGATTGTAGAGGGCAAGTATGAAGAAGCTGTATGCAGGGATCGTTGTTGCGTTCACGACATTCTCATTCGTCACTCGCGTATTCGCGCAGGACACCACCGGCACGATTTCCGGCCGTATCGTCGATGCGCAGGGATTGGCAGTGCCCAGCGCCACCATTACCGTCACCGGCTCGCAGGGGATCAAGACGGCCATCAGTGACAACGAAGGACGGTTCACCGTCCCATTTTTGACGCCGGGAGCATATGCCGTTCGGGCGCAGTTGCAGGGATTCGTGCCGGTCGACCGGTCCGATGTCCAGGTTCGACTCGGACAGACCGTGGAAGTGCCGCTGACGATGCAGGTGGGTGCAGTGGAGGAATCGGTTCAGGTCGTCTCGACGTCGCCGTCGGTCGACACGACAAGCGCAACAATCGGAGCCACGCTCGATAGCGGCACGCTGTCACGGCTGCCGGTCGGACGCCGCTTCAGCGACACGCTCTACCTGGCACCAGGCGTCAGCACCGGCGGCAACGTGGGCGTGGCGAACCCATCGGTCGGAGGATCGAGCGGTCTCGAAAACCAGTACGTCGTCGACGGCGTGAACATCACGAATGGCGGCTACGGCGCACTGGGGTCGTACTCGATCGTGTTTGGATCGCTCGGCAACGGCACGCCGTACGACTTCATGGAGGAAGTCCAGGTGAAGACCGGCGGCTACGAGGCGGAATTCGGACAAGCCACCGGCGGAGTGATCAACGTCGTCACAAAGAGCGGCTCCAACGCGTTCAAGGGGAGCGCGTTTGGTTACCTACGTCCTCGCAGCTTTGAATCCGCGTACCAAACCGTCGACAGCATCGAAGGGGCCGTCAACACCGTCGCATCCCGCTTGAGTGACGTCGGCGGCACGATCGCCGGTCCAGTCCTGCGCAACCGGTTGTTCTTCTTTGGTGCGATCGATCCACAGTGGGAGACGACGACGTTCGTGGCGCCGGACGGATTCCCGCTCCAGTCGTTGGGCGAGGTCGATCGCGACCGCCACATTGTCAACTATGCGGCCAAGGGCACCTGGCAAGCGACGCCGTCCCATCGCTTTGATGCCTCGTTCTTCGGGGATCCCGCCAGCGGGCCGGCCGGCGCCCAGCGCTCATCGGCGCTGTTGAATCAGACGACCTCCGGCTATAGCTCGCTGGAGTATGGCGGCCACAACCAAGTCGTTCACTACGACGGCATTCTGGGACGGCACTACCTGGTGGACGCGTCGTTTGGCCGCGCCCTGAACCGAATCGTCGAGACCCCGGTCGCGAACGACTGGGCCATTCGCGATCTCCGCGTCACGCCGACCGCGTTATCAGGCGGACTTGGCTTCTACGAGGCTGGAAACCGCAGCGACGACTGGCAGGCACAGGCCAAGGCGACAACGATCCTGTCTGCTCATGGCGAACACCAGATCCGTTACGGATTCGACTACGAGCACCTGGACTTCAGTCAGCTGGTGCAGTACACGGGCCCGACGTTCATTGCTCCGAATGGGCAACGGACCGCGACGGGCGCCGCCATCGACATCATTCCAGATTCGACCTTTGGTCAGATCTATCACGTGAGCCGTGCCAGCCTGACCGACGAGCGGCCGACGACGCAGCACTACACCGCCTTGTTCGTCGAGGATGTATGGCGCGTCGGCAACTCACTGACCATTCGCCCAGGGGTGCGGTACGAACAGGAGAAGATGTCGGGCACGATCGTTCAGAACTTCTCGCTCAGGAACAACTGGGCACCGCGAATTGGCGTCGTGTGGGATCCGACCAAGAGCGGCAAGGCGAAGCTGTTTGCGAACTACGGAAGGTACTACGCACGTGTGCCGAACGATCTGGCATCGCGCGCGCTCTCCTCGGACGCCTCGATCACCGCCGACTATTTCGACGCGAATCTGACGCAGCCAGTACCCGACGGCGTGGTCACGACCAACGCGGCGACGGGCGCTCAGACGGCGACGCACTTTACGCTCCTTGGAGCGAGTGCGGACGACATCGATCCAAACGCGAAGCTGAGCTACTACAACGAGTGGGTGGTCGGGACCGAGTACCCGCTCATCGGCGGTCTCGACCTCGGCGTTCGTTACGTGCATCGTGATATCGGGCGCGTGCTCGAGGACGTTCAGCCGTACCCGATTCTGGCAACGGCCCTCGGACTGCCTGGGGCGGCGACGGCCAATTACCTGCTCACGAATCCCGGTCCGAATACTCCGGTCGTTCAGGATATTCCGGGCGCCACCATCAGCTTTGAAACGCCGGTTCACAATTACAACGCCGTCGAGTTCACCGCCAACAAGAGGCTGTCGAACAAGTGGTCGCTGACCTCGTCGTACCGGTGGTCGCGGTTGACTGGGAATTTCGAAGGCTTCTTCCGCAACGACAACGGCCAGTCGGACCCCGGCATTTCGTCGCTCTACGACTATCCGACCAACGACCCGACGTTCGCAACGCTCGGCAAGGAACTGTTTGGCTTCAACGGCGACATCCGGCTTCTCGGAGCCGCTGGAAGCGGACCGCTGCCGCTCGATCGGACGCACGACATCAAGGGCTACGGCACGTACTCGTTCGGCAAAGGCTTCAATGTCTCCGGAGGGGTTGAGGTTCAATCCGGTGCGCCCCTCACGGCGTTTGCTGCCCATCCGGTATATGACGGGGGAGGCGAAATTCCGCTGACCGTGCGCGGCGCCGGATTCCAGACCTCGGATGGTTTCAGGACGCGGACACCGTGGACGAAGCCGGTCAGCGCGGGCGCATCCTACAACGTGAAAGTCAGCAACGGAAGCCTGATCCTCATCGCTGACGTGTTCAACGTCTTCAATACGCAGACCGTGCGCGACTACGACAACTTCGCCGAGCTGTCGACCCGAGTGCCCAATCCGGACTTCGGGGCCGCTGGCGTCTCAGGCGTCGTCTCCGGACAGCAGTTCACGACGCCCCGGCAGATCCGGATCGGCGTGCGGTACGAGTTCTAGGCCCCGGACGAACGCTGAGAAATACAGGCCGCGGACACACGGACAAGATCCGAATAAAGACATGACGACGCGAACTGGTCATACGCGATGCATCGAATCGGGCTCACGGAATTGGCCGTGGGCCCGAGGGTGTTCTGTAATGTTGCTGCTCGTCGCGCTATCGGCCTGCGGTGGCGCGCCGATGGCACCGACCGGCGGTGTGAACGGCGCCTGGCAGGGGACGATTGAGTCGGGTGCTGATGGACCGGGCACGATCGATCTCCAGCTCCATCAATCCGGTGCGAACATCGACGGCACAGTGATTCTCTCTCAGGGCACAATTAC
>JBPYFA010000084.1:0-6335 GCA_051986585.1 Vicinamibacterales bacterium | reverse complement strand
TCGATACGGTGAACCTCGGAGACTCTGCCCTCTACGACTCCGGCGGCATGGTCGGACTCGGTACCACCACGCCGTTCGACGTCTTCCACGTGCGCTACACCAACACCGGCGGCAACCTCACCGGCTTTGCCGTGCAGAATCTCGGCAACACGGCGAACTCCTACTCCGGCATGCTCTTCTACGACCAGAACGGCGCCCTCGGTCAGTTCCAGGGCTTCAACAACGTCACCCACGAATACCGCATCAACAACATCGCGAGGAATGGCGCCAGCCAATTCGACGGCTCGATCAACTTCATGCAAGGCGGCGCGTCGAAGTTCATCGTCGCCCCCAACGGGAACATCGGCATCGGCACCACCTCGCCGTCGGCGCTGCTCGAAGTCAGCAACGCGATTCCCGGCGGCCCCGCGAATATGTGGATGACCAGTTTCACCAACGCACTCGGTCCGTATTACCTGGCACGCCGCGCCAGAGGCACGCCGGGTGCGCCAACCGCCGTGCAGAGCGGCGATGGCCTGTCGGGCCTCTACGGCATGGGTTACGGGACGACGCAGTTCGGTCCGGCCTCGACCGGCGGCATTACCATCCAGGCGGCACAGAACTTCACGGACACGCAGCAGGGCACCGCCATCACGTTTTCGACGACGGCGATCAACTCGGCCACTCCTGCAACCCGGATGACGCTGTTCCCAAGCGGAGCCCTGGGCATCGGTACGACTTCCACGACGCCGTGCTGCACGCTCGAAGTCAGCAATGCCGCGAGTCCGTTTCCGACACCGACCGTCACGATGACGAGCAGCTACACCGGGACCCTTCCGTTCGGGTCGTTTTACATCGGACGTAAAGCCCGCGGGACGGTGGCTGCACCGGCTGCCGTGCAGAACGGCGACGATTTGGCGGTGTTCTCCGGTGCGGGCTATGGGTCCACCGGATTCTCCACCGGATTCGGGGGTGGGGGCGGCGGGGGCGGCATGTCCGTGAGCGCAGCGGAGAACTGGACGGATACGGCGCAGGGCACTCGCCTCACCTTCAACACCACGGTTTGGGGCACGAACACGTCAAGTACGAAGATGACCATCGATCCGTTCGGCGACGTCGGTATCGGCACTACGGCTCCCGACGGGTCGCTGGAAGTGAGCCGAACCGGGGGGGACGCCACGATGCGGTTGAGCAGCTACGCAAACGGGAACACCAACGCCAATCCTGAGTACGGCACACGGTTGGCCAACGGAACTCCCGCCGCGCCGACTGCGGTTCAGTCTGGAAATATCCTTGGCCTCTGGATCGCTGGCGGATACGGCGCGACGCAGTTCAGCGACGTGAACGGCGGCATGGGTGTGATCGCGCAGGAAAACTGGACCGACACGGCCCAGGGCACCATGACGGCCTTTGTCGCCACGCCGCTCGGCTCGAACAATCCACACCTGTACGCAGCCATCCTGCCGTCGGGCAATGTCGCCCTCGGCGACTGGACCTTTCCAAATCCCGCTCCGACGGCGGCGGACAAGTTGCAGGTCTTTGGCGACGTGCGCATCGGGACGACCGGCACCAACGGCTGCATCAAGAACTTCGCCGGTACTGGCATTTTGGGGACGTGCTCGTCCGATCGTCGCTTGAAAAAGAACATCACGCCGTTCGCACCGATGCTGGACAAGGTGACGGCGCTCCAGCCCGTGCACTACGTCTGGCGCAGCGACGAATTCCCCGATCGCCACTTCGGCAACGCCCAGAACTATGGACTGATCGCGCAGGACGTCGAGCAGGTGCTGCCGGAACTCGTCGCCACCGATAGCGACGGATACAAGGCCGTGGACTACAGCAAGCTGCCGCTCCTGACCATTCAGGCGATGAAAGAGCTCAAGGCGGAGAACGACACGTTGAAGCGGCAACTGGCGCAACTCAAAGAGCAGGTGGAAAACGATCCGCTCAAGCAGCGCGTCGCCGAACTCGAACATCTGATCGCGGAGATGCTCGCGAAGCAGAGATAGGCACCAGTTCCCAGTTGCCAGTTCCCAGTTGCCAGTTCCCAGTTCCCAGTTGTTAGTTGCCAGTTGCCAGTTGCCAGTTGCCAGTTGCACAGTTGCCAGTCTGGAGAACCGATTCTCACTGGAAACTGGAGACTGGAAACTGGAAACTGCACTGGAAACTGGAGACTGAAAACTGGAAACTGGACGCATGCCCGTCTCTCTTAGTGTGCGTCCGTTCCTCCGCCGCTGGATCGCCCGACTGGCCTGGTCGCTTGCGCTGATCTTCGCCACTATTGTGATCGGTGGCGCCCTGGATGCGAGACGACGACTTCCCGACCTCGAGCCCTGGCACCGGATCATTCCGCGTGACTTTCGCGCCAGCGACCTGACGGCCCACTCGAGCCTCGCGGATTACCTCGCCATAGAACAGAGCGCATTCCGCGTCGTCCACGAACGAATCGAACAGCGGCTCGATGCTGCGGAGCGAGTGACGGCGAACCGGTACAACCCGGATGGCATCTCGCACCCTGCCCGTCTCGGCACCGACTGGAACCGAACACAAGTTCTCACACCCGACACCACGATCGCGGGTGGCGCGGTCCTCATTCACGGTCTCACCGACAGTCCGTACAGTTTCCGGGCAATTGGTGAAGATCTTCGCCGTCGCGGGTACTACGTGGTGGCGCTTCGCCTTCCGGGCCACGGAACCGTGCCGGCAGGGTTGACCGACGTCACGTGGGAGGACTGGCTCGCCGCGGTCAGGCTGGCTGCACGCCACGTGCGCGCGACGATCGGCGAGGGTAAGCCGCTGATCCTGATCGGCTACTCCAATGGCGGTGCGCTCGTACTCAAATACTCGATGGATGTGATCGACGGATCCGGCGATCCAGCCGCCACGCGCATCGTCCTGCTGTCGCCGATGATCGGCGTGCAGCCATTTGCCTGGCTGGCGCGTGTGATCAGCATGCTCGGGCCGGTCCCCGCGTTCGAAAAGGCGCGATGGCTCGACATCCTTCCGGAGTACAACCCGTTCAAGTTCAACTCATTTCCGGCCAACGCCGGCCTGCAGACGTGGCGGCTGACGACCAGCCTGCAGAAGCAGATCGCGCGCGCGGCGGAAGCAGGGCTCGGATCGCAGCTCCCGCCGGTGCTGACCTTTCATTCCCTCGTCGACGCCACGGTCAGCACCCCGGCCGTCGTTCACGCGTTCTACGACGTGATCGCCGATGAACGTTCCGAGCTCGTGCTCTTCGACATCAATCGCGCGTCAGGGCTGGTGCCGTTCATTCAGCGCGCCGACGCGACGTTGCTATCGAGGCTCACCGACCGTTCACCACGAAAGTATCGGCGAACGCTGATTACCAACATCGACCCGGGATCGCTCGAGGTGGCGGAACGATCGATCGCGCCTGGCGGGACCGATATCATCGCCCGTCCGGTCGGACTGGCGTGGCCGCGTGACGTCTTCTCGCTTTCGCACGTGGCGATACCGTTTCCGCTGTCCGATCCAATCTATGGGCGGGAGGAGACTCCGGGTGAGGCACGCACGATTCGTCTGGGAATCCTGAGCCCGCGCGGCGAGCGAGCCGTCTTCTCGGTTCCATCCGATACGTTGATGCGGCTGACCTGCAATCCGTTTTTCGCGTACATGGACAGCCGTCTCGATGATTGGATTTCGACGACCGACCGGGCGCGTGATGGAAATCACTGACGGCCGCGGGCCCGCACTCAAGGAAGGTGAATCACTGGCCCGCCGGCGGCACCTCGAGTTGCCGGTGACAGTACTCACAATCACCGTTAATCGCTGACCCGTCTTTCGCCTTGTGCTCGTCGTCATGGCAGCGCACGCAGCCAGGCGACGCGATGTGGACGCGGTTCTCGGGATAGGAGCCCCACGTCACCTTCATCGAGGGAAACACGTTGCGACGATACACATCCTGCAGTGCCGCCGACGCCCGGCTGACTGCTTGGGGATCGGCGCCGCTCTGCTTCGTATAGAAATCGCGCAAGCCGCGATCGATGGCCGTCGCCGCCTCGTCCTGGGACGGGTAGGACGCCGATACCAATCGAACCCCCTCGCGGCGGACAAATGGCAGCTTGGAACTCACGCCGCCAGTGGCGATGGCGCGATCGACCATTCTTTCCGCGGTCGGCGAAATCGGATGGCCGACGGTGTTGTGACAGTCGACGCAGTCCATGGTCCGATGAACGCCGCTGGCGATCGCCTCGTCGGTCACGTCCGCAGCGCGGTACTCCTTGACCTGACCCTTCGCATCGGTCGCCTTGATGTAGATGATCGTCTGACGATCGGTGCCGGTGGCGACGTACTCGATGCGGTTCGCAGGATCGGCATGCCAATGGATCGACTGCCCACCCGAGGTTGGGCCACCCATGAACATCTGCAGAACGGTCACCGTTTCGGTATTCGCCTCGTCGTCGGCAAACTCGCGTATCACGCGAATGGCATCGGCACCGCCGAACGAAGGACGGTGACAGCCCAAACAGGTTCGTGCTTGCGCTCCGGCCGCCATATGGGCGCCGGGCGGCACTGGCCTCGGGACCCGGTCGGTGACGACGTGCACGAGCTGCCGGGTGCCGGCGAGCTTCGCCTGCACGAATCCCTGTGCGCTAGGGGCAATGTGGCAGTTCGCACACGCGATGCGGCTATGCGGTCCCTCGCGCCAGGCGACAAACTGCGGCTGCATCGCGGTATGACAGACCTGTCCGCAGAATTGCGGCGAGTCCATCCAATGGAGGCTGCCGTAGCCCGCGAGCAGAATGATGATGATGTTGACGCCCGTGAGGGCCACAATCATGAGCGCGCGCCAGCGGACTTTCGGCTGGTTGAAATCGAAGACCGGCCAGCCAGCGACGCTGGGATCGCGCTCGAGCCGCCGCTGCTCCAACCGCATCCCGAGAGGGATGAGCAACAGCCCGACGAGAAACACCGCCGGAACGGCAATGAAGATGACCAGCCCGGCGTAAGGATTTTTAAAAAACCCGATGAGCTCCGCGATGACCAGCGCGATGAACACCGCGGCGGCGGCCGTGGTGATCATCGCGCCGGCGATCGCGACGGGATGCCGGACGAGCGCTTCGAGCCGTCTCACGTGGACTCGCTACTTCAGGCTTTGCATGTAGGCGACGAGGGCATCGAGATCGGCCGGCGGCAGACTGCCGTACTTGGCCGCCATGGGTGGCTTCTTGGTCGATTTCGCCTTGGCGGCCATCCCTTTCGGGTCGAGAATCCACTGCTTGATCTCGTCGGCGCTCAACTTCGTGCCCACGCCATCGAGCGGGTTCGTGGTCTTGCCCTTGCCGGCAATCGAATGGCAGGTCTGGCATTTCTGTGCCGCATAGACTTGCTGACCCTTCTTGATCTGCGCGGCGTCCTGCGTCCACGCCGGGACGGCTGCCAACCCGAGCGCCGATCCCAGCACGGTGACTTGCAGCATTCGCTTTGTCGTCGTCAACATGAAACCTCCAGGAAAGAAGCGTGCGTCGAGCAGTTTAGAACAGATAGCGCGCACCAAAGATAAACGAATTCGCCGTGTACGGACGATAGACATACCCCAGCACGAGCGAACTTGGCTGCACGATGCTGTTGACGACGGTCTGGTCGAAGGCAAAATCGTACACGCGGAATGGTTCGTAGAGATAGGACAACGTTGCGGCCCAATGGTTCGACAACCGATGCCTGACGTCGATGTGCAGCTGCTGCAGCTTGTTAAAGACGTCAGGCAGCTGGCTGGGTGGCGGCAGCGGACCGCCTGGAACGATTCCATACAGATAGCTGCCAAGCGCGTCGCTGATGTCGTAAGAGAGCCTGGCTTCAGTGTTCGGACCGATCTTGGGCGGGTTGGCATAGATCGAGAAGTAATTGACCCGTTCCTTCGAGTTCACCGTCCAGTCCCGATTCGGATCGTTTTCCTGCGGTGGTGTCGACCCTGGACTCGCCGAACGAGATCGCTGATCCCCCGAATAGTGTTCGTAGTTGTAGCTCGCGCCAACACCCCACCCGTCGGGTTGATGAAAGTCGGCACCGACCGAGAACGTCTGGAATGACGTCTGTTCCAAACCGAAATAACTGTCGGGGAAGTCGTCCTTGCCAACACCAGCCGACGCGCTGAACGTCAACATGTCATTCGGCGTTATGTCCATCTGCCCGGTAAATCGATGGCGGTTCCGATTGGCGACGTCGTAATGCCGCATCAACGGCTGTTCGCCGATTTCGGTGAGCAGATCCTCGTTGAGTCCGGACCCGTTGCGCGTCCCGTATTCGTAGTTGGCCCGGAAGCTCACAAACTGTGAACCCACAGCATCGGCGGTAAGACGAAAGACATTTTCCGCGGTGCTCTCGAAGATCCG
>JBPYFA010000083.1:0-9428 GCA_051986585.1 Vicinamibacterales bacterium | reverse complement strand
TCGACCACGGTGTGCAGGTAGTCGGCGCTGTTGTGCTTCATCCCCTTCAGATCGAACTGCTCGAGGATGTTGAGGGTCTCGAGCAGCACAGGACCCTGGCTGCTGAAGGACTGTTTGTAGACGTCGTAGCCGCGATAGTTCGTGGTCGCCGGCTCCTCGACGCGGGCGAAGAACTCGGCGAAGTCCGCGAGTTCGAACGGCGCCTGATGTTGTTTCAGAAACGCCACCATCGTCTGAGCGATGTCGCCTTTGTAGAAGCGGTCGCACGCGGCGGCGATGCCGGCGGCGCGGCCTTTCTTCGCAGCCTTCCGTTCGGACTCCACCATCGCCTTCAGCGTGCGCGCCAGGTCGGGCAGTACGATTGTTTCGCCCGCCTTATACGCGGAGCCGTCAGCCTTCACCCACATCCGCTTGTTATCCGGCCAGGCGTCGATGAACTTCCGGTTGCCGTCGATCGCGGCGACGGTTCTCGGCCGTAGCGGGAAGCCCCGCTCCGCGTACTCGATCGCGCGGCTCGAGACCTGCTCGAAGCTCATCGTGCCCCAACGTTCGAGTACGGTCAGTGCTGCGTGTAACACGCCGGGCACGACCGCCGGATCGAGACCGATGCCCTGCATGGTCTTGCCCTGAGACGTGTACGAGTCAATCGTCGCTGCTTTCGGCGCCCATCCTTGTCCGACGATCGACACCACCTTGCGCGTGCTGCGCGGGTAGACGAGCACGAGCCCCTCTCCTCCGAGGCTATACAGATCCTGCTCGACGATGCCGCCAACGAGCATCGCGGCAACGCCGGCGTCGAAGGCGTTTCCTCCTTTCATGAGGATTTCAAAGGCCGCGGCCGACGTCAGGGGATGGCCGGCCGACACGCCCGCGTTGGGGCCGATCACCGGCGGCCGCTGTTGCGCGGAGGGGGGCACAGGCACGAGACAGAGAAGAACAATCACTAAGGCGCGTCGCATTTGGGTGCCATTGTAGGCCCGGTCGGGGTGTGGGCACTCACCAATCGAGCCTGGAGATTTCACGCGCTTTTCCCCGTCCGCCGAGCTCGCATCCCCTGTCTAATCAGCGGTATACTTGGACCCGACAAGGGCCAAGGAAAAGACCAGAAAGCGTGGAGGCCTTCCCCATGCAGAAACTGTTTCGCCTCGCACTCGCGACGGTGTTGATTTCGGGCTGCGCGTCGTTGGCCGCAGCTGGCGATTTGAAACTGACGCTCTCGAACGGCCGCGTGACGCTCATCGCCCAGGACGTTCCGCTTCGCCAGATTCTGGATGAATGGGCGCGGGTGGGAAAAACCACGATCGTCAACGCCGACAAGCTGAACGGACCGCCAATGACGCTCCAGCTGGTCGATCGTCCTGAACGCGAAGTGCTTGATTTGCTGCTGCGCGTTGCCAGTGGATACATTGCGGCACCCAGAACCGCGAGCATCGAAGGCGGCTCCGTTTTCGAGCGGGTGATGATCCTGCCCGTGAGTCACGGACCGGTTGGCGCGGCTGCCAACACGCCTCCTACTCCTTTCAATAACAATCGAGCCGCGATGAATATGGCGATGCCATCGCCGGTGCCGCCAGACAACGACGATCCTGAGCCGCAGCAGCAGGTCATGCCGCCGGGGATGATTGTCCCCAACGGATCGGTTCAGAATCCGGCACAGGCGCTTCCACCTGGACAGCAGCCGCAGTTGACATCGCCGAGGCCAGGGATGCTTCCGGCCCCGCCCGCGGGTCAGCCGAATCCATATGCGCAGCCGACTGCTCCGGGCACGCAGCCTCAGCAACCCACCGTTCCAGGAATTCAGGCGCCGGTTCCGGGCGCGATTCCGCCTCCCTTCATCCGGCCTCCAGGAGGTCCAGGCGGGCCGGGAGGCGTGTAGTTGGCGAATCTGTGAATTGGGGGTCGCGGAAGGAACAGACCGCACCCCCATTCACCAAGTCACCCCATTCGCTAAGTCACCGAATTCACCAATCCACTAACTTACCAATTCACCAATTGGTTAGAATCACCCGATGACCCAACCGTCCGTGCGCGGCGGCGAGTACGCCACGCGCGGCGATTACCATCGGGCACCCGATCCCACCTGGGAGTTCTATCCGACCTATCTCGCCAAGCTCGAAGCCGTTCGCGGCTGGCTCGACAACTGTCCGGAAGGCGTTCGCGTCCTCGATGCCGGATGTGGTGAAGGCGTGCTGGTCGATGAGTACGCGAACCGCCTCGCGATTGAGGGGATCGATCCGAACTACTCGTCCGAGCGGGTGCGAACCGGATCGCTCACGTCTCTGCCCTATCCGGACGCAACCTTCGATCGTGCGCTTTGTCTCGATGTTCTCGAACACCTTTCGTTTGACGAACAGCCTCGCGCGCTCGCCGAGCTGTTTCGTACGCTGAAGCCGGATGGCGAATTGCTGGTTTCGGTTCCCAATCTCGCTCACCTGCAATCGCGCGTGCACTTTTTCTTGCTCGGGCGATTGATCCGGACGGCCTCGGAACACAAGCATCCTGGCGATCGCCCGGCGATCGAATACATCGAGATGGCGCGGCGCGCAGGGTTTGTCCTGATCGAGCGTCGCGGGATTTTTCCGACCGTTCCGGTGCTGACTCGCTGGATTCGCCGCCGTCCGCAGGCGCTCCAGCCGCTGCATCGGTGGTTGTCGCGGGTGCTGCCGATTCCGGGCTGGTGCTTTCTCAACCTGCTGACGCTGCGGAAGCCCTGAACGTTGTTCCAGAGAATTCGCGACCTCCCAAAAGACCTCGTCATCTATGGCTCCGGCGACGTAGCCATTCAGGCACTCAACTTCCTGCTCCTGAGGGTCTACGTCCAGTATCTGACGAAGGCGGACTACGGCGTGCTCGCGCTGCTGGCCAGCGTCGAAGCGACGGCCAAACTGTTCTTCCGCTGGGGTGTGGACGGCGCGTTCATGCGTTTCTGGTACGACTGCGCCGACGAACGTGCGCGGCAGCGCCTGGCGAGCACATTGTTCTTCTTCCTGCTCGGCGCAAACGGCATCCTGCTGCTGGTGGCGCTGGTCGCTTCGCCGTTCCTGTCCACGCGCGTGCTCCAGTCCGAGGGGAACACGCTCGCGCTGCAGCTCGTGCTCCTGAATACCTTCGCGATCGGTTTCACCTTCATCCCGTTCCATGTCCTGCGCATTCAGGGGCGAGCGCGCGAGTTCAGCGGCCTGACCATCGCGCGCTCCGCCTCGACGCTCGTTCTTCGCTTGATTCTCGTCGTCGGGGCCGGACTCGGCGTCATGGGCGTGGTCGTCGCCGACATCGTCGTCACCGCGGTGTTGCTGGTCGTGATGCTTCGGTGGTTCATACCGTTGGTGCGGCCAATGTTCTCGCGCGAGGTGCTGCGCCAGTCGCTGGCGTTTGGGTTACCGCGGATCCCTCATGGGTTCGCGATGCAGGTCATGGCCGTCGGCGATCGGTTCGTGATGACCCGGTATCTGTCGGTGCAGGATATCGGCGTCTACTCGATGGGCGTGAGCTTCGGCCTCATCGAGAAGATCGTGCTCGGCGCGTTCGAGTACGCCTGGGCGCCGTTCTATTACGCAACCGCGCGGGAACCGGATGCGGGGCGCGTGTTCGCGACGGTCTCCACCTATGGAATAGCCGTTTTGGCCCTTATGACAGCCGGACTGTCGGCCGTTGCCGCCGATCTTCTCGACGTCGTCACGCATGGCCAATACGTAGCCGCCTCCGGGGTGGTGATCTGGACGGCGATTGGCGTCTTTTTTTACGGCATCTATCTGCTGACCTCGATTGGGCTGAACATCACTTCACGAACCGCGTACTATCCGCTAACCACTGCCGTTGGTGCGGTGCTGAACATCGGCCTGAATTTTTTCTTGATCCCCCGCTTCGGGATCATCGGAGCGGCATGGGCGAACGGTGCCGCATATGCGGTGCAGGCCGCCTTGGCGTTTCGTTTTTCACAACGGTTCTATCCGGTCCGGCACGAATACGGGCGAATCGTCCGAGTCGTTGCAGCAGGCCTCCTGGCCTTCATGGCGGGCCGGGCCCTGCCCACGATGCCCGCGACGTTCGGCATCGTGGCGCGGGGTGCGACGGTAGTGGTGGTAATGAGCGCGCTGCTTTGGCTCTCAGGTTTCTTCAATACGGAAGAGCTGCGTGCGTTGCGCTCCATTGGAAAACGTGACGTGCAGCCGCCCATTGCTACACCGGAGACCACGGAACTTGCAGGAGAAATCGTGTCGGTTGAGGTGCCTGAAGCGGCTGCCGCGAAGCTCGGCCGCAACCCGTAGCGTTCTTGAGCTCGAGAGGATACAATAGATGGTCCTTTCCTGTTCCAGTCTGACGAGATCCGCCGGCAGTTGGCTAGGCGGGATGCCCCGGAGATCCGACATTTAGATGGCGCTGGCCCCACACATCGCGGACGAAGCCGGACGGAATGATGTCTTCGGCGGGTTTCGCACATCGGTCGCGAAGCTGCGTGAATCGATCGCGACGCGAGCCCGGGCTGTCCCACTCGCCCGGCATGCGTGGGCGCGCTATCGTCGTCACCGCTATGAGCAGCGCATTCGCCGGTTCATCGACGAAAAGACCGGCCGCGCTGATCGTCTGCCGATGGGAGCGGTGTATGAAGCGACGATGCGGTGCAATCTGCATTGCGAGTTCTGCTACGTCGGCGACCTTTTGAACATCGAAGGCCAATGGCGCGAAGAGCTGACGCTCGAGGCACTGCGAAAGGCTTTTCCCGACGATCCCGGCCTGCAGGTCAGCTTGACCGGTGGCGAAATTTTCATGCGGAAGGACATCTTGTCCGTGCTCGAGCTCTTCCGCGAAAAGGGATACGCCTGCGGCTACCTGACCACGAACGGCACGATCATCAACGAGGAGCGTGCCGAGGCGCTTGCCGATCTCGCCGCCGCCGGTTTTCTGCGCCACATCAGCGTGTCAATCGACGGCCCGGGCGCCATTCACGATTCGGCGCGCGGCCTGAAGGGTACGTTCGAACGGACCTGCGCGGGGCTCGAGCGCCTGCAGGCTGCGGCGCGACGAAAGAATGCGCCGCTGCGGGTGAGCATCAACACGACGGTCGCTCATGAGAGTCTCGACGCGCTCGATCAGATGGTCGACGTCGCTGAGCAACTTGGTGTCGACGCGATCGGACTCAACCACCTGATGTACAGCACGCCCGAGGAAGTGGCGGAAACGGTTCGCCTCATTGGCGCTGAGGATGCGTCGGTCATCGCCACCTTCGTCACGCCGGATCCGGGACTCGACATCGACACCGTGCGGCAGAAGGTCGCCTCGCTCCAGGAGAAGTGCCGCCGGAAGAACGTCCTCTTCGATTTTCGACCGAAAGTCCACCCGCCGCTGATTGACAACTACTACACTCCAGGAGCAAAACTCGAGGGCCGTTGCCTGTATCCGTTCCTGCACGCCCGCGTCTCGTTCTCCGGCAAGGTGTACTTCTGCCCGTTCATTCGCGTCGAAGTCGGCGATTTGTCGCAGTCGTCGCTCGAGGAGGTCTGGAACGGGGAACGCTACGTCGAGCTGCGGCGACGACTGGTCGAGAACGGCATATTTCCGGTGTGCCGGCGTTGCTGCAAAGTTGAACTTTCACCAATCCCGCTGGCGGAGCCGTTCGGGGCCGGCGTGCCCCGTCCTGCACGACGCGCGATTCCTTTGACTGTTGTTCGGTGAGTCATATTCAGATGCTTGGTCGCTTCACGCTGCTCATCAACCCGCCACTGATCAACGGCGTCGCATTCACTCGACAGGGTCGCTGCCAGGAGCGCGAGGAGGTGCTCGGCACGACGAAGCCGCCGTACACGCTGGCGCTTGCCGCAGCGCTGCTTCGCGACGCCGGATGCGACGTGCGGCTGGTGGACGCAACGGCCGAGCGGCTGTCGATGACCGACGTGATCGCGCGTCTCGATCGAGAACGATTCGTTCCGACGCTCATCATCTTTCCGACGACGACGCCCACGCTCGACGCCGATGTCGCCGCCATGGCGCAGCTGAAACAGCGCTACGGTGCCCCGATGTTCTGTTTCGGTCCGCACGCATCGACAGCGCCGCTGTTGTCGATGAACCGCGCTCCGCAGGTGGACGGCATGTTCGTCGGTGAGCCGGAAGATGCCATCGTTCAGCTCGCGCTGCTCGATTCAACCGACCGGCTTGGCGACGTCGCCAGCCTGAGCTGGCGCGCGAACGGCACCGTCATGCCGCATCGCGCCCATGGCAGCTTCACTCAGTTCACGTCGGCGCCGTACCCCGCCTGGGATCTGGTCAAAGTCGACCGCTATGCGCTGCCGCTCGTCAACAAACGCTACGTCATCGTCGAGACCAGCCGCGGCTGTCCGTACTCATGCGATTTCTGTGTCGCGCCGATTCATCAGGGGCACAAGTTTCGCGAGCGCAGCGCGAAATCGCTCGTCGACGAAATCGAGCGGACGCACCGCGAGCTTGGCGTCGATTTCTTCTATCTCTGGGGCGACACCGTCACGCTCAACGTCAAGTCGTTCTCCGCGTTTTGCGACGAACTCATCGCCCGCAACCTGCCGATTCAATGGTTCGGCAACGCGCGAGCCGATAACCTGACCGATCCGGCGTTCGTTCACCGTTTGAAGCGATCGGGATGCTGGATGCTGGCGCTCGGGATCGAGTCCGAGTCCGACGAGGTCCGTAAGGACATGGTCAAGCGGCTCGAGCGACAGAAGATTCAGGCCGCGTTCAAGAACATGCGCGACGCCGGAATTCGATCGTTTGCTTTCTTCATCTTCGGCTACCCGGGCGAGACGCCGAAGACGATGGAGCAGACCGTCGAATATGCGATCGCACTCGACCCGGACTTCGCGAATTTCTACCCGGCCGTTCCCTATCCAGGCACTGCGCTCTACGAGAAGTGCATCCGCGAATCGCTCCTGCCATCCGACGCGGCCAACGACTGGTCGAAGATGGAATACTCCTATTATTTGCTGCGCGGAAACGGACTCGACGAGCGCACCGTGATGGCCGCCATCAATCGAGCGAAACGGCGTTTCTTCCTTCGTCCTGGATACATGGCGCGGCACGTGTCGGATGTGGCCCAGATTGCGTTCTCCAAACAGAACATCGTCTGGCAGGTGGTGACGCGGACGCTGTTTGGCGCGCCGGTCATCGACACGTCACCGGCGGCCGCTCCGCGTCAGTCGGCTGTGGTTGAGTGAGGCTGCGACAGTGAACTGGACAATGAACGAGTGAGAAGTCAGTTCTTGGTTTTGGGTTTTTCGTTCTTGGTTTTTGTTGTAGGTTTTTAGTTCTCAGTTAGTTCTCGGTTAAGTTCTGGTTGCGTTCCAGCCCTTAACAACCCACACCCAAGCTGGCGAAGCCACTACGGCCTGAGCGGGTCCGTTCGGGTCGTGAACGGCCGCTGGGAGGCCAGTTCCTGCGGCGACAGAAGACGGTGCGTCTGCGACAGCCTGGGCTGGCTCGCGACGAAGCGGCGAAGCTCGAGAAGCTGTTTCAGGTAGCCAACCGCTTCCTTTGCATTCATCTTGCTCTCACCGGCGGTCCGCCCGACGAACACGTAGGGAACTTCGACAACCGACGAAGGCCGCCCGCGAACGAGCAGCTCCAGACAGATCTTGAATCCTCCGGCCGAGATCCGTACGTGTTGAGCAAGGTCGCGGCGGATCAGGAAGAATCCGGATGTTGCGTCGCGAATCGGCGTCACTGCGCGAGCGAGAACGCAGGCAAAGCGCGACATCAGGAGACGGCCGAGCCCCCAGCCGCGCGTGCCGCCACCGGGAATGTAGCGGCTCCCAATGACGAAGTCCGCCCTCGTCGATTGCATCACGCTGAACATGCCCGGCAACAACTCCGGCGGGTGACTCAGATCCGCATCCAGCACTCCGACGATTGGCGCGCTCGCACGAGCGAACCCTTCGATGACGGCGGTGCCAAGGCCCGACTTGCCGGGTCGGTGGACGACGGTGATTCGACGGTTACGTGCGAGCTCGTCAGCGAGGGCACCCGTTCCATCCGGCGAATTATCGTCGACAATGACGACCTCGCCATCGATGCCGGCGGCGGCGTAGGTTGAGAAGATCTTCTCGACGAGATCCTGTAGTCGATCGCGTTCGTTGTAGGTCGGCACAACGATCGCGAGTGCGGCGGGCGGCGGGGTCGCGACGGTCAAGGTGGAACTCCCAAGCACTATAATTCAAGCACCCTGCGCGCTGACATGACAAACCGCCTGCTGCTGGCGCTGGCATGCGTCCTGTTTCTTGTGCGCCTTCCGTCGATCGTGCAGCCCATGGGCGCCGATCAGGGGTTGTACGCCTACGTCGGCGACGTGATCCGGTCGGGCGGGCTGCCGTATCGCGATGCCTGGGATCAGAAGCCGCCGGCGATCCACGTGACCTACGCGGCGATGCGTGGGGTGCTGGCTCGCGACGCCGCAGTCCCAGGTGCCGACCTGATTGTCGCCGGCATCATTGCAGCCCTGCTGTGGCAGCTCGGCCGTGAGCTTGCCGGCGGACAGGTCGGGGCATGGACATCCATTCTTTTTCTGCTGCTCTCGAATCCGGCGTTTGCCCGGCTCGGCGGGGTCAGCGTCAGGGCGCAGTGCGAAACGTTTATCGCGCTTGCGGTGACCGGCGCCTTCGTCAGCCTCGCTCGAACGCGCGCGAGGCCGGGCGCTGCCGGTCCTTACCTTCTGGGTGGTGTTCTTCTTGGCGTCGCCTTTGTCTTCAAGTACAACGCCATCGCATATGTGGCGGCGAGCGTCGCGGCATTAGTGATTTGGAAACGGTTTACGTTGGAAGGCCTGGTCCGTTTGGCCGTGGGATTTCTCACACCGGTGGTGTTATTCACCGCCTGGTTTGCGGCTGGGCATGCTCTTGCGGATTTGTATGACGCAACGGTGATGTACAACCTCCGCTATTCAGGCGAAACCTACGAAGGGCCGTGGCACGCGGTGCAATACCTGCTCACCTTTCCTGTGCGTCACGCACGCGTGGACGCCCTGTGGCTCGTTGGCGGCGCCGGGTGCGCTGTGCTGATTCTCGCGGCGCGCCGCAATCTCGAACGGCTCGTGCCGGTGGCATGGACCGCCGCCGCGTGTTTGACGATCGCCATCAACGGCAGTAGAGATCTGCCGCAGTACTTCGTCCAGGCCGCCCCTGCGCTTTCGCTGGCTGCGGCCTGGGGCGCCACGTTTCTTCGTACGCGTTTTCGGATCGTCAATTTGCTCATCGCGGCAGCGGTCCTCGTTGCCGTCTGGCGAGTCAATGACTTTCCAAAGCTGGTCGACAACACCCGCCACGATCTCAAGTACCTGCTCGGCCGAAGCAGCTGGTCCGAGCACATTGCGCGTTACGGCGATCGATCGACGCGAAAATACTCTGCCCAGGCGATGGCCGAGCTCGGGCACTACATGCAAGCGCACAGTGCGCCCACCGATAGCGGGTACG
>JBPYFA010000082.1:0-22020 GCA_051986585.1 Vicinamibacterales bacterium | reverse complement strand
GAATGCTCGGTGTTCAAGTCGTCTTCGATCTTGAATCCAACCGAACGCGCAAAATCCTGCGCCCCTTTGCCGACGATAAGGTGATGGTCGGTTTGTTCCATCACGGCGCGGGCGACGAGCGACGGGGTTCGCACCCCCTCGAGCGCGGCGACGCCGCCGGCGCGCTTCTTCGGACCATGCATACAGCATGAGTCCAGCTGAACGACTCCTTCCGCGTTCGGCAAGCCGCCGTAGCCGACGCTGTCTTCTTCCGGGTCGAGCTCGACAATATTCACACCAGCGATCAAAGCATCGAGGACATCCTCGCCCTTCGCGATTTTTCCGAAGGCGGTTTCGAGACAGGTCTTGTCCCCGCCGTTCTTGAACTTGTTGCCATTGGCCGACGAAATGACGATCGGTTTGCTGGCCGGCGTCGTCACAGCCGGTGCCTGACCGAACGCGGGCCGGGCTGCCGCGGCCAGGCTCGCGGCCGTACCGGTCTTCACGAATTCACGGCGGTTCACTTTCGGCGACATCAACTGCCTCCTTCCGCCTGAAGGCGGAAGCCACACAATGGAAAGTGCCTCCTTCCGCCTAAAGGCGGAAGCCACAATAGAAAGTGCCTCCTTGCGCCTGAAGCCACAATGAGTCATCACCTCAGGCGAACGAGTGCCCGCCTTCGCCAAGCGACGGCGGTCTCGCGGAGCGCTTCGCGCGACGGCGGCAGCGTAGAGCGAAGCCCTCGGAGGGAGTAGAGTGTAGCGCGTTTATTGACGAGCGGGGACCGGCCGACTACGATTGCCGTCTGTGCTTCGCGATGCCGGGCCGACCTTGACGCGACGGATTTCCTTGGAAACGGTTCGCGATGCGGCAGACACGGTGTACCGTGCCGCTGTTCGTACTCCGCTCGTCAGGCTCGATCTGCCCGGCGCCCACACCACTGAACCCGAGATTTTCCTCAAGCTCGAGACGCTTCAGCCGATCGGTTCGTTCAAGATTCGCGGCGCGCAGAATGCGATCGCCCGGTTGTCCCCGGCGGAAACTGCCGACGGCGTCTGGACGGTCAGCGCGGGAAACGCCGCTCAGGGAGTCGCGCTCGCGGCGCGATTAAGCGGCGTCCCCTGCAGTGTCATGGTCATGGACACTGCACCGGAAACGAAACTCCGCGCCATCGAGCGGCTTGGCGCGACAATTGTGAAAGCGTCCTACGACGAGTGCTGGCGCACGGTCGAGCAGCACGGCTCGGATCGGATGCGCGGCCGCTTCGTGCACCCGTTCGACGACGACGATTTCATTTCGGGGAATGGCACGATCGCTCTCGAGGTGCTCGAGGACCTGCCAGACGCGGATGCGATCGTTGCGCCGCTGGGCGGAGGCGGTCTGCTGGCGGGCATTGGCGTGGCGGCAAAATCGATTCGATCCCGAATTCGAATCTACGCGGCCGAACCGGAAACCGCAGCGCCGCTGTCGGTCTCGTTCCACGCGGGCAAGGCCAGCCGCTTCGACGCGTGGAGGCCATCGTTTGTCGACGGCGCTGGCGGAAAATCAGTATTGGCAGGGATGTGGCCGCTGCTGTCGACGTGGGTCGATGAATCGCTCGTGGTTCGATTGGACGATGCGGCGAGGGCGATGCGGATTACTGCCGATCGCGTCCATGTCATTGCGGAAGGGGCCGCCGCGTGCGCGATTGCAGCGGCGTTGTCCGACACGATGCGCGGCCGCGGCCACCGGAAGATCGTCGCGGTCGTCTCGGGCGGCAACATCGACCTGTCGCGGTTCGCGGAACTCACACACTCGGCATGACACACTCAGAAACGGATCGCGACGCGCGTGAGAACGGCTCGCGGCAGGCTGAACGCTCGCGACATCGCTTCGCGGAAAGGGAACGCACAGTTTGAGCACTCCAAAGATTCCGGAACGACTCGGCAGGCTGTCGGAACTCGCCACTGATCTCTGGTGGACCTGGAACCCGCCGGCGCGGGAGGTCTTTCGCAAGCTGGATTATCCGTTGTGGCGTCAAACCGCCCACAACCCCGTGTTGATGTTGCAGCAGCTTTCGCAGGAGACGCTGGACCTGGCTGCCGCCGACGAACGCTTTCTCCCGGTCTACGATGCCGCGGTTGATGCGCTCGACGCGGCCCGATCCGCGCGCGACACGTGGTGGCAGCACCGATATCCGGATGCCGCGGGTCCGATTGCCTATTTTTCTGCGGAGTTCGCGCTTCACCAATCGCTGCCGATTTATGCGGGCGGCCTCGGCGTGCTCGCCGGCGATCACTGCAAGGAAGCCAGCGACCTCGGGATCCCGCTGATCGGCGTAGGCTTCATGTATCCACAGGGCTACTTCCATCAGAGCGTCTCGCCGGAGGGCTGGCAGCAGGAGCTCTACGAGCGGTTGTCGTGGGAGCGGGCGCCGATTGTTCGAGCCACGAACGCCGACGGCAATCCCTGCATTGTCGCGGTGCCGCTCGGCAATCGAAGCGTCCTCGTCCAGGTGTGGCGCGTCCGGCTCGGGCGCGTCAAGTTGTACTTGCTCGACACCGATCTCGAAGAAAATGCGCCCTGGGATCGCGAGCTGTCGGCGCGATTGTACGGCGGCGATCGCGAGACCCGCGTCCAGCAGGAGATCATCCTCGGGATTGGCGGCGTTCGCGCGCTCAAGGCGCTCGGATCGAACCCGGCGGTCTGGCATCTCAACGAAGGGCACGCCGCCTTCGTCGTGCTCCAGCGCATCCGCGACCTGATCGAGCACGGGCAGTCCTTCGACGCCGCACTCGAAGAGGTCCGCCGGACCACGATCTTCACGACCCATACACCGGTGCCCGCGGGACACGACGCGTTTCCGTTTCACCTCGTCGAGTCACATCTCTCCAACGCGTGGGGCACGCTGGGAACCTATCGAGATGCGTTCATGGCGCTCGGCCACTACGACAACGGCAGCGGACCGCTCTTCAACATGACCGCCTTGGCGCTTCGGACGGCGGGGGCGACCAACGCGGTGAGCAAAGTCCACGGCGAGGTCACCCGTGACATGTGGGGCCCGATCTGGCCGGGCGTCACCGAGGAACGTCGTCCGGTCAGGGCCATCACCAACGGCATTCACGTGCCGACCTGGCTGTCGGCGGATTTGGCCCGGCTCTTCGACGATCACCTGGAACCGGGATGGCGAGAGCGCCACGACGATCCGGACGTGTGGCAGCGCATCCTCGAGATTTCAGATGAAGATCTCTGGGCCGCACGGCAGGCACTCAGGACGTATCTCTTCGCCTTCATCCGGGAACGGGCCCGCTCGCGCTGGAAGGAAGAGCACGTCACGGCCGCGCGTGTCGTCGCGGCCGGCACGCTGCTCGACCCCAACGCGCTGACGATCGGTTTTGCGCGGAGGTTCACCGGCTACAAACGGCCGGAACTGATCTTCCGGAATCCCGAACGCCTGCTCGGGATTCTCAACGCGGCTCGGCGGCCGGTTCAAATCATCTTTTCCGGCAAGGCTCACCCCGCCGACGAGATGGGAAAGCATCACCTGCAGCAGGTCTACAAGCGCGCGACCGATCCCATGTTTGCCGGCCGCATCGCATTCGTCGACGATTACGATCTCCACGTCGCGCATTTCCTCGTCCAGGGTTGTGATGTCTGGCTGAACAACCCGCGAAAGCCGATCGAGGCCAGCGGCACGAGCGGCATGAAGGCATCGATTAACGGCGTGCCACAGGTCAGCATCGGCGACGGCTGGTGGGCTGAGGGCTACACCGGCCGGAATGGGTGGCTGATCGACAGCCCCGCCAGGTCCAACGACTACGAAGCCGTGGACGCCGCCGACGCCGAGGCGCTGTATCAATTGCTCGAACGAGACATCGTGCCGACGTTCTACGACCGCGACGCCGAGGGTATCCCACGACGCTGGCTCGACGTCGTCCGTCAGGCAATGCTGAGCGTGACCCCGCGCTTCAGCGCGCGCCGAATGGTGAAACAGTACGCCGAAGAAATGTACGGTCCGGTCGTGCAACGCCAACCAATAAGAATTGCGGATTGAGGATTGGCGATTGCCGATTGCGCAATTGCCGATTGCGGATTGAGATTGCGGATTGCCGATTGAGATTGTGGATTGCGGATTGGGATTGCGGATTGGGATTGCGGATTGGGATTGCGGACCGCGGATTGTGGGGCCAAATCAGCAATCAGCAAATCCACAATCCAATCAACAATCGTCAATCTCAATCCACAATCGGCAATCTCAATCAACAATCGGCAATCGTGAAATCGGCAGTCGCCAATCAGCAATCCGCAATTGACGTAGTACAATCAGCCGATGTCCCGCAAAACAGTCGTCCAGGCGCGTTGTGCGCTCTGCGGCGCGAAAGAAGTCTCCGAGCCGCGCGGCGAAGAACGCTATTGCCGCGATTGCTGGGACAAGAAGATTGCCGTCGAAGAAATTGTCGCGCGCGAATTCGCGCTGAAGCGTTACATCCGCGCACACAGTGCCGAGAAGTATCTGATTTACCACTCGACGGTGAAGCGCCCGTGCGGGCAACTCATCGTCGTCGACGACGGGTACGACCTCTTCCTGACGATGGTGCTGTACCCCTCGTTTGCCTGGGAGGAGGCGGCGTACCACCTCGAAGGCGATCCCGAAGGTCGGACCTTCGCCGAAATCCTGGTCGACGTGGTTGCGGCTGAGGTCATCGAGCCGTGGGGAGGCGGCAAATGGCACCTCGAAATCTTCCGTTCGTCGAGTCCTGAACCTGAGGACTGGAATGGAGAGATGTAGAGGCCTATAATTGCGCCGTTCCTAATTCTCCCCATCTCCGGGAGGTGGTCATGAAACGCTTTGCGTTTGCGTCCTCCGTCATCGTCATCGTGGCGCTTTGCGCCGCTTCGGTTCTCGCTCAAACAAAGTCTGCCCAGCCAGCCAAGGCAACAACTCCGACGACGCAGCAAGCTCCAGCGACCCAGGCGACCACGCCGACGTCGCAGCAGGCTCCTGCCGCACCGGCGAAGTTCGTCAAGCCGTTGAAAGGCACGGCCGACATCCAGTTCATGCAGGTGGGACAGTCGAAGAAGGTCGGCACCGACATCGTCACGGTTCTGAAAATCAAGAACCTGTCGAATGCGCCAGTCTCGCTCTTGAAGGTGGACGAATATTGGTACGACAAGGGCAACCCTCCCAAGGTCATCACCGGCGACACCGAAGCCTATCGGAAGCCGTTCATGCCCGGAGAGATCATCGAGCTCACGATGAAGTCCCCGTACAAGGCGGACATCAATGCGAGCCAGTATCAGTTTTCACACGCCGGCGGCGATGTGAAACTGAAACGCGTGAAGAAGTTCGACTAAGGCCGCGGACGAACGCGGAAACTCACGGATACACACGGATTTTGGTTCGGGTAGGTAACGAAGGGCGGGGCTTCCCCGCCCTTCGTTTTTGTACTGAGGTCACGAGCAACCGCCCGTGTTGTTCCGCGGCGTGGTTCCGTGTTTATCCGCGGCTTGGCGCTGCCAGCCGCTCGGCGTAGCGGCCGACGATCGGTAAGTGCCACCTCGCGCCCGAGAATGCCTTGACCAGGCACAGCAGCCAGACGAGCACCCAGGCAACCGCGAGAAGCTCGGAGATCCGGTACGTGACCGTGAATACGACGGGCGACAGGAGCAGTGTCACGAACGAGAAAACCAGCATCCCGGCAGAGAGCAGCCCCAACCCGCCAAGGCCAAGAATGGCCTGCCACGCATGGAACCGAACGAAGTCATTCGAGCGCTCGACCAGCATGATGAGCATGCCCGAGAACGGGCCCGCGAGATAGGCGAGCGCCGCTGCGAAGCTTGGTTCGAGTCCCGTCGATGAACGGGCCGTCGCGTCGACCGGCCTTTGGCTCGCACGAGGTTCGGGGCCCGAGATCGCCGGCTGCCCCGTCGGCGGCGTGATCGACGGCGAACGGAACGCCGCCCCGGAACTATCAGCCATGCGAACTTCTCCGTCGTGGCGCGGCAGCGCGACGATGTGAAATGGCGTGACGATCATCTGTGACGCGATCGTACCGCGCGTCGGCAACTGCTCTTTCACGACAACCGCGAGCGCCGGCCCTTCACGCCGCGCGCCGACAATCTCGATTCCATAGCCCGGCGTCGGACGCTCTCCGGCGAAGGCCGCAACCACCATTCTGGTCGAAAAGTCCACGTCGGGCGGCTGCGCGTCGGCTCCTGCATGAGCGGACCAGAGTGCTCGCCACGCGTCCGCGTCCCGAACCACGAAGCGCGCCGGGTCGGTCATGCCGCTGCCGTCTCCTTTGGCGACGGTGACGAATTCGACAGTCATCGGACGCGAAACTCGACGTCACGCGAGACGGCGACGTTGGTGCCGAGGAGAGAGTGTGCGGTCACGCGAAGGACATACCGCCCTGGCGGGAGATCGCCGAGAGGAAGCTCGCGTGTGTATCCGTAGCCACCCTTCTTTCCTTGCAGGTCCTCGCTCGAGCGCTCGTCGGCGGCCGCAAACATCTCGCGCCCGTCGTCGGTGAGGATGCTGCTCGAAATCGCGACGCGGTGCGGCGGCGACGGCTGGTTGTCGTAGACCTCGGCGAAGATCGCCAGCACGTCACCGCGCGGAAAATCGCGCGTGGCCGTCGGGGAGCCGGGAAGGACATCCTTCAACTGCGGATCCGGGTTGGCAGTCGGTATCCTGATCGCGGATTTCGCGCTGACCATGACTCCGCTCATCTGCAGGGATCCTTTGGAAAAATCGGGCACGTCGAGGGTCTGGGTCACAGTGCCGACCTCTTTTCCGTTCGCTTCCCTTGCCGCAACCCGGATTTGATACCGGCCGGGCGGCACGGTGAGACGCCTGAGCACCCGGAACCCGTTCGCCAACACCGCGTCGTGATTCGGTGCGCTGAGCCGAAGCGGCATCGTCGTCGGTCCGCCGTCCTGCATCTTGCCGGAACCATCAACCGCGAGCACGTGCAGCTCGATATCCTCGTTGAACTTTCCGTTCTCTTCGACGAAGTGCAACGTCTGCGGCGAGAACTCGACCGCCAAGGCAATCGACGCCTTCGGCGCAGGACCGGTGAACGGCGCTGCAAAGATCGAGAGCTGCACGGCGGCCGACGGGATCGGATTGGACAGCGCGTCGAGCACGTCGGCCGGCACCTTCGCGTCGACCTTGGCGCTCGCGGTGGGCGCTTTCCCCTTCGCTGCGGTGTACCCGTTGCGCGCCTGCACCTTCACACCCGGACGTGCGACGCGGACTTCCACCTTGCGGAACCTACCGTCACGTTTGTCGTTGGTCGGGTAATAGCCGAGCACGTAATAGTTGCTGTTGTCCTCAACAATTTTCTGGAAGCCAGTGTTGAAATCGTTCTGGTTGATGATCGCGAAGCCGCCGGTCTGTTCCGACATCACTCGCAGGAAGTCCTGCGCACGCCGGACCTCGTTCTGAATCGCACTCGACGGCGAATTGAAGTACGGATCGTCGGCCGGAACACCGCCGATTTCAATGCTCTCGTCCAATCCTGCGCCCAGGCCTCGCGCATCAACTCCGTAGAAGCTGACGCCGGCGCGGGTAGCTTCTTCGATCGCATCCTTCATCGTGTCGCGGAGAATCGAGAAATCAGGGGTAAAGGGATTGTCCATGTCGTAATCAACGCCCTCCCCGAACCAGACGACCGCCTTGTGCCGTCCGCGAACGTTCGACAGATATTGGGCAAGATTGCGAAGAGTGATGAGCGAATTCCGCGCCTTATGCCCGCGCTCGGCAAGGTTCGTATCTCGCACCGAGTCCTGCAACTGCTGCGCGCGATAGTAGTCGTCCAGTTTCGACATGTACTCTGACGGCAGCTTGTTTCCCATGAACTTGTCGACCGACGCAAGCAGACGCGCGCGGCTGTCGGTGAACTCCTGACCGCGATCGGCCGCGCCACCCGTATACACGACAGCTGCCAGATCGTTGGCGCCAATGTAGCGCTCGATGAACTGGCGCGCCGCCCGGCGCACGCGAATGGACCGCCTGGCGTCAGTCTGGAGGTCGTCGAGTACGAGCACGAAAACGCGGCCGTTGAACTCGTTGTGGTTGTTGCGGACATCCGGTTCAATCGGCGCGTTCCGGAAGAGCGGCGGGTCCTGACGTTCGATCGGCAGGGTGACACGGGTGAAGACTTTGATCGCCTGAGGCGTTCCGTCCTCGAGGATCTGGAAGTCCTTCTCCGTCAAGTCATCGATGAACTTCCCCTGGGCATCGATGGCGCGCGCATCAATCTCGACGTAGTTGACTTCGACGCGAAACGTTGGCGGCGTCTGCGCGGGTGCTTGCGGTGATTGCCCGACAAGAGGAACAACAGCAACGGCCGTGGCAACCAGTAGTAGTTGAATCGTGCGCAGCATTGTAGGGATTTGGTTGCTCAGCGTCGTTCCATGTTTTAGCCGCGGCCTTACCGTGTTTCCAAGGCCCGTTTTCCTTTTGTTCCGCGGCCTCGATTATACGGGCGCCCTGTTTACAAACTTAACAACTATACGAAGGTCTTCGTCGTCTTATGGAGTACCGACGGCTTGTTATACTCAACCGATGGCCTTGCCCATACCCGCAGTCCAGCAGGCGCTCAAGAAAGACGGGCTCGACGGCTGGTTGCTGTACGACTTTCACGGCTCGAATCCGATCGCTCGACGACTGACGGATTTGGCGTCGTCGGCCAAACTTTCCACCCGGCGGTGGTACTACCTCGTCCCTGCAGAAGGCGCGCCGCGGGGTCTCGTGCATGCGATCGAGCGTCACAACCTGGACACGCTTCCGGGGGACAAGCAGCCGTATGCGGGCCGCGAGCAGCTCGCCGCGGGCTTGAAGCATTTGTTGAAAGGCATGAAGCGGGTCGCCATGGAGTACTCGCCCGGCAATGCGATCCCATATGTGTCGCGGGTTGATGCAGGAACGGTCGAGGCAGTGCGCCAACTCGGCGTGGACGTGTTGTCCTCTGGAGATCTCATCCAGCGGTTCGAGGCGGTTTGGTCGGATGAGGCGCTCGCGACACATCGCGCGGCATCCGAGCGGCTCTACCGGATTAAGGATCGTGCATTCGAACTCATACGGCAGCGTACCGGCCAACCGCTGACCGAGTACGACGTGCAACAGGCGATGGTCAAGTGGTTCGGAGAAGAAGGGTTGGTCACCGACTCCGCTCCGTGCGTTGCGGCTCAGGAAAACGCCGGCAACCCGCACTATCAGCCGACGGCATCCGTTTTCCGGTCGATTCAGCGAAACGAGATTGTTCTGCTCGATCTCTGGGGCAAGCTGGCGATGCCCGGCGCGGTGTTTGCTGACATTACCTGGGTGGGCTTCACCGGGTCGAGCGTGCCCGATACCTACGCGAAGGCGTTCGCGGCAGCCCGCGACGGCCGAGACGCGGGAATCGACCTGGTCAAGAGCGCAGCGCGCGATGGCCGTGAGCTGCGCGGGTTCGAGGTCGATCGCGCCACCAGGAGCGTGATCGAACGTGCAGGTTTCGGCGCCGAGTTCATCCATCGAACCGGCCACAGCCTCGGCGAAGAAGTGCACGGAAACGGCGTCCACATGGACGACTACGAGACGCACGATGAGCGTCGGCTGATCCCGGGAACGGGATTTACCATCGAGCCGGGGATTTACACGTCGGAGTTCGGCGTTCGCACCGAGATCAATATGTATGTCGGAGAGCGAAGCGCCGAGGTGACCGGGCCGACACAGACCGAGATCGTGACGCTCGTTTGAGGCGCTAACAACCGGAACGACACAGACCGAAACACATACAACGAACGGCAATTCAAGATCATCGGAGAAACATCAATGTCCACGCGCAAGACCACACTTTTCTATGCCGTCCTGATTGCGATTGCGTCGCTCGCCGTCGGGATGGTGATCGCGTCCCGCCTCGATCTGACGCCGGCGTCGTCGGCACAGATGGTGGCCATGCCCGCGATGAACAGCACGCCGCTTGGCGGTCCGCTCGACGCGACGACGTTTCGCAATATCGCGAAGGCTCAGATTCCGACGGTCGTCAATATCCGAACGGAATCGAGGCAGCGTACTCAGGACCTGACCGAGTTCTTCGGTGGTCAGGGAGGCGATGACCTGCTTCGCCGGTTCTTCGGCCAGCAGGGCGCGCCCGAGTCGCCACAACGGCAACGGCCCCGACGATCCCCGCAAGGCCAACTGACTGAAGGGGCCGGGACCGGCTTCGTGATCGACAAGAGCGGCTACATCCTCACCAACAACCACGTCATCGAAGGTGCCGACAAGATCACGGTGGCGTTCGCAGGAGCCGCGCGCAACGAGGAATACCCGGCCAAGGTGGTGGGACATGACGCACTGACCGACAGCGCGTTGCTCCAGCTGACCGAAATGCCCTCGGCGCCGCTGCAGGAGGCGAAGTTCGGCGACTCCTCCCAGATGCAGCAGGGCGACTGGGTGATGGCGATCGGCAACCCGTTCAACCTTGGCCACACGGTGACCGTTGGCGTGATCTCGGCGCTCGACCGTCCGTTCGGCGGGACGGCGACGCGCCAGCAGCCGATGATTCAGACCGACGCCGCGATCAACCCCGGCAACTCCGGCGGCCCGCTGCTCAACATCCGTGGTGAAGTCATCGGCATGAACACCGCGATTTACACCGATGCCCAGCGCGCGGCCAATATCGGCATCGGCTTCGCCGAGCCGATCAACACGATTCGGGAACTGCTGCCACAGCTTCGCGCCGGCAAGATCTCACGTGGCGTGATCGGCGTGTCGATCAGCCGCGACCCGATTACGAAGGATACGGCGCAGGCGCTCGGCCTGCCGAACAACAACGGCGCGATCGTCTCGTCGGTGTCGCCCGGCACACCAGCGGCGAAGGCGGGTATCGAGCGGGGCGACGTGATCGTCGAGTTCAACGGCCGGCCGGTGACCGACAGCGACTCGCTGGTCGCCATGGTTGTGGCGACCAAGCCGGGCACGACCGTGCCGGTCACGATCTATCGCAACAACCAGCGCAAAACGTTGAGCATCACCCCCGACGAGCTCGATCTCGAAGCGGAAGCGAACGGCGGCCGATCGCCGCGGCAGAATGGACCCGATCAGAACGAGCCGACGGCGACCGATTTCGGCATGCAGCTCGAGGCGATCACGCCGGAAATCGCGCGACAGCTCGATCTGCCGCGCGGCCGGGGCGGTGCGATCGTTGCCGACGTCGATCGGGGCAGCGCCGCCGCCAACGCCGGAATCCAGCCGAATGACGTCATCGTAGAGGTGAATCGTCAGCCGGTGGCGAATGTCAGCCAGGTCACCAGAGCGCTGCAGAACACGCAGGCCGGACGCCCGGTTTTCCTCGTAGTCTGGCGCGACGGTCAGGAATACTTCATCACCATGGCCAAGAAGTAGGCCTGGCTGCTCGCGGCAGCCAAAACGCTACAATGCGGGCCGGCGAACGCAAACGTTCGCCGGCCTTTTTTTATGCACCCGTTGCCGCGGTACGGATGGTTCGGCCTGTCGGTGATGGTCGTATCGCAAGTCGGCGTACTCACGCGGATCGACCCTTTCTATCACTGGCATACGCCAATTGCGTGGACGGGGTACCTCCTGCTGGTTGACGCGATCGTGTTCAAGCGACGCGCTAATTCCTGGCTGCAGGACAATCCTGCCGAGTTCCTCTTTGTCGCCTGTGCTTCTGTGCCGCTGTGGGTGATCTTCGAGCTATACAACAAGTTCTCGATCCACAACTGGTACTACGTAGGGCTACCTGACGTTCGCCTGATCCGCATTTTCGGATACGTCTGGTCGTTTGCCACGATCACACCAGCGATCTTCGAGAGCGCCGATTTGGTTTCATCGTTGCGAGACCGGCGCGCCGATCCTTCGCGTACGATTCCACCACACCGCCACCCACTGAGCCGGGCGGCATGGACGGCAGTGATCGTCGGTGCGGCGATGGTGCTGCTCCCGATATTCGTTCATTCGACGTATCTCGCTGCGCCGATCTGGCTCGGCTTCATTCTCTTGCTCGATCCCCTGAACGCGCGTGCGGGTCACGAGTCGATCCTGGGAGATTGGCACGAAGGTCGCACTGGGCGGCTGGCGAACCTGCTCATCGCCGGGCTGGCGTGCGGCTTCATCTGGGAATTCTGGAATTACTGGTGCGGGACCAAATGGATTTACAACGTGCCGATCTTCACGGAACTCAAAATCTTTGAAATGCCGATCCTTGGCTTCGGCGGCTTTCCCCCATTTGCCGTCGAATGTTTCGTCATGTACGTAACGGTGCGGCGGCTGTTCTGGCGCGGTCCCATCCGGCGGATTGCTATCTGAGCCGGGAGAAATCCAGCGGCTTCACTCAATGAATGACACGGACGGGCGACTAGTAGTAGGCTGCGTGGTCCTCGTGTCGGGTCGAAGGCATCGCAAAAGGAGCCGTCGTAGATGAGCACGACCATTCTGGAGCGCGAAATCAAGCTGCGATTCAGTTCGGCCAACGAGGCGCGCGAGGCCCTGCTTGCCGCCGGAGCCATGCCCTTGTATGGACGCCGGCTGCAGGAAGATGCGTTGCTCGACACAGAAGATGAAGAGTTTCGGCGGCGCCGCTGCGTGCTTCGTGTGCGTATGGAAAATGGCAAGAGCCGGTTGACCTTCAAGGGGCCGGTTCAGCCTTCGACGATGAAAGTCCGAGAGGAGCTCGAAACGGTCGTCGGCGACGGCGAGATGCTGCTGCGAGTCTTCAGCGAGCTCGGCCTGCACGTGTGGTTTCGATACGAAAAATACCGGGAAGAGTTTTCTCATGAAGACGTCATCGTCGCTATCGACGAGACTCCGGTCGGCGTCTTCGTCGAGATCGAAGGTACCGAGAACGGCATCGCACAGATGACCACGGCCCTCGGCCGCACCGCTCGCGACTACATCGTCGATTCCTACCGGGCGCTCTTTCTGCAGCATCGCGAACAACACGGGTTGTCGGGCTCCGACATGGTCTTCGACAACGGCGCATGATTGAGCCGGCAAACGCCGAGAGGAATCTGCGCGCACTCGTGTTGACAGCAGGTCTCGGAACGCGCCTGGAGCCACTGACCTACATCCGGGCGAAGGCGGCTGTGCCGGTCAACGGCGAACCGCTCGCGCGCCGCGTGATCAGGTGGCTCGTCTCGCAAGGCATCACAGATCTCGTGCTGAATCTCCATCACCTGCCTTCGTCGATCACCGCATCGGTCGGCGACGGATCGGATCTCAACGCGCGCGTGCGCTATTCGTGGGAGAACCCCGTCCTCGGGTCGGCAGGCGGTCCGCGGCGAGCATTGCCGCTCTTGGTGGACTCTCTCCCGAACTCCGGATCCCGGCTCCCTACCCCCGGAACCCGATTCGTCATCGTCAACGGCGACACGCTCACAGACGTCGACGTCGCGGCCATGCTGTCGTCGCACACGGCGTCGGGCGCGGCCGTGACGATGGCGGTGATTCCGAATCCACGTCCGGACAAGTACGGCGGCGTGGTGGTCGAGGACGGGCGATGGGTGAGTGGCTTCACGCGGGCCGGCGCGGACCAGCCTTCGTATCATTTCGTCGGCGTACAAATCGCCGAAGCTCGAGCATTCGAGCAAGTGCCTGACGGCGTTCCATCAGAGACGGTCAATGGTATCTATCGGACAATGATCGCGTCGGACGGCCGCAGCATTGGCGCGTTCGTCTGCGATGCATCGTTCCGCGATATTGGAACGCCGTCGGACTATCTCGACACGTCGATTCATCTCGCCGGTGTCGAAGGCAATCGCCTGGTCTCCGGTCTTCGAGCCGACATCGCGACGACGGCGTCGATCGTGCGCACAGCAATATGGGATGATGTCAGGATCGGCGAGCGTGCCGAGCTCGTCGACTGCATCGTCTGTGACGGAGCGGTGATTCCGGCAGGCGCACGCTATCGCCGGTGCGCGATTGTGCCGGCTGCGGGACGTACAGCCAAAGGGCGCCAGCGGGTCGAGGGGGATCTCCTGCTGGCAGACTTCTGACCACCGATTCTCAATAGCAGCCATGACCACTCTTCCTGACAAGCGAGCCGACAGCATCGACGGCAAAGAAAAGATCGACGGATATTTGAGGCGCAGCGGTCTAGCCCCGCGGTCGCCGCGAGTCGTACCGCTCACCGGCGATGCCTCAGATCGACGATACTTCCGCGTCCTCCTTCCCGACAGCGGATCGATCGTCCTGTCGCTGCACGCCGCACCGTTCGAGTTCGAGAAGCTGCCGTTCGTGAATGTCGCCCGGCTGCTCGCCGAAATGCCGGTACCCATTCCGACAGTGCTCGGACACGCCGACGATCTCGGTGTGCTTGCGCTCGCCGACCTCGGAGACGTCACCCTTCAGGCGCATCTTGGCGCCGCGAGCTCAGCCGAACATGCCGCCCTCTACCGCCAAGCGGTCGCGCTCATCTCCACGCTGCAGCGCCGCGGACGGGAACTCGCCTCGCCGAAGTATCTCCCCTACGGCATCGCCTTCGATATCGAGAAGCTGGCGTGGGAGCTCGACTTCTTCATCAAGCATTTCATCGAGGCCTACCGAGGGCTCGTGATCTCCGGACCGGTCAAAGAGGAGCTGCGGCGCGAATTCGCCGTGATGATTGAAGCCCTCGCGGGCGAGCCGAGAGTTCTCTGCCACCGCGACTATCACAGCCGCAATCTCATGCTGCACGGCGGCGAGCTTTACATCATCGATTTCCAGGATGCGCGGATGGGACCGGATACGTACGACCTCGTGTCGCTGCTGCGCGATTCCTACGTCGATTTGCCAGAGCAGACCGTCAACGAGCTGATCGCTTACTTCCTCGCGCTCAACGGCCGGACCGGCGAGGAGAAAGAATTCAGGCAACGTTTCGATGTGATGGCTCTGCAACGAAATCTGAAAGCGCTCGGGACGTTCGGCTACCAGACGACCGCGCGCCGAAACCCGGTGTACATCCAGTACATTCCGCGAACGCTTCGCTACGTGCGCAAGAACCTCGAGCAACTGCCGCAGTTCGGACGCATGCGCGAAGTGCTCGGCACCTTGGTTGAAGAATTCCGCTAGGGAGAACGTCCGAGTTCCCGCGAACTCGTTACTTTTTTCCTGTTGTCACTTCGCTCGCCAAGTTCGTCAGACCCGATTGCTGGTACAATGAATGGTTCTCTACCATGCGTTTCGGGATAAGCACGCATCTGTACCACGACCGTCGCCTCGATCGGGACCATCTGACACAGATTGCCTCGTACGGCTTCGAGAGCATCGAGCTGTTCGCCACGCGCAGTCATTTCGACTACCACGACGATGCGGCGATTACGGCTCTGGCCGGATGGTTGTCGGAAACGGGGTTGATCCTGGCCGGTGTTCACGCGCCGATCGCTACCACCCTGGTCAACGGCCAGTGGGGTGGCGCGCTTTCGAATGCCTGGAGCGACAACGCACAGCGACAGAAGGCGGTTCGGGAATTAGAGACGGCACTGCAGATCGCCCGCCGCATTCCGTTCGAGACACTCGCCGTGCACCTGGGGACGCCGGCGTCGTACAGTCAGCCGGGGGACAACAATCGCGCGTCCGCCTTCCGGAGCGCGGATGAAATCTGCCGGTTGGCCGAGCCGCTGGGTGTGCGCGTCGCGCTGGAAGTGATCCCGAACGACATCTCGTCGGCTGATTCGCTGGTGTCGCTGATCGAACGGGATCTTGACGCTGCCCACGCCGGCATCTGCCTCGACTTCGGTCACGCGCACCTGATGGGTGACGTCGCCGATACGATCGAGACCGCCGCCGAGCACGTGATGGCGACCCATGTCCACGACAATCGCCGCCGTCAGGACGATCATCTGGTGCCGTATCAGGGCTCAATCAACTGGGATCAGGCGCTGATGGCCATGCAGAAGATTGGCTACGATGGGACATATCTGATGGAACTGGCGAACACGAGCCTTCCGGAGACGGTCCTCGACGACGCCCGGCGGGCACGGCAGCGGTTTGAACGGACACTGGCACATTCATGACTGCGTACATTCAGGACATCGCGAAGCACAATGGCCAGGCGGTGACCTTGCGGGGCTGGCTGCACAATCGCCGCTCGAGCGGAAAGATTCACTTTCTGACGGTGCGCGACGGTACCGGGTTCATCCAGTGCGTCATGTCGAAGCAGGCCGTCGGTGAAGAAGCATTCAAGCAGGCCGATCATCTCGCCCAGGAAACCTCAATCGTCGTCGACGGCAGCGTCCGCGCCGATTCGCGGGCTCCCGGCGGTTTCGAGATCGATGTCACCGGACTCAAAGTTGTCTCCGAGTCCGAGAATTTTCCGATCTCGCCGAAGGAGCATGGGGTCGACTTCCTGATGGATCGCCGTCATCTGTGGATCCGTTCACAGCGCCAGCAGGCGATCCTGCGTGTCCGGCACGAGGTCGTGAACGCGGTCCGCGACTTCTTCAATGAACGCGGGTTCGTGCTCGCCGACACGCCGATCTTCACGCCGGCGGCGTGCGAAGGAACGACCACACTGTTTCCGGTCCAGTACTTCGACGACGAGACCGCGTACCTGACCCAGAGCGGCCAGCTGTACAACGAGGCAAACGCGATGGCGCTGGGCCGCGTCTACTGCTTCGGCCCGACGTTTCGCGCTGAGAAATCGAAGACCCGCCGCCACCTCACCGAATTCTGGATGGTGGAACCGGAGATGGCCTACGCGACGCTCGACGACGTCATCGATCTCGCCGAGGCGCTGGTCGTGTTCGTCGTCCAGCGGGTACTCGAACGGCGTCAGCCCGAACTCAAAGTGCTCGAGCGAGACATCACCAAACTCGAGCGCGTGAAGCCGCCGTTTCCGCGACTCTCGTACGATGACGCGGCAAAATTGCTGAAGGAGAAAGGCCTGCCATTCGAATGGGGCGGCGATTTCGGCGCTCCCGATGAAACGGCCATCTCCGAGAACTTCGATCGGCCGGTGTGCGTTCACCGATATCCCTCGGCGGTCAAGGCGTTCTACATGAAGCCCGACCCGGCACGACCGGACGTGGCGCTCTGCGTCGACGTGCTCGCGCCCGAAGGCTACGGTGAAATCATCGGTGGCGGCGAGCGCATCGACGACTACGATTTGCTCGTTTCGCGGATAGAAGAGCACAAGCTGCCGAAGGAAGCGTTCGAGTGGTACCTCGACCTGCGCCGGTACGGCAGCGTGCCGCACGGCGGCTTCGGCATGGGAATCGAGCGCGTGGTGAGCTGGATTTGCGGCATCGAGCACCTGCGTGAAGCGATTCCGTATCCGAGAATGTTGTATCGGATCTATCCGTGATGCTGTAAAGGCTGAAGTTTGAATTCTGAATGTTCAGAATTCACCGAACGATTCAGCATTCAGCACTCAGCAGTCAGCTTTTACAGCAATAGCAATGAAGATTGGTTTTCTCTCCCTCGGTTGCCCCAAGAACCTCGTCGACGGTGAGGTGATGCTGGGCATCGCCCGGGACGCGGGACACGAGCTGACACCTCACGCCGAGGACGCCGACGTGCTCGTCGTCAACACCTGTGCGTTCATCGATCGCGCCAAGCAGGAATCGATCGACGCCATTCTCGAGATGGCGGAACTCAAGAAGAGCGGCCGCTGCGCGCGAATCGTGGTCACCGGCTGCCTTGCCGAGCGGTATCGCGACGAGCTCAAAAAGGAAATCCCCGAAATCGACGCGGTCCTCGGGACTGGAGAAGTACCGGAGATACTTGAGGCAATCGGTGATCGCGATTCGCGGTTCGTGGTTCGCGGTTCACTCGACGCCGGGTCTGTTGCTCCGGTAACTTTCTTCAAGTCGTCGGCGGCGAAGGTCGCCAGCCAACAGCGAATCGCGCACGGCGAACAGCGAAACGCGAGCAGCGAACCGCCAGTCGCGTCACTGCCTACTTACATCTACGACGCCGACACGCCTCGTGTGCTGACGACGCCGAAGCATTATGCGTATGTGAAAATTGCCGAAGGCTGTGATTACACGTGCGCCTTCTGCATCATTCCGACTCTCCGCGGCAAGTACCGCAGCCGACCGGCCGAATCGATCGTTCGCGAGGCACGATCGCTCGCGTCGCGTGGGGTCCGTGAACTGCTCCTGATTTCGCAGGACACGACCTTTTACGGCATCGATCGCGGAGAACGGGGCGCGCTGGGACGTCTCCTTCGTGAATTGAACCAGATCGAAGGGCTCGACTGGATTCGCCTCCTCTATCTCTATCCGACGACGATTACCGACGACGTGCTCGATGCGATGGCGGAGTGCGAAAAGGTCTGTCGTTACGTGGACCTGCCGCTGCAGCACGCCTCGGCGGCCGTCCTGAAGCGCATGCGCCGACCCGGTAATCGGAAGACATACGACGCGCTCCTGAAACGTATCCGCGATCGGGTACCGGGAGTAGCGTTGCGAACGACGTTGATCGTTGGCTTCCCCGGGGAAACGGATGCAGAGTTTGCCGAACTGGAGAGCTTTGTTGCCGAGACGCGATTCGATCATGTAGGGGTGTTCACCTATTCGCATGAGGAAGGGACGCGCGCCTTCGCACATGCCGATGATGTGCCGGCGGCCACGAAACGTCGCCGGCGGAACACGCTGATGGCGGCTCAGAAACAAATCGTGGCGAGGGCGCAAAAGGTGCGAGTTGGGACGGAAGTGAACGTGCTGGTAGACGGCACCTCGCCCGAGCACGATCTGGTGCTTCAAGGGCGGCTGGAAGGCCAGGCCCCTGACATCGATTCGGTTGTGTTTCTGACCGATTGCGATCCGGCCGCCTACGAAGCCGGCCAACTCATCCGTGCACGGATAGTGGGCTCAAAAGGCTATGACCTCGTCGCTGCCCCTTGCTGAGGCAGCGACCGACGCGCTGCTGAAGCACCACGCGACGTCGCGTCGGGCAGTTTGACTCGAGCAGCCGTAGCGCGAGGCTTTAGGCCAGCGGCGTATGCTATATTTATGGGTGGCAGGTTCGAGTAAGGTTACCCGAGTGGGCCGTTGCCCACTTTTTGTTTTTAAGGGGTCGTTTCTACGCCATCCGCTCACCGGCTCGAACGCGTCCGCGAGGTAGCGGAGCGCGTGGCGCGGAGCTACGGGCTCGAAGTGTTCGACGTCCAGCTGCGTCGCGAGTCGGTCGGAACGGTTCTCAGGGTCATCATCGATCGGCCGGAAACAGGTTCGTCCAACTCAACCGAACGTGGTGCGCTGGATCCGGAAGAGGCAAGGCGCAGGCTCGAAGAGGAATCGGTCGGCATCGCCGATTGTCAGCGCGTGAGCCAGGACCTGAGCGCGCTGCTCGACGTCGAGGAAGAAAACCTCGAGACCGCCGCGATTGGGCACGCGTACACGCTCGAAGTTTCGTCCCCTGGTCTGGATCGGCCGCTTCGGGGGGAGGCAGATTTCCGGAGATTTCGGGGGCGGCTGGCCAAGCTCGTCACGGCCGAGCCGGTCAACGGCCAGTCGGCATTCGCCGGCCGGCTCGCCGGCATTGACGATGGGGCCGTGCTGCTCGAAGAAGGGCGCAAGATCCACCGCGTGCCGCTCGCTCGGATCAAGCGGGCCAGGCTCGAAGTGGAATTCTAGGAGGCTCTCGGCTGTCAGCGCTCGGCTGTCGGCCTGAGAACAGGAAAGATGAACGCTCGAGGCTGTGGCTTCACAGCTGAAAGCTGAAGCTGAAAACTGATAGCTGAATATATGGCTACCACCAATCCCTTGCTCCAGCAGATCGACGCCATCGCCAAAGAAAAGGGCGTCGAACCGGACATCATCATCAGCGCGGTGCAGGACGCGCTCGAAGCGGCCGCACGGAAGCGCTACAAGAGCGAGGCACTTCGCGCCCGGTTCAATACCGATAGCGGACAGCTTGAACTGTACGCAGTCAAGAAGATCGTTGGCGAAGTGACCGACCCCTCGACCCAGATCTCCCTCGAAGAGGCGCAGCAGCTCTACGGCGACGAGGCCGAGGTCGACATGGAGATCGAGTTCCCACGTCCGACCGAGGATCTCGGACGCATTGCGGCGCAGACCGCCAAGCAGGTGATCTTCCAGAAGGTCCGCGAAGCCGAACGCGAAAACGTCTATTCCGAGTACAGCAATCGCGTCGGCGAAGTGGTCAGTGGCATCGTCAAGCGCTTCGAGAACGGCGACATCATCGTCGAGCTCGGGCGCGTCGAATCGCAGCTGCCGCGCAAGGAACAGTCCCGGGCGGAGAACTACACGGTCGGCGACCGTGTCCGGGCGGTGATTCGAGGCGTCAATCGCAGCGCGAAGGGACCGCAGATCGTCCTGTCGCGGACGGATCCGGCGCTCCTGATCAAGCTGTTCGAGCAGGAAGTCCCGGAAATCTACGACGGCACCGTAATGATTCGCGGTGCGGTCCGCGAAGCGGGCGACAGGGCAAAGGTGGCCGTCTATTCGCGCGAGCGCGACGTCGATCCGGTTGGCGCCTGCGTCGGGATGAAGGGCACGCGCGTTCAGTCGATCATTCGCGAATTGCGCGGCGAGAAGATCGACATCGTCGAATGGTCGGAAGATCCGATCGTCTTCGTGACCAACGCGATCAGCCCGGCGAAGGTTCAGCGTGTCTCGATTGTCGACGATGGCGAGAAGGTGATGGAGGTCGTCGTCGAAGACAAGCAGCTGTCGCTCGCGATCGGGAAGAAAGGTCAGAACGTGCGGCTGGCGGCGAAGCTGACCGGATGGAAGATCGACATCAAGAGCGAGGAAGAGAAGCGTCGCGAGGTGGAAGCGCAGCTCGGTGCTCTCGAGGTCGGTGGCGATCAGTCTGCCGACGTGGCTGCAGGTGAAACCGAGGTCGGCGCTGAATCGGCTTCAGCGGCGGCGGAACCGTCGGCGCCAACTGACGTCGACGTAGCCGCGCAGGCTGAAGAGGCCGAAGCGGCGGCCGTCGCGGCCGACGACGCCGAGGGCGGCAAGTAGCTGGAGTTTGCTGGGAACGAGACCAAGAACGATTTGAGATTTCGACATAAAACACTGAATGGCCACAGTCCGGATCTACAAAGTCGCTGAGCTGCTGAATACCTCGAGCCAGGAAGTGATGGCGCTCCTCAAGCGCGATCACGGCATCGAGGTCAAAAGCGCATCGAGCACGATCGAGGAGGTCGTCGCGAGGGAGTTCGTGTCGCGCATGGCGCGTCAGCGCGGGCTCAACGTGCCGTCCAACGCATCGTTCGCCGACACGCCGGCCGCCGTAAAGGGCAAGAAGCCGGTCGGCAAGGCGCCCGAGCCGGTCAAGCCGGCCGCGCCCTCGTTGCCGCCGCCGCGGCTGGTGAAGTCGGCCAAGCCGCCCGCCGAGACTGTCGCGGCGCCGCCGGCCGCCGCCGAAGCCGTGCTCGTGCCGCCGCCAGCGCCGCCACCAGAAGTGGTTATACCGGAACCCGAGCCGGTGGTCGCGCCGCCGGTCGCGGAGGTCGCACCCGAGCCGCCCCCACCGCCTGCGCCTCCGCCCGTTCAGGAAGAACCCGTGATTGCTGCGCCGCAGCCGCCGGCCGCACCGCCGGTGCCAGAACCTGCACCACCGCCGCCGGTGGTCGCCGCGGCGCCGCCTCCGCCCCCGCCACCGGCTCGTCCGCCGGTGCCTGCGCCGACGGGGCGCGTGGTGCCGCCCACGATCAGGCTCCGCGTCGAGGATCCAAAAACCGGACAAGCGCCTCCGGCACCGCCGCGGCGTCCCGTGCTCGTGAAGCCACCGACGCCAACGCCATCACCCGCTTCGCAAGCACCGACCGGGAATCTGAGCCGGCCTGCAGCGCAACGGCCGTCGGGCCCAGGTGGAGCGGCACGCCCGGCCGGTCCTCGACCAGGCGGTCCGCTGCCACCACGTCCAGGAACGCCGATCGGCGGGCCTCGCCCGCTGCCCTCGCAGCCGGTCCGTCCGGCCGCGCCTCCGCGGCCTGGCATGCCGCCCGCGTATCGTCCGCCCGCGCATCGACCGGCCGCTCCCAGGCCGGGTGCGCGTCGTGACGTCGTCCCGCGCGTGGCGCCTTCGGCCCCGGCGCAAATCGCGCCGCCGCCGGTCACCCGCACGATCACGCTCGCGGAGGGGATGACCGTGTCGGA
>JBPYFA010000081.1:0-11623 GCA_051986585.1 Vicinamibacterales bacterium | reverse complement strand
ATGCTCTCCTTCAGCGCCGCCGCATTCGGAACGCGGCCGACGAGACGACCGATTGCCGCCGGATACATCACGGAGTGGACCAGTACGTCGGCGCCGCGCGCGAGCCTCACGAGATTGTCTGACGGCGCCGTATCGCCGGAAATCACAATCGAACGATCATGCGCGTCGAAGCGATAGCCGAAGGCCGGGATCACCGGTGGGTGATCGACGAGCGCTGCCGTGACCTTCACGTTGTCGTCGAACATAACCACACCGTTATCGCGAATCTCATGAACGTGAACGAGCGGAACAATCGAGACTCTCCGCTCGTTTGCAATGCGCGTGTCGATGTCGTACGCGTTCATCTGGAAGAAGAGTCTCGTCATCTTCGCGAGCGGGTGAGGTCCCCACGTATCGACGCGCGTGCTGAGACCGGCGGTCCACGCCAGCCAGATCAAGTTGCCGTAGCCAGCGTCGTGATCCGAGTGGTGGTGTGTGATGAAGATGTGACGCAGCGTCGGGAGCGGCACGCCAGCAAACACGAGCTGCCGAGCAATCCCGTCGCCGCAGTCGATCACATACGCCACGTTGTTGTTGAGGATTACTTGCGCCGGCGCGGCTCTCGCCCTTTGCGGCCGCGGCCCTCCCGCTGTCCCAAGGAGAATCAGCCTGGTGAGTGGAGATTGACCAGACGCGGCGCGATACCCCCACGCACTGGCGCCGGCGATTGCGCTGAGAAATGTACGTCGACGGATGATCCGCACGGACGCCTGGATCTTAACGGCTTTTCAGATCCCTCAGCTCATCGTCTGTCGGCGTAACGCGGTACACCTCGAGGCGCGCCGACGTATGCGATAACCGAGACAGTGTCACATACTCCCTGACAGTCACCGCCGACACCGCGAGTTACGGGCACACGCCGACGAACATCGATGTTGCGGAAGTCGTTGCTCGGAAAGGGTCGCGACGAATCTGATTTTCGCGACGCCTATTCCACGTACGCGGGTCTCAAGGATACCGCCAGGCCGTCCGATCGGTTGAACGCATCCACAGGCGGTTCGCAAGGTCTTCGAGCGCGTCAACATGGGCCAGTTTCGAGCGCCAGCGCTCAGGGATTCCTTCGGCCCCGTAGTACGCCCCGGCAATCTGCCCGTACACCGCTCCCGTAGTATCCGCGTCGTCTCCCAAGTTCACGGCGAGCAGTGCACCATGCTCGAACGAAGTGCTCTTCGCAAATGCCCACAACGCCGCCTCGAGAGAGCGGACGACGTGGCCGGAACCTTTGATGTGCGGCGGCTCACGTCGCAGAAACGTGCCGCCGGCAACTTCGGTGATATTCGGCGATAGCGGCGCGTCGTTCCATTGCCAGACCAGGGGAGCAAACAGAGGCTGGAGAAGCTCGGTCTTGGATCGTCCTTCGAGCGCACCAAGGATTAGGGCCGCGAGATATCGGCATGCGTCAACCGCGTCCTGCACGGCGTGTGTCGTCTTAGAGCTGTCGCCGGCTCGTGCGATCGCAACCACCTTATCGGATGCAAAGAAGAGCGGCACTGGAGCGAGCCGCATGATCGAGCCGTTGCCGGCCGACCTCGGATCGGTGGCGCCGCACCAACCTTCACCCGTCCTCTCGAACCGAAGGAGTGCGTTGCGGGTTGTGATGCCAATATCGAAGCACGTGCCGTTGCTGCTGCGATAGCCTTCGCGAAACCAGCGCACGTATTTCTTCAGTTGATCGACGGGGTCGAAGCCGTCGCATTCGAGCAGGCTGTCCGCGAGGCACATTGCCATCGAGGTGTCGTCGGTCCACTGCCCAGGCTCGAGCGCGAACGGCCCGCCGCCGCACATGTCGTCGATACGCTCGAAGGTACCGGGTGCTGCGAACTCCAGGGTTGTGCCCAGAGCGTCGCCCGTCGCGAGTCCGAGAAGCGCTCCGCGATATCGTTCCAGCTCATTCATCGGCTTCCGCCTCCAACATGCGCTGAAGGGATCCCTGAAGGTCTCGCAATCTACCATGTTGGGGCGGGCGCGCCGATGTGTCTCTACGCGTGATGCGGCGCCGGTCACACTCACGTGAACGCGTTGACCTGCTCTGCGGTGACCTCGATGGTGGGAATCAGGTGGATCTCGGCGCTGAGCGAATTCGAGATCAGACAGCCCCTCTCAGATTTCTCGAGCAGCTGTTTCGCACGATCCGGATCCGTACCGGCCGGCACGTGCAGCCGAGCGCGCACTTCGAACGCGACGAAACGTGTCGTCCGCTCGACACGATCCAAGGTGCCTGTCACGTCGCACTCGAGCGAATTCCAGGCGAGTCCTGATGCCCGTGCCACCGCTCGAAACGTCAGGATCAAGCAGTCGCCGACCGCCGCGGTAACCAGGGTCTCGGGCGACCAGCGGTCACCCGGGCCGCCGAATTCGACCGGTGATGCGGAATTCAGCGCCGGCAGTCCTGGAGCGCCCAGCTCTACGTCGCTGCTGGCGGAGACCTTTGCCGTCGCTATGTAACGGTGCGGGAATGGCTGCATGAGTGTTTCCTCTCGCTTCCTGCTGGAGAGATGCATGCAGGCGTCCAAGGTGACAGGTCGCGCAAGCAGTGATTTGGGATGCCGGCTGCCGATTTCCCGTCAACTCAGCTCGAGCAGTTGCCGTCGTTCCGCATCTCGTGGTGGATGTAACCGATCGTCCGTGGTCTGCATCTCTGAATTGGGAGATCGCCGATCGCGATCCTCCAGGTTCGAGGGCCAGTTGCCATGCCACTGTTTGATTTTGTCTGCCGCGAATGCGGTCACCGGTTCGAGGCGCTCGTGCTCGGCAGCCGCGTGCCCATGTGTCCTCGATGTGATGCGACCAGGCTCGAGAAACTCGTCTCGGCATTCGGCGTTCGCTCGTCGAGCCGGCGCGGGTCGAGCGGCGCAGAGTCGCCGTTTACATGAGCCCCGCGCGGCAGGCCGGGAGCCTGTTAAGTCCACGATGCTGGGTTGTGCCCGGAGGAGATGATGCAGGAAACACGCTACGGCTTGAGGGTGACCGTTCCCCTCCCGTACGACGAGGCGATCGCCCGAGCCACCGACGCACTCAAGTCTCAGGGCTTTGGCGTTCTCACCACGATCGACGTCAAGCAGACGCTGAAAGCCAAGCTCGATCGCGATTTTCGACGATACGTGATCCTCGGCGCGTGCAATCCACCCCTCGCGGATCGCGCGCTCCACGCCGAGCTCGAAGTCGGGCTGCTGCTGCCGTGCAACGTGGTGGTCTACGAGGAGAACCCCACGACAACGGTTGTCGCCGCGATGGCACCGCTGGCGGCTCTTGGAATCGTCGGCGAGAATTCCGAGCCTGCGAGCGTTGCACGTGAGGCCGACGACCGGCTACGCAGGGCGCTGCACACCGTCGAGAAGGAGAGCGGCCAATCAATGCCGTGAACCACCGGAGGTCGTCATCATGAACTGCGAAAGGGATCCACGTCCTCGGCTGCGTCCATAGCATCGAGCAGCTCCGGCACCTCTCATCCCATGTCGCCAAACGCCTGGCGTAGGTCCGGGCGCGGGTCGAGATGGGCGCGATGATCGGCGCCGATGCGTTCGCTGCTGCACACCAGCATGACCACCGTTTGTCGTCGCGCGCGAGACCCGTGCCGCCTGACGCCCGCGCACCGTGTGCGAAACGAAACGTCAGCTCGACGCGGTGAGGGTAGCCGACGGTCAACCAGCATCTCGCGACGTTCCTTGCGCCGATCAACTTGAGCCCTATCGGCGACGATGGATCGTTTTCACGGAGCGTGCCGGCGCAACGTCGAGCCCTCGGGTTTAGTGCGAAGGCGCGTGGCTCAGCATTTTCCGACTGGTCCACAGCTTGCACCCGCAAGATCGACGATGCTCTCCGCCATCGACACGCGGTTGCGGTGTTCTGCCGTGCTCGGCCGATTGGCGGGATGATCGAAGAGGTTTGTCAACAGTCGAGGGACCCGTAATGAATGGGGGTCAGTACTCCACTAGCGAGCAACCGGAGCGTCGGGCGGAGATGCGTGCCTCGAACGGACGCGTGCCCGATGAAGCGGCACAACGTCGGATCGCGGATCGCCTTCGGGAAAGCGAGGAGCACTTCCGAAGCATCGCCGAGAGCGGCGTCGTAGCGATCGCGTTCTTCGACATGGAAGGGGCCATCACCGACGCGAACGAGGAGTTCCTGAGGTTGGTGGGGTTCACCCGCGAGGAGTTGGAGGATGGCCGGGTGCGTTGGGATCGACTCACCCCACCCGAATGGATGCCCCGGACGCGTGCAGCTGTCGCGGAGTTTGGACGCACGGGTCGCATCGAACCGTACGAAAAGGAGTACTTCCGTCGCGACGGAGGGCGCTTCTGGGGCCTCTTTGCCGGACGGCGCATCGAGAGCACTGGAAAAGGCGTCGCTATCGTTCTCGATATCACCGAGCGGAAGCGCGCCGAACAAGCGCTGCGCGACGCGGATCGGCGAAAGGACGAATTCCTGGCAATTCTCGCTCACGAATTGCGCAACCCACTGGCACCGATCCGGACTGCCGTTGGGATTCTCCAGTCCACAGGCGTCCCCGAGCCGTTGAGGGCTCGCTCCCTCGACATTATCGAACGGCAGGTCGCGCACATGACGCGGCTGATTGACGATCTGCTCGACGTATCGCGGCTCTCCAGCGGCAAGATGAATCTCCAACGGGGCCCGTTGATGCTCGACCAAGTCCTCGACGCAGCGGTCGAGACCGCGCGGCCGATCATTGAAGAACATGAGCACCGGCTGGAACAGCGCCGTGGTTCGGCAGACGTGTGTCTGGACGCCGATCTCGCCCGGCTGTCCCAAGTGTTCGCAAACCTGCTGAACAACGCCGCGAAGTACACACCCAACGGCGGAACGCTATCCATTGACGTGAAAGAGAGTCCGACCAGCGTTGATGTGCACGTCACGGATACGGGTCAAGGGATTGCGCCCGATCGTCTCGAGAGCATCTTCAATCTGTTCGCACAAGGATCCGGGACTTCCAGCACCACAATCGGAGGACTCGGCATCGGGCTCGCGCTTGCCCGGAAACTTGTGGAACTCCATGGCGGAACCCTGAGTGTATCCAGTCCTGGGGTTGGATGTGGTGCCACGTTCACCGTATCGCTTCCTACCATGCCACTGGCCGACGAGGCGCCCGAAGACCGGGAGCGTGGAGAGCCCGGCACCCGAAATCTGGGGCGTCGGGTCCTCGTCGTTGACGACAGCGTCGACGCGGCGGATACCGTCGCAACGCTTCTCCAGGTCGCGGGCTGCGTGACCCGGGCGGTTTACCGCGGTGACGATGCGCTCGCTGAGATCATCGCGTTCAAGCCCGAGATCGTCTTGCTTGATATCGGCATGCCCGGCGTCGACGGATTCGACGTGTGCAGACGCATCCGATCGCTTGCCGACGGAGACTCGGTGTTCGTCGTTGCAATCACAGGATGGGGGCAAGACGACGACCGACGGAAGACACGTGAAGCGGGCTTCGACGCACACCTGGTGAAGCCCGTCGCGCCTGACGCATTGCTGGACCTCGTCAAGAACGCGTCACGATTCCACTAGCGGACTCGTGGCGCCAGGAGCGCTCGATACCGCATTTGTGCAACTCACATGGTTCAAGGAATTGTGTCAGACCATCAAATGTCGTCGATCACTTACGGCGATCTTCGGCCAGACGCAGGGTGTCAATCAGCGCGGCGAGCGCTGCGGGCTGCTGACGGCGACTCGGGTAGTAGAGAAAGAAGCCAGGAAACGGCTGGCACCAATCCTCGAGCACCCGCACCAGCGCCCCACTCGCGAGATGAGGCGCCGCGTGCTCTTCAGCCACGAACGCCAGCCCCACGCCATCGAGGGCGGCGCGTATCAGCAGGGCGATATCGTTGGTGATCAACGGCCCGTTCACTCCCACCGTGAGCGATTGATCGCCCTTGTCGAACTCCCACCGGTAGACACCTTCCGACCCGTGTCGAAAGTTGATGCAACGATGTTCGAGCAGGTCGTGCGGCACCTGCGGCTTGGCGTGAGACTCGAAGTACGCGGGCGCAGCGACGATCGCCGGGTGATGATCGGGTGACACCCGGACCGCCACCATATCCCGCTGAATGTATTCGCCGTACTGAATGCCGGCGTCGAACCCCGCTGCGACCAGGTCGCGTCGCTCATCGTCGGTGGTCACGTCGAGCACGACGTCCGGGAATTGCCGCGCGAACTGACCCACTTTGGGCCCGAGCACGGTCATCACGGCGAGACGCGGCACGAGCAGACGCAGGCGCCCCCGTGGTCGCCCGCGCGAGCCGGAGATCTTCTCGACCGCGCCACGAATGCCGGTCAGCGCCGGCCGAAGTTCTGCGAGCAGTTGTTCGCCTGCCTCCGTCGGGGCGACGCTGCGGGTCGTTCGTGACAGCAGACGCACACCGATCTGCTCCTCGAGTCCTCGAACCGCGTGACTGAGTGCGGATTGCGAGACCCCCAGCCGTTTGGCGGCCTTCGTGAAGCTCTTCTCATCAGCAACTGCCAGCACGGCGGCCATGACGCTCAATTCATCGCGGACCATTTCTGGAACTCCCTCATCAATCGTGCTGCATCTAATCAATATTCCTTCACGAAGCGGTATCACGCAGTGTTCCGACTCGTCAGTCTTTGCCCGCCGTAGCTCTTCGCAGAACCAGTAAGGCCGGCGGTTTCAGTCAGATAGCGTTGATTTCCGCGCGCCAACAGCTCATGAACTGAATTCATAGACCCTAGTCGATTTCTCTCGCTATTCATGCGTCGCTGCCGACCGTACTCTGAGTTCGTTGGCAGATGTGGAAAGCGTCAAACCGACAGGATGTGAGTAATCAAATGCGAGGTGCTGTTCTCTACGGGCCTGGCGATGTGCGTTTCGAGGAACGGCCCACGCCCATTCTCGTCGAACCAACCGACGCCATCGTCCGACTCTCCGCGAGCTGCGTGTGCGGATCCGATCTGTGGCCTTACCGCGGCCTGAATGCCGCCTCCGGACCGAGCGCGATGGGTCACGAGTACTGCGGCGTGGTCGAGGAAGTCGGCCGCGACGTGAGGGGGATCAAGCGCGGTCAATTCGTCATCGGATCGTTCGCCGCGTCGGACAATACCTGCCCGCACTGCCGTGCCGGTTACCAGACATCGTGCGCACATCGTCAATGGGTCGTTGGGGCGCAGGCACCGATGCTACGTGTCCCGCTCGCGGACGGCACGCTGGTCGCCACGCCAGAGACGCCCACTGCCGATCTCGTACCGAGTCTGCTCGCGGCTTCAGACGTCCTCGGCACGGGCTGGTTCGCGGCCGACGCGGCGAACGTGAAGCCCGGCGCAACCGTGGTAGTCGTCGGCGACGGCGCGGTCGGCTTGCTCGGCGTGCTCTCCGCGAAGCATATGGGCGCCGAGCGGATCATCGCCATGAGCCGTCACGCATCGCGCCAGAACCTGGCGCGTACATTTGGCGCCACCGACATCGTGTCGGAGCGAGGAGCTGCAGGCGTCGATCGGATTAAGGATTTGACCGGCGGCGTTGGTGCCGACTCGGTGCTCGAATGTGTCGGCACGCAGGACTCCATGACGCAGGCGATCGCCTCCACCCGTCCTGGTGGCTCGGTCAGCTACGTCGGCGTCCCGCACGGCGTCGAGCTCTCGGGCGCCGATCTGTTCTATCGGCATGTCCATCTGCACGGTGGCCCAGCGCCGGTGCGGCGGTACTTGCCGCAGCTGATCGATCTCATATGGAACCGGAAGATCGATCCGGGAAAAGTGTTCGACCTCACCCTGCCGCTCGACCAAGTCGCAGACGCATACCGCGCGATGGACGAGCGGCGCGCGATCAAGACCTTGCTGCGCGTCTGAAAGGTGAGACCTGAAGCCGATGATCAGCGCGCGCGCTCGCTCGGCGACGGTGCGCGTGCGGCCGAAGGGGTAACCGCCAGGATCGAAACCGTCCTGAAAGGTCAAGAGGAGTCGATGATGACGCCGCGAATCGCCGGCAGTGTTGCCGGACTGTGTGCACTCTCCTTCGCACTCACGTTCGGGAGTGCCATGGCAGCGGGGCAGCGACAGGCGTTCGCGCAGGACACACGCGATCGCTTTGTTGGATCGTGGCGGCTGGTTTCGCTCGAGCATAGCGGGCCCGACGTCAAGGTCGACAAGCCCGATTGCATTGGACAGTTCGTGTTCACCGCCGACGGACATGCGGCGGTGCAGGTCATGTACCGGAACACGCAGGCTTCCTCAACGCAGTACGCACAAGGTGGATACGAAGCGACGTTTGGCCGGTACACCGTCGAGGAGCAATCACACACGTTTACTCTTCACGTCGACGGTGCGCTCGTCCGCACGCTCGTTGGCCAGGACCTTCACCGCACGTACGCATTCGCGGGGAATCAGCTGACCGTTGGACCCGTGAATCGCGCTGAAGGATGGCGCGTCGTATGGGCGCGGGAATAGACAGGAGCACGATGCCGTGAAGAGGAGAACCATCGGACCAAACGCGCTCGAAGTCTCCGCTCTCGGCCTCGGCTGCATGGGCATGAGCTGGTCGTACAGTCCGATTCCGGACCGCAACGACATGCTGGCGCTGCTACGCGCTGCCGTTGAACGCGGGGTCACGTTCTTCGATACCGCGGAAGTATATGGACCGTGGCCCAACGAAGAACTGGTCGGCGAGGCGCTCGAACCATATCGCGGTGACGCCGTGATCGCGACCAAGTTCGGCTGGGCGCAATGGTGTATTCGCCGGTCCGCGTGACCGTGAGACGCCTCGACTCGACGTTGTACTCGTCGCTGACCACCTCGCCTGACCTGATCGAATGTGCCACACCATTCCGATGCTCAGGCGAACATGATCCTGCCGCTGTCGCTCGTTCGACGCGGGTCGAAGGGCGACCCGCCCTTGGGCGTCGGGCGTGAGGTCGGGAAACGCCGGGCGTACCAGAAACGTCGGATCGTAATCCATCGCGGTGCGAAGGCCGATCCGTTTGCCCACTCGGATGTCAAAGCCGCCGCCAATTGTCAGCGCCAGTCCGACATCGGCATGGGCGTCAGCGTAATGGAGGCGTCGATCCGGGGGGAACCCTCCACTGGTGAACAGCAGCACTCCTCCTGTGAAGGGATTTGTGTATTGCACATCTGACCCGCTCATCATGAACGTCGATCGGGTGGATACGATTCCGACAAGCGCTTCAGCGAAGGGAGCGAACCGCTTGCCGCGCCGGATCTTCCACTCGGGACCGACGGTCACATAAAACGCGCGGCCTGTGGCCTGAAACGTCAGGCCGGTGCCGCAGGCAATTCCGGAACTGGAACTGTCCGGTTGGCAGTAGGCCGCGGGGCCCGGTGAGAATGTGTCGGAATAACCGGATACATCGCCTTTGATGCCGAGACCGTTCCAGACTTCGCGTTTGAACGACCCCTCGAAACCGGTTGGGCCGCTCCCAAGGCTGAAGAAGGGTGACACCTTCTGGTCGACGACGAGGATCGCGGGACGATTCTGGACGTAGTCGGCATTGACGGAATATCCGCCAAAGACCTCGATGCCCTGCGCGCGCAACGGCGACGCGGTCGCGAAGACGAGGAACGTCGCGGCACTGAATCGGGTCACGTGCATGGGGAGCCTTCTCAGCCGGCGATCGACAGATCGCCCTGGAGCGCATCCAACCCGAACCACGCTGACAGCGCCAGCACCGCCCATGCTCATCCTCCTCACCGGTAATTACTACGTGTGTAGTATTAGACGATACTACAAATGTAGTAGTCTGGCGAGGTCAGCGGAGTTCGTAGTTCGGGCGTTGGCGGTCGAAGGAGAGGATGACGCGCTGACCCCGGACCCAGTTCATGACGCGCCGCTGCAGATCCGGCTCGTCGAACCGCGTCCGCGACGGCGCCGGTCCTGGCGTGATCCGAGCAGCGGCAACCGCGTCTCGAAAACGGGTCGTCGGAGCCGCGACGGCCTCGAGACCCGCGACGGTGGGCAACGGATCCGACGTCGCGGTGGGCACTGACTCGTCGAGCGCGATCTCGGGAGCCGGGGCTCGATCGGCCGCCGCGGCACCGGTCAGCGCCGTTGAGGCCGTCCTCGACGTACGCGGCGCCGGCCGCTCGTCGGCGATTCTGGGGAACGGCACCCGGCGTGCAGCCGGTGCGGCAGGTATCTCAGAGAGCGGCGCGTGTCTCAGCAGCCGGACCGCAGCCGCGGGAACGCGCGACAGGCTCGCGATCGTGACGACAGGTGCGAGGCACACGACCGGCACGGCGCCAGTCGTTACCGCGAGCCACGGGCGCACGGCCCGACGGCTGCGGGGCGCGTCGTCGAGCAGCGACTCAATCCGCCGCCGCAGCGCCGACCCGCGGCTGGCCATCGTCGCAAGCACGGCGTCGTCATCGCGAACGTTCCATTCGGCGACTTTGATCAGGCACCGCGCCAGCGCGGCGCGTTCGCGTGGCTCCGCGGCAGCCCGCTCGTCGCAGGCGAATTCCATGGCCAGCCGCAGCCGAGCCGCGGCCACAAGATTGAGCGGCTGCCACCATGCCAGCACGCGAACGGTGGCGGCGATCATCAGCCAGACCGCGTCGCGGCGCACAACGTGTGCCGCTTCATGCGCGAGGAGCGCGCGAAACTCGTCCTCCGGAAGCTCGCGCAACGCGCGGACCGGCACGCAGATTTCGCGCCTGAAGGCGACCGGCACGCCGAGCGTACGGCTGCACGATAACGTGACGCGATCGGCGGCAGGACCGAGAATCTCCTGGAGGAGCACGGTGGCCCGGCCCCGTCGAATGATGCGGCGTCGCCCGGCATGTTGAACGCTCACACGCCACGCGCGAGCCGTGCGCAGCAGCAGTAGCGCCGTGATCGCCATCCACCCCGCCGCGAGCCAGAACACGCCGTCGCTCGTCAGAGCGGGGGCGATGATGCCTTCGGGCGACAGATGAACCGCCGCGCCGGCGGGCGCCGACCCCGCCGCCACGAACACGGTGGACGTCACGATCCCGCCGACGAGCGCCAGCTTCCAGAACGCATCGCGCCGCGACGCCACCGCTCCCCAGCAGGTGCGTTCGGCCACGGCCGCCAGCGCGGCGAAGAGCGCGCCGTGCACCGCATACGTCAGGAGCCAGGCCGACAGGATGTGCTCGGTCATCAGCGGCGTGCCCGAGGAAGCTTATCGCGCACTAGACGCTGCAGATCGGCAACCTCTTCACGCGTCAGTTCGCGCGCGTCGAGTAATTGACTGACGAAGGCCGCGACGTCGCCGTCGAACAGATTGCGCAGCAGCTCCCGCGTCACCGTCTCACGCGCCTCGGCCGGCGACACGCGCGATCGATAGAGGTACTGGCGGCCCTCGGCGCGGTGACTGACCAGTCCGCGCTGTTCGAGTCGCACGAGCATCGTCGCCACCGTGGTCAGCGCGAGGCGCCGTCCCGTCATCGCGCGTTGGACGTCGGTCACCGACGCCTCGTCGCGCGACCACAGCACTTGCATGACGGCCAGTTGCTGCGCCGTCAGGCGAAGCGGCGCCGCGGCCCTTCGTGGCATAGCTGAATACTACACCAGTAGGAGAATAGCTAGCGTCATCATCGATAAACCGCCAGCGTGATCGCCACCAAGTTCGGCTGGGCGCCCGGTGCGGAC
>JBPYFA010000080.1:0-4978 GCA_051986585.1 Vicinamibacterales bacterium | reverse complement strand
GTCGATGAAGTCTATGTGATGTCCTTTGATCACCAGCCGCGGCAACTCAAGGGTTGTCAACCCGAAGACGTACACGGTCGTCATCGGGATCCATCGAGCACTCGGTCCGCCGCGCACACGAGCGCCGAGAGTCGAAGATAGACCAGATCGACGTCAGCGAGTGCGAGGATGAGATCGGCATTCAAAACGACCCCACGGTTGAGCAGATTATCGATGACGTCAACCAGCGAGGTCTCCTGACTGGCGACGAGGCTCGGAGAATCGACCCGAGGCTGGGGGCCGGAAGGCAGCGCGCGCGCGGGAAGACGCAACCGCTTCTGCTGCTGTGGCCGCGGCGTCGACCGTCGCGCCGACTTGGCCGGTCCAGATGCCGGCATCGTGGAATGACGAACCCTGCGGCGGCTCATGAACCTGACTCGGATTGAACGAAGTTGTACGAAGGCCACGGCCCGGTCAATACCACCTGTGTGCCGCGATCTGCGGCGTCAGCGAGTTTCTTGACCGCATTCTTGAACCGGCTTCGCTGGCTCGATGGCACCAAAAACGCCGCATCGAGCACGGGAGGTGACGAGGCTCGAGGCGGCACATCATCGCGGCGCCGCGCATCGCGGGCAATTGCCGACAGTGTGCGGTACGCCTCTTCGGCGGCGACGGCGGCTGTTCCCAGCGAACGTCGGGCTGCGTCCCGCGCCGCCTTTCTGGCGGCAAGAAACTCCGTACCCGATGCCGCTGTCCCGCTCGCGGAATCACGGCCGACGACGGGCGGCGTGTGTGTGATTCGCACGCCCCATTCTTCACATCCCGCGATTCGCCTGACGACCGCGCTGAGTTCCCTCTGGCGCGGACGCATTTCGTCCACCGCGCGCTCGACTGATGAAAACATCGTGAACAGCTTCATCGGGATGACCGTCGTTTCTTCCCGGCCGGCGAAATACTCGACCACTTCTTCATGCGCCACCGCCACGTTGGTCACCCACTCGACATCAAGCAGCGACTGCTCGAGCGCACCCGGCCCGTAGACGTCGAGGGGTACGGCAGCCGTCACGAGCCAGAGCGACTTCGCGATCGGCGCGATGACAGGCCGCTCTGCCCGGGCCAGGCCGCCAGGCGCCCGCGCGACGGGCGGCGCAACGGAGGCGTCGACGACGCAATACAGATACGTGGCGGTTCCGGGCATGACGGCGCCTTCGATAGTATCGCAGCCGCTGCGCCCGGGCGCCGGGCGATCGGTCAAGACGTGTTCAGGTGCCGGTTCCGAGCACGGCGCCGTCCCGTGTATCTGAATCACGAAGCCAGCACCCAACGGCGCTGCCATCGAGCAAGGGCAAGCCGTCCGTGTGGCGGAGGGAGTTCTGACGGCGCAATCAGCACCGGCAGCATGCCGCGAGATTTGAGCTGGGTGAGCGCGCGCAGGTGGCGCGTTTCCGCCCGTGCTTCTGATCGACAGAGGTGACAGGTTCCATATCCGACAGCATTCACCACGAGCGCTCGCACGTGTATGTCCAAGCGGTCGAGGTGGTGGAGCAGGTCGCGTGTTTCCTCCCGCGGCAGGGTGGCCGCGCGCGTCACGACGATAAACGAAGCCCGCTTCGGATCGACGAGCAGCGAGCGGAGCTCGCCGAGGCCGCGGGACAGTCGGACGAGTACCGGTCCGAATTCTTCGATGCCGCCCAGCGGCTGGTACTTCAGCAGGATGCGCATGAGTGCCTTCGTCCACTCATGGATGACCGCTGGCATGGCGAGGAGGCGCAATGCGTGCCCGGTCGGCGCTGTATCAAGAACGATCGTCTGATCTGGTTCGGACTGAATCGTTTCGGCTACTTCAACGATGGCGACGAGCTCGTCGATCCCCGGAGGCGCAAGCTCGATCAGCCCTCGCATGACGCGCCGATCGTGGCTCGCATCGATTCGGATCGATCCAGATCCGCCGCGCGAGAGCCGCTCGAACATCTGCTCAATCGCAGCGGCATATCGAGCGCGCATCTCGTCAAACTCACGGGCGGCATCAATCGCGCGAACGCGCAAGCTCGGGGGACCGCCGCGGATCGCTCGCGGCGTCGCCGTGATCGCTTCGCCAAGGACGTCGCCAAGAGAATGCGCTGGATCGGTCGATACAAGCAGGACACGCCGACGAGTGCTGGCTGCGATGGTCAACGCGGCTGCCGCAGCACACGTGGTTTTTCCCACACCTCCCTTGCCGCCAAACACAAGAAGACGAGCAGGCGGTGCGCCAAGCAGATGCTCGACTCCAGCGCTCGCTCCGGACACCCGCGAGTGCCACCGTAGCGGGCGTGGCCGGTGCGTGCGAGTCGGGATGGCAGGATGCGCAATTTCCCGGCCGATGTCGGCGAGCGCGCGCACACCGCGGGGCTCGTTCGCGCGCGCGTTCACGTCGATCGTCCTCATCGCCGGCAAGGCATCCCGCAAGCTCTGGATCGATTCGTGTTCGAGCGCACGACGCGCGCGACATCGGTCGCAGGCCACCGGCGGCGCCAGACGATTGACGATCAGCTCAGCAACGTGGATACCCGATCGTGCCAACGTTGCCACGGCGGCGATCGTCTCCTTCACCGACATCGGCTCGGCAAGCGTGACCCACGACACGCGGGCATTCGCCGGATCGCGCACAAGGGCGGCAAGATCGCGAGCCTCTTGGTCGATCTCCGCGATCAGCAGGTCCGAGTCGTCAGCAGCGTAAGCGCCGGTCAACGCTTCGACCATGACGCGATGCTTCTGCTGCATCAGACTGAACACCTGCGCCAGCGCGCCAAGATTCTCGGGCATCTCCAACATACGGAGCGTGTGTCCAGTCGGCGCCGTGTCGACGACGATGGTCTTGAATCGAGTGTCTCTTCCGGCGCGGGCAATTTCGATCAGACCGGCGAGCTCGTCGATTCCCGGCATCGAGAGCCGGAGCAGTTCCGAGACATCGTCTCGATCGAGCCACGTGCCGCGCAGGGCAATCCGTTCGAGGGCCGGCCGTCGGCGCGCCAACCATTTGGCAAACGATTGCTTCGCGTCAATTTCGGTCGCGTATAAAGTGCCACCCGCGACTGGCACCCGGCGCAGGCGCGACGAGAGCGGCTGCTTCAGTGCGTCGCCGAGCGACGGAGCGGGATCGGTGGAAATCAGAAGGGTCGGGATGCCCGCCTTGGCGGCGGACACGGCGATCGCGGCGGCACAGGTCGTTTTCCCGACCCCGCCCTTGCCGCCGATGAATCGAAAGCGTGGTGAGGAATCAGCCGGCGTCGTGCTCGTCGCCTTCGAAGGCCGCCTCGATGCCGGTAACCGTGTAGTCTTCCGGCGAGAAGCTTGCCGCACCGCTACCCTGCCTCCGATCGCGGATCTCGCGCAGGTGCGCCAGGATGTCCGCTTCCAGCAGGTCGAACTCCTGCTGTGAGATCTCGCCCAGCTCCACCCGCATCTGAGCCGCGAGCAGCTGCTCGCGCAACGCGGTGTCATCGTTCATCTCGGTATCCACCGCCGCGGCGATCTTATCGAACACGAAGCGGAGGCCGCCGACGAGCAGCGAGTCAAGGATGAACATCGTCAATCAACACTCAGCCGTCGCAATTCGCCATGCTAATGGGCCCGCTCGAGCTTCAACCGAATGTTGACGAAGTTATATGGCGGCCACGGCCCCGTATACTTGAACGTCAGCTTGTCGTACCGCTGACCGATGTCCTTCACGCGGGCATCGAACGCCTGCTCGACGCTTCGTCCGACGAGAAACGCCGCGTTCATGATCATCCGGTCGCCAATCGGCTTGTTCGAGCGTGATGCGACCGAGACGCTCCGCAAGGCTTCGAAGATCTCGGCGACGTACCGTTCCGAGCGGGCCTGCAGCGCTGCGTCGATCAGCCGGCCATACTGCATCCGGGCGAAATAGGTCGAGCCCTTCTGGGTCGAAATCTCCCCCTTGAGCCGGCGGATATCCTCATCTTCGGCTTCGATCTCGTGAATGATCTGGTCGCGATCCCAGAGCACCTTGAGGCCGAATTCGAACTTGTCCTGCATCTTGTTCAGGACGTCGGTGAACGCGTCGTACGCCGATCGCAGCAGCTCGATGATGTCCTCGTTGGTCTTGAACACGGTGCCAAAAGACATGGGAATCACCGTGTGTTCCTGCATGACCGTTTCATTGACGCGCTGATGTGCGAGCACGTTGTCCCGCGTCGGATCCTGGACGACCATGGGCGTCTTCGAGACCACCGCGGCAATGTCGCGATAGTGCACGGTGTGCACCTCGGCTGCGTCGGCCCCGATTCCCAGCAGGCCGAACGACAGTGCGCGCTCGGACTTGATAACGCAATAAACGTAGCGGCCCTCGTTGGATTCCTCGGCCGCCGCCGTCACCTCCGGGCGATTGCTCTTTGCTGGCTGGCCGGGCAGCCGTGCACGTTCGAGCTTGCCCTTCTCGTGCGCCGCCGGACCGCTCGACCGCCCGGTCGTGCGATCGCGGCGATTGCCGGCACCGGGCGGCTTGTTCCGCGTCTCGGGCTTCGCTGTCCTTGATTTTGATGTCCGTGATTTGGTCCCGCCCTTGGCGATCGGCGCCCGCCGTGAGGTTTTGATGCCCATGAATCCGATGCCTGCCTGTCTACTGTCGTCGCCGGCCCGTCGGGCCGCTTCCGCGTTTGCCGGAGTCTTGCGTCCGCCTGATCTCGAGCATCCGCCGGATCTCCGCAACCAGCGCATCGGGAAGGCAGGGCTTGGTCACGAATGCGTCGCATCCCGCCTCGCGCGCCCCCTCGGCGAACCCTGCCAGCGCATGGCCCGTCAGCGCGACGACCGGAATGTGTTTGGTGCGCTCATCCGACTTCAGCCGCTTGGTCGCCTCCCAGCCGTCGATCTTCGGCAGCGCGAGATCCATCAGAATGATGTCGGGCATCAATTCGAGGGTCTTCTCGATCGCTTCGAGACCGTTGGTCGCCTCGGCGACACGGTAACCCGAGAATTGCAGATAAGCCGAATACAT
>JBPYFA010000079.1:0-7889 GCA_051986585.1 Vicinamibacterales bacterium | reverse complement strand
GATGCGAACGGGGCTGTCGGCGGTGGCCGCCGGCGTGTTCGTCAGCGTCGCCGGACTCATCGCCATGGTCGCCGCCGTGGCCTTGTTCCTGCGGCGCATCGGCGCGCCGCTGGCATTCGTCATCGGCGGAAGCTCGCTGGCGATTGCGCCGTACTTCGTGCATCAGACAGCGTTCGCTGTCCGGTGTGAGCCAATTGCGGTGGCGTTCGCCGTGTTTGGCCTCGCGGCCATCACACCCTTCGAAACACGTGCGAGCTCGACCAGGCAGCTGTTGCTGGCTGCGCTCTTCTTCACCGCCGCGTTCATGACCAAGGTAACGTGCGTGTACGCACCGGCGGCGGCGACAGTGACGCTGCTGCTGGCCGGTCGCCGCGGCGCCGCGGTGAAACTCGGCGCCTCAACGATGGTTGGCGGTATCGCCCTCCTTGGCATCGTCAACGCGATTAGCAACGGCCGGGCGATCGAGTCGTTCCGGGCCTGCGCTTTGGCGGGGTCCTCGTTCTTGTCCTTATTCAGCCTGACGGCGATCACTCGAGCGATCGAACTGATCGGCACGTCGCACCTGTTGACGGTGGTATTTCTCCTCGCCGTTGCCGGGCTCGCGATCGCACGCAGCGAATGGGGCAAGCTTCCGGCGCTCTACCTCGTCATGGCCACCGCGGTTACCGCCGTCATCTTCACCAGTCCAGGAACCATTCTCACCAGTCAAATAGTCGACGCGTATGTGGCGGCCGTCGTCGTGTTGACGACCGTGGCGACGCGATACCCTGGGCGCTTACGCCATGCCGGGTACATCGTGTTCATTGGACTCGGCTTGTGGGCGGCAGGACAGAACGCTGCTCGCATTGGCTCGATGATCGAAACCGGAGCGCTGCGGTCGGGACGTGAAGACCGGCGTCAACTGATTGCCGCCGTGAATGCCTGCGACGGACCGATTCTGTCCGAGTCCGCAATGATTCCGATCCTCGCCGGGCAACGGCCGGTCCTGCTCGACGCGTTTGCGTTCCATGTCGTGGCGCTGAACCGGCCAGAAGTCGAACAGGACCTGGTCGAACGAATCAGACGACAAGAGTTCGCGTGTGTGATTCTCGAACAGGATCCGGAAATTGAGAGAGGCCGCGCATGGTACACGAACGTGAACCTGACCAGCCGCGTCGTCGAGGCGGTGAAGCAGCACTACCAGCTCGAGCGCACGATCGCGGGCGAGCGATTCTTCAGGGCGGTACAATGACGGCTGCCATGAAATCTCTCGTCGTCAGTCTCGGCCTCCTCTCGACGATCGGAACGTCGATCGGCCACGCTCAGACCCCTCGGCCAGGCACGGATACACAGGCGATTAGTCGCGGATGGGCGTCCCTCGCGGCCGGGCGATCGAGTGAAGCAGTATCGATCGCCGACGGGATCCTGAAGAGGAAACCGCGATCGCATGCGGCGTTCACGCTGAAGATCGAGGCGCTGGCGGCTGGAACGCAGCCGCTGACCGCGCTCGATGCGTACGAGGCGTGGATTCCGAAGGGGGGCGGCAACGTGGATGACCGCGGGCTCCTCCAACCGATCGCGGCGGGATTGCTGCGCGCGTTGTCCACCGATTCCGACGCGGCGGTGCGCAACGCCGCGCTCAAGTTCCTGGCCGCGGCGGGTGACGATTCGGCGACGTAGGCGCTGCGCAAGGCTGGTGCGGCGGGAGATCAACGTGCGATGCTCGCGCTGATCGATCAGGGAGACGCGACCGCGATTGCGTCGCTGCAGGCACTCGTCGGCTCTGGCGCGGGCCGCGACATGAGCGCCGCGATCAAATCGTTGAGCGAGCACGGCGGACTGACGGCCGAGATGGCGCAGACCCTCGCCAAGGATCGCGTCCCGATGAACCGCGCCGCTCTGGCCGAAGCGCTGGCGTCGAGCAAGGATTCAGGCGCTCAACAAATTCTCGAGTCTCTCAGCCAGGACCCGGATCCGCTCGTCCACTCGTCGGTGACACTGGCGAAGGCCAAGAGCGGCGACGAGCGCGCGGTTGCAGACGCCCGCGCGATGCTCGCCAGCGAGGTGCCGGACATCCGGCTGACCGCGGCCGAAGCGCTTGTCGACAGCATGCCTCGTGAATCCGAGCAGGCGGTGCGACCGCTTTTGACGGACCGCGACGGCAACAACAGGTTCAGGGCTGCAGCGATCGTCGGTCGATTCGATCCAGCCGCGGTTCAGTCGGTGCTCATGGAGGGGCTGGCGCACCAGAGTCCGCTCATTCAGCAAGAAGCGGCGCGGGTCGTTGGTGACGCACTGCCCGGTGATACCGTGCTTCTACGTCAACTGCTGCGACATCCCGATCGCACGATTGTGGTTCAGGCGGCTGGCGCGCTGCTCACGAACTGAGCTGAGCCGTTTTCCCGTTCTTCTCGCGCGGTCGCGACGCTGAAAAACAGCTGAAAATCGCGACGATCTGCGTTGACACGAATTAGTGTCGCTCCTACACTAATGTTTCCTCGCCGGCCTGCCGAAAAGCCAACAGGCGGGTTCAGCTGCGAACCACGCCACCCTGCGAATTTCGGAGTTGATGTGATGCGCTCTCTGTGCCGAGTTCTTGCTCCCCTTCTGCTCGTCGTCATCGCATCGAGTCCCGCGCGAGCACAAACATCTCGAATCGGTCCCTCAATCACTGCGCTGTCGGACGTCGTGAGAGGGTCGAGCGTCGCCTACGACTACAAGGACGGGATCTACTTCGTCGTCTCCGCTCATGGAAATCTCAATGGCCGATTCATCAGCGCCGATGGAGCGTTGCTCGGTTCGCTCACGATTCAATCGTTGAGCGTCGGGTTCAGCCAGTACCCCGGGGTCGCCTACAGCCCCGACGCGTTCGGTGGGGCCGGTGGGTTTCTCGTCTCGTGGCATCAATCGCTGGCCGTTGGCGCGGTGGTGCACGCACGCATGGTGTCAACCAGTGGCGCCCTCGGCCCTGAGAGCCAGATTTCCGCCGATGGGTCGTGGTGGGAAGCCAGCGCGGATATCGCGTATTCGACCAGCAGCAAAGAATTCCTCGTCGTGTGGCAGGCGCAGGGTATTCGCGCCCAGCGGATCGGAAATGGCGGCGAAATGCTCGGCGGGAACATCTACGTGACCGGCACCGATTATCACCGCGACCCTTCCGTCGCCTACAACTCGGCCACCAATGAATTCATGGTCGTCTACGCGGGTGCCGACACCGTCAGCGCCTATGCGGCCGCGCGACGCGTGGCTGCCGGATCCGGTGCGCTGGTTGGCGCGGAAACGATGCTGAACCGGGCCAAGGCTACTTACATCACCGACGTTGCCTACGATAGCGTGAGCAACCGGTATCTCGCTGCATGGTATCAAGGTGGAACGTTCGGTCGCGTGCTCGATGCTGCCGGTAACCCCCTGACCGACGTCCTCCTCTTGGGCACACGCTTCACTTCCTACGACGGCCTCGGCCTCGATTTCAGCCCGGTCAGCGGAACCTACCTGATGGTTGCGCAGGATCAACAGAGTTTTCAGGACGGCGCAGTGCAAGTGACCGCCGGCGGCGTGCCGGATGCGGGGATTGTCGCGACCGACATCGCCACCAACAACGGAAACTACTATCCCAAGGTCGCCGCCCGTCGAGACAAAGCCGAGTGGCTGATGTCGATGGCCACCGGTTTCGTGGCGACCTCAGTGCAGCGTGTGGGCGCGGGGGCGGGCGGCGGCGGTACACCCACTCCAGTACCTGCGCCACCACCGCCTCCGCCGTGCACGCCGACGCCAGCTCCCACAAGTCTCTGGGCGATCGGGGGACAGAGCACGTTCGCGATCACCATCACCGCGTCCGCCGGATGCGCTTGGAGCGCCAGCAGCGGCGCTGCCTGGCTACAAGTCTTGAACGCCAGCGGAACAGGGAGCGCGAGCATAGCCGTGACGGCGCTGCACAACACGTCCATGGCGGCGCGCACAGGGACGATCACGATCAACGGCCAAACGGTCACGGTGCAACAGGTCGGCTTCAACCCGGCGGCGGTGACGGATCTCGATGGCGACGGGCTGTCGGATCTCGTCTGGCAGAATCGCTCCACGGGAGCACTGGCGATGTGGACCATGCACGGCAACTCCGTGGCGTCCACTCAATGGCTCAACACGCCCACTCTCACCGATCCGGCATGGCGTGTTGCCGGCACCGGCGACATCAACGGCGACGGGTTCGCCGACATCGTCTGGCAGAACGCCAACGACGGGACCGTTGCCGCGTGGTCGATGCAGGGCACCCAAATGCTCAGCGCCGGCGTTCTTACCTACTCGCCAGTGAACCCGAAGTGGAAGATTCGCGGCGTCGCGGACATCAATGGTGATGGGAAGGCAGACCTGATTTGGCAGCACGACGACGGATGGCTGGCCGCGTGGTTGATGAACGGCTACACCGTGACGTCGACGGTTTACCTCAGCGTACCGAGAATGTTCGATCCGATGTGGATCATCGTCGGTGCCGGCGACGTCAACCGCGACGGCAAGGCGGATCTAATCTGGCAGAACCAGTCAGACAACGGGCTTGGCGTCTGGCTCATGAATGGTCCGACCGTGGTTGCGCAGCGAGTGCTATCGGTATACCCCTCCGATATGAACTGGAAGGTTCATGGGGTTGGCGATGTCAATGCCGACGGCTTGGCGGATCTCCTCTGGCAGAACGAGGCGACTGGCGCGCTCGGCGTCTGGTACATGAACGGATTCAGTGTCATCGGTCAGTACGGCCTGCAACTGAAGGTGGATCTCTCCTGGAATATGGTCGGTCCCGGTTAGACTCGCTATCCGGATGCGCGCGGGACGTCCGCGCGCATCCGGTTCACCCAGCCGGACAATCAGCCACACACCACCTCGACTCCCCCGCGTCCGCGCCCTTTCCTCTCCTGAGAACACCTCTGCAGTAAAGCAATAAGACGGGAAGAAATCACAAAAAACGGCCCGAAATCACAATAAAGAGCGTTGACAAGCTCAAGCGTGGCCCCTACACTACGTCTCACTTCCCACCTGAGCAAAAAAGTCGTTCGGGGCTCAGCTGCGGCCCGCCACCCCGTGAATAGGCACTTTTGAGGAGTTTGAATTGATGCGCGTTGTTTGCACGTTTGCTCTTGCCTTTCTTCTTCTCGGCATCACATCAAACCCCGCGCGCGCTCAAGCTTTTCGAATCGGTCCTTCTATAACGGCCATCTCCGGGATCGTCAGGGGATCCAGCGTCGCCTACGACTATGTGGACAACATGTACCTTGTTGTCTCGGCCCACGGGAACCTGAATGGCCGATTCATCGCCGCCGATGGCACGTTGCTCGGTCTCATCACCATTCAGACGTCAGCCGCTAGATTCTATCAATACCCCGGAGTCGCGTACAGCCCTGAAGCGTTCGACGGTGCGGGTGGATTTCTCGTCGCGTGGCATCAATCGCTGGCAGTAGGTGCGGTCGTCCACGCACGCATGGTGTCGACGACGGGTGTCCTCGGGCCTGAAAGTCAGATCTCTACCGAGGGTTCGTGGTGGGAAGCCACGGCCGACATCGCATATTCCACTCTCAGCCAGGAATTCATGGTGGTCTGGCAGGGCACGGGCATTCGCGGACAACGTATCGGGAACAACGGCGAAATGCTCGGCACGAACTTGTCTCTGACCGGCACCGACTATCATCGCGACCCGTCAATCGCCTACAACCCGAACACGAACGAATACATGGTGGTGTATGGCGGGGCCGACGCGACTAGCGCATATGCAGCTGCCCGCCGCGTCGCGCCGGAAACGGGCGCTGTCCTCGGGACCGAGACGCTGCTCAACCGGGCCGGAGCGGTCTACATCACCGAAGTGGCGTATGACAGCATCACGAATCGATACCTCGCGGCGTGGTATCAGGGAGGAACGTTCGGCCGTGTGCTCGATGCGACGGGCAACCCGCTGACCGGCGTCGTGCTGCTCGCCTCGCGATTCACTTCTTACGATGGACTCGGTCTCGACTTCAGCCCCGCCGCAGGAACCTACCTGATGGTGGCGCAGGATTCCCAGAGTTACCAGAATGGCGCCGTCGAAATCACGGCCGACGGCGTAGCCGATGCGGGAATTGTTGCCACCGCTATCGCGACGAACAACGGGAACTACTACCCGAAAATCGCGGCGAGACTGGATAAGGGCGAGTGGCTCATGTCAACCGCAACCGGATTTGTTGCGACCTCGGTACAGCTGCTCGGATCCAACCATGTCGGTGTTCCCCCGCCGCCTCCCTGTACCGCAACGCCAGCGACCACTGGCCTTCAGGTGCCCAGCGGGGAGACGACGTTTTCGATCAACGTCGCGGCAGACACAACCTGCGCGTGGAGAGCGAGAAGTTCCGCCTCCTGGCTGCAGATCTTCTATGGCGCGAAGACAACCGGGGCGGGGTTTGTCGGCATCACCGCGCTCCACAATCCGTCGATGGCGCCCCGCAGCGCGACCATTACTATCGGTGGACAGAAAGTCACGGTCGTGCAGTCCGGCTTCAACGCTGCCGCCCTCACCGACTTCAATGGCGATGGTCTGTCGGATGCGTTGTGGCAATCATCGACGACGCGATCGCTCGCGATTTGGACGTTCCGAGGCAACACCGTCACGTCGATACAGTGGCTCGATACGCTTGGACCCTCCGATCCTGCATGGCAGATCGTCGGCAGTGGCGATCTCAACGGCGATGGGTATGCCGATCTCGTGTGGCACAACACGAGCGACGGAACCGTCGCGGTCTGGATCATGCGCGGGACCACCCTCTTGGGATCGGCGATTGTGAACTACTCTCCCCTTGCCAAGGGCTGGAATATCCGAGGGGTCGGCGACGTGAATGGAGATGGAAAGGCCGATCTCATTTTCGAACACGACGACGGCACGCTCGCGGTCTGGTTGATGAACGGGGTCAACGCAACGGTGGCGATGTTGCTCAGCATTCCGAAGGTCGATCCAAACTGGGTGATCGCCGGAGCCGGCGACGTCAACGGCGATGGCAAAGCCGATATCGTGTGGCAGAACAAGATCAACGGCGGTCTTGGGGTGTGGTATCTGAATGGCGCCACCGTCACTGACACCAGAGCGCTCACGGTCGTTTCGGCCTCGAGTATGAGTTGGAAGATCCGTGGCGTTGGCGATGTGAACGGCGACGGAATGGCGGATCTGCTCTGGCAGAACGTCACGACCGGCGAGGTCGCCGTCTGGTATCTCAACGGATATGTCGTCTTGGGCGGACAGCTGCTATCGATTCCGAATGTCGGCGATCTCAGCTGGAATATGGTGGGGCCGGGTTAGAGCCTGTAATTACTGATTGCTGAGTGTTGATTGCTGATTGCTGATTGCTGATTGCTGATTGAAAGGGGTTCCAATCAATCAGCAGTCAGCACTCTCCACTTCCCTTTCCAGGATTCACCTCACCTCGGTCCTATCAGCTTCCAGTTCGAATCACTGACGTTCTTCGGGCTCAAATACGTTCCGAAGCGAAACGTCTCTGCATTCAGGTACCACGCCGCGACATCGCCACTCGGAACATGCTGAAAAACGATGTCGGGCGATCCATCGAGGTCGAGATCGCACACACCCACCGCGTGCCAGCCAGGATCACTGGGACTCGTTGATACCAACACGCCAGAACGGAAATTGGTACCCGCCATGTGCCACACGGCCAGCGTTCCGCTTGGCCGATGCTGCCAATAGAGATCGAGCTCGCCGTCGAGATTGGAGTCACCGGTCCCAAAGATCTCCCAGTCCGGTCCTGGCGCTCCCACTGCAGGAATCGCATAGCCGACCGCATTGGTGCCGTTCAGCAGCCAGAATGCGACTTGCCCGGTCGGCGTGTACTGCCATACGAGATCGGGGTGCCCATCGTGATTGAAATCTCCAACGGCTCTCACTCTCC
>JBPYFA010000078.1:0-2427 GCA_051986585.1 Vicinamibacterales bacterium | reverse complement strand
TGCTGATCGTGAGCGGCAGCTCGGCGCGCATGGCCTCAGGCCTGAAGGATTGCCCTGTCGACGCAGCCATCGTCGGCATCATCGACACGATCCAGGTGAAGGATTCCGGATCCTGAGATGCAGCTGGCACGCGTCATCGGCGAAGTCGTATCGACGGTGAAGGACGCGAACCTGGTTGGCGCCAAGCTGATGGTCCTTCAGCCGATTGATTCCGCCGGCAGCAATGTCGGGCGCACACTCGTGGCGCTGGATTCTGTGGGAGCGGGCGTGGGGGAGCACGTGTTCTTCGTGCGAGGACGCGAGGCAGCGTTCCCGTTTTACCCTGCTGAGCCACCGACCGACGCCGCCATTGTTGGAATTGTGGATCATTGGGATGTCGAGTAAGTGGCATCTCACACCGCCAGCGTTCGCGATTCACGCGAACGCTGTCGCGCCGAAGCGGCAAAGCCGCGAAGGCGGATGACATGCAGATTTGCCGCGTTGTCGGAACCGTCGTTTCGACGCAGAAGAATCGGAAGCTCGAAGGAGCGAAACTGCTCCTGGTACAACCGCTCACGCTCGACGGCGCCGCCCGTGGCGTGGCGTTGATCGCGATCGATTCGGTGGGCGCGGGCGTCGGCGAGCGGGTGCTCGTGGTGATCGAAGGGAAAGCGGCAGGAGACGCGCTAGGCAGGAAAGCGGCCGCGGTCGACGCCGCCGTGATTGGCATCGTCGATCATCTGGACTACAAGGACGAGTCGTGAACGAGGACGAGTTGCGGCAGATGGTTCGTGAAGCGGTCGCGAAGCGACTCTCGCCACCTGACGACACCGTCGCAGTGCCTCTCGATCTGCTCAGGCATTCGAGCCACTATCGTTACAGTCTGCCGTCGTCGGGCGGCCCATGTCTCATTGAACCGAAAGTGCAGTGCAACCATTGCGGCTACTGTGAATCGCACGGCCACTAGACTTTCTTTTTCTCCCACCGGTCAAAGTTGAAACCACCAGTTCTGCTCACTCGCCGTATTCCCTCCGCGGCATTCGCTCGCCTCGACGCGGCCTGCGACGTTGACCTGCACGATGGACCGGCGTCGTTGACGCCCGACGAGCTGAAGGCGCGCGTCAAGGGAAAGCAGGCCGTGATCTGCCTGCTGACCGATCGCATCGACGGGGCAGTCGTGGACGCTGGCCTGCCAAGTCTCAAGATCGTGGCGAACGTTGCCGTCGGCTACGACAACGTTGATGTTCCAGCGGTGAAATCGCGTGGCGTCGTGTTCACCAACACGCCCGACGTGTTGACCGAGGCGACGGCGGAACTTACGTGGGGACTGATTTTGTCGCTCGCTCGCCGCGTGACCGAAGGCGATCGTCTCATTCGCCGCGGCGAATGGCGCGGCTGGGCGCTCGACTTCATGCTCGGAACGGAACTGCGCGGCAAGCAGCTCGGCCTGATTGGGCGGGGACGGATCGGCCGGGCGGTGGCCGCAAAGGCATCCGCATTCGGGATGACCGCGGTGTTTGCCAAGCACGACATGTCGCTCGACGAACTGCTGGTCAGCTCGGACGTGATCTCGATTCACACGCCGGCGACGCCCGAAACGCGTCATCTCTTCAACCGGCGAACCCTCGCGCGGATGAAGCGATCCGCCCTCCTGATCAATACCGCGCGCGGTGCCATCATCGATGAAGAGGCTCTCGTGTGGGCCCTCAATGAACATCTGGTGGCCGGTGCGGCACTTGACGTCTTCGAGAAGGAGCCCAGCGTCCATCCCGGCCTGCTTTCTCTCGAGAACGTCGTGTTGGTGCCGCATCTCGGCAGCGCGACCCGCGAGACGCGCACCGCCATGGCCGATTTGGCCGTCCGTAATGTGATTGAGGTCCTCTCCGGGAGGCCGCCGCTCACCCCGGTATGAAGCTGCCGCCGCAGCCGGTCGTTCCACCAGGCCGCGTCCGGGCGATTATGCGCCGCCTCGCCCGGGCCATTGATGGCCTGGAAGAGCCCGCCGTCGAAAAGATTGCCGACGATCAGCAGGACGATCCCTTTCAAGTGCTGATCGCGACGATGCTGTCGGCACAGACGAAGGACGCGGTCACCCACGCCGCGTCGACGCGATTGTTCCGCGTGGCGCGAACGCCCGGAAAGATGGCGAAGCTGACGGTGAAGGAGATCGAACGCCTCATTTATCCGGTCAGCTTCTATCGAAACAAGGCAGTGCACGTTCAGCGCACGTGCGAGCAGATCCTTTCGCGCTACGCCGGTGCCGTTCCCGACACGATGGCGGAGCTGCTCACGCTGCCAGGCGTCGGCCGCAAAACGGCGAACCTGGTATTGATTCTTGCGCACCGGAGTGCGGACAACATCTGTGTCGACACTCACGTCCACCGGATCTCTAATCGCCTCGGCTGGGTAAGAACGCGGACGCCTGAGGAGACCGAGCATGCGTTGTAT
>JBPYFA010000077.1:0-4805 GCA_051986585.1 Vicinamibacterales bacterium | reverse complement strand
CGGATGACATCGTCCTGATCAAAGGACTGCGATGAAAGGCGCTGCAAGCGCCGCATTGCCAAACCGCGATCGATCACCATAGCAGCCAGTACCACGCAGTTCCTTAGCTAGCCGTTAGCCGTTCTGGGATGCCAATGTTGGGGTTTGAGGTGGGGACTTCGACCTGCACATGGGCCACTCCGGATCCGATCAGATCGGGCGCGGGGAGCCAGGTGCCCTGCCTCGGCGGCACAACTCTGCCAGACGTTATTGTGAAAGGCACGAGTGCGTTGTAGGTGATGTGAACGTCCGGCGGGGAGAAGGGAGCACTGCCGTCCACGAAGAGGAACAAAAAGCCTGTCGTCAGCCCCTCAAGAAATTCGGCGACATCGTAGGTCTGATCTCCATACATCACTGTGCCATGCGGACGCAGACCCAAGGGCACGTGGATGACACCGCCGCTGATACAAGGTCACTCCGTCTCGTCAGTTTACCACTCTGGCGATCCCTTGCGGCTGTCTGGCCTCGTGGATCGACGCGCGTCCTGACACCGACTCGGCGCCAGTCTCAGGTATCCCGTTTCGTTCGTGGTAGCATCTCGGCCGTTCCCCACACTGGACACGATCGCTTCGAGGTCCGGCCACGAAACGGCGCGCGTTCTGCGAGCGAGAGGGATAAGCATGACACTGCGGCCAAACTTCAGGGGATCAACGCTGAGTCTCGTTTTCGGCCTTCTTAATATTCTCTCGGGCATCACAAAGCCGCGGATGCCCGGCATCCTAGTCGGTGCCGCCATGGCGATCGGTGCCGTGATCTACCAATCGGCTAAGAAGACACGGCTCGGTCGGGTCGGATCTTCGCGCAACAGGAGCCTGTTGGAGGGACTCGGCGTCATCGCCATAATTGGACTGCTCGTTCTCGTAACCCTCAGGTATTACATCACGGCTCAGACCTCAATCTACGCCGTCATCTTCCCCGTGTGGGCGCTTGCGGCGTATGCAGCTGCACGCCTTGGCACGGCGGCGCGTGAGCCCGAGGCACAACCGGAGTTACAAACTCAAGACGAGGCGTGACGAAAATGCGAGGGATGTTCTAATCCTGTACGAAGGTACTCAACCGGCGCCCGGTCTTAACCGCGAGGGTTCGACTCGAATCAGAGAGTTGGTACCTGTTTGCGAAGATCCTGCTTGACGAAGTGGCGAGAAACATCGAGTTCTACTTTGGGCCGGTCCAAAAGCAATCGCTCGATTCACATGATGACCTTGTTCGGTGTCTTGAGGCGTACACCGGATCCAAGGCACTGGTGCAACCGGTGGGCCTGATGGACCGCGCGAGAATTCTGAAGACCAACATCTCAGACTACCGAGACTATCAAGTCGCTCACCACAAAAGTCCGCGCACCCTGCGCGGCACGGCGTTTCATCACGAACAGTCGGACAGTGTCCGAATGGTTCATATCGCCCTGTATCCACGAGAGAGCGATCGTTAAGTCGAAGCAATGGATCTGTCGGCGCTAACAGTCGCTCTCGACGAGTACATCGAAGCCGTCTTGGTGTTTCTTGAACGCAACGCCGAGAAGTGCCGCTTAACGAGCGCGCAAACGTGATCCGTCGAGCACCTGTCGGACGATGTCCGAGTTCCGGCCAAACTCCTTGATGACCGCGCGGCGCTTTGAAATTTGGGATGTCGGAATCTCTTCCGGCTTTTCAAGTTCGTTGGACGAACTTGATTTTCGGTCGCCTCCATGTTTTCCCTCGGGGAACAGTACATGCAGGCCGTGATCAGGTTCCTACCAGTGGGTGGTTGCGGTGGTTGCGGCGTCGTCATGGGGCGATGCAGGAGTTCGATACGAGCGTTCCCGTCCAGAAGACGAGAGGGAACAGAGATTTCGGTGTCTCCGCAGTCATCGTCCAGCGCAGCGACAGCTCGACTCCTCGTGGAAAGCTGTCCTGCCGATTGAATCCGAAAAAGTCGTCGAGTTTGGCCGACATGCGGTAAGTGGCGCCCGCAGGAAGCGCCTCGAACCATGGATCTAACCTACCGCCAATGGCGACCGGATAATGGCGCGACCCATAGTTGTAGTCGGTGGCGTTGCCGTTCGAGGGCTGCATCCGCAGGTCGAATTGATTTATCACGCCACCAGCGGGACGAGCTTCTGAAGCGCCGATTCGTCACCGGCTCCCCAGGCATGGAGAAGCGCCGTTACCCGGTGGGATGCCCCGACCCCTGTTGCTCCCTGCGCATGCACATCCTCCGAAGCTGCTGAGCATCTTACCCGCGCCCGCGTTCGCCGTAAATCGTTCCACCCCGAATGCTGCGGCTTCAGGGTCAGGACAGTTCTGAAGCCCGATTTCCGCAAGTGCCAGTGAGAAGTCATGATCGGCAGCCGCGCGGGAGGCGGGCGCTTCACGGAGTCGTGTGTGACGAAGGCTGCGACTCGAGCGCCGCCGGTGATGGACGATCACCGTGCCGAACGAGCTCGAGATATCGCGCGTGCAGCCGTCGCAGCTCCGATTCCGACAGCTCCTCAATCACCACTATCGGATCATCAGCCCCCCGAACCGCGGCCAGGAGCTCGCTCAGTTTGATCTGCACTGCCAATGTGTCTTTGTTCTGAGCGCGCTGAATGAGGAACACCATGACGAACGTCACTACGCTCGTGACCGTGTTGATGATCAGCTGCCAGGAATTTGAGTAATGGAAGAGCGGGCCGGCAACAGCCCAGGCGACGACCACGATCAGGGAGCTGACAAAGGCGGTGGTGCTTCCGGCCCACTGGCTGACGAACGTCGAAATGCGCTCTATTCGGTCGGCCCACGTCTGTTTGCCGAGTGTCATCGGAGGACCTCCAAAACGACGATGATCACGCGTCATCGAGCCGGATCCCGAGGACGACGCACTCACGCGATGCCAACCGCGCCCGAGCTGGGAAGGCAACCATTCGAACGGCACGTCGGTTCGGGGCGGAACAATGCCATCGGCGATCTTGGAACGCAATCGTCAAGCCACTGCGCTGCCTTGATTCAGCGGCCTTCACCGCCGTGTACAGTCGAAGCTCGCCGTCGCGCACACGCACGCGGTTTCGAAAAATCGCGGCTTCTCAAGACTTGGGGGAGAAGCGCCCGAACTGCTGCGGATCGCCGCGACGATCGGGTGCGCCGGGCCGCAGTGAGGACAGCAGTAGCTGCTGAACGCGCATCGCCCCTCCAGCTGTGGAACATCAACTGCATATGCGTCTCTCAGTCGTATCCGCACGACAGGTCGGGGACGTGTTCATGTCAGCCCCGATTGGGAGTTTCATCCAGAGTGCGTGGTGGCGAGTATGAGACACATCACAGCCGAAGAGGCGATGATTGCGGGCCTGCTGCGTGCGACGCGCACCATCGCCGTCGTCGGCGCCAGTCCACGTCCCACCCGGCACAGTCATGAGGTGGTCTCATATCTCCACCGCGCCGGATTCGACGTCGTTCCAGTTCGCCCGGATCGCGCCACGGTAGCCGGACTGCCGACATTTGCGAGCCTCGACGACTTCGGGGTGTCGGTCGACATGGTGGTGATCTTCCGGCGGCCAGATGCGGTGCTCGCTCACATCGAGCAGGCGGTCGCGAAACAGGCCGATGCCGTCTGGCTTCCGCCGGGGGCCTGGAGCCGCGAGGCCGAAGAGGCTGCCCGCACACACAACCTGACGCTCGTCAAGAACCGGTGCATCATCGAGGAGCACCAGCACCTGGTCGGCGCTACGGGAGAGCCGACGAGCGGTCATCCCAGAAAACAGGGCGCGTATGCACGACGGCGACGTCGCCGGAGCGACGAGCAAGTCAGCGGGACGGACTCCGGATACGTTGAAGGTGGGGGCGGCGGTCACACAGCCGGTGGCGGCAAGCATTCAGTGCTCGACGAGAAGAACATGACGAGCCCGCATCGCAAACGCCGTTGAGATCCGTTCAATGAGGACCGTCGTCCCGCCGTTCGGCTTCAATCGATCGACGCGCGCAACCATACCGGGCACGTGAACTGCTGCAGTCGCTCGTAATCAGGGCGGCCATCACGGTGAAAGCCGATCTCAGGGCAGCAGGTCGCGAGCACACGCCGTTCGTAGTCGTCCGCCTGTTGCGGCGTCATGCGCTCGAACTCGTCGGGATCGAACGGAATGCGCTGGCATGCCGGCACGTCGATGCGAACCGCCCTCGCCGTCTCGTCGAACCAGGCGTCGCCGACGGGCACGAGAAACCAGTTCGGACGCTGCTGCGCCGTCCCGTGCTCCCTGGCGACGACGAGATACATCGGCCGATTTTCGCGGCGGTTGATGACGATGCCCTCCAGGTGGCCGGCCGGCCGATCGTGCAGATCGAGGATGTCGATCGTCTCGAACGGCCTGCACCCCCACCGATCGAGGTTGGCCGCTTGCACGTAGACGAGTCGCCGACCGGTTGTGCGATCGGTCGCCGAGTCGGACTCAGCCGATTCAGTCGCCGCGCGGTTACTCCGGACGTCCATAAATGTTTGCTCCCTGCGCTGACATTTGCCTGGCTACCGCTCGCGCACGCGTAACACGATCTTGCCGAGCACATGACCCTTGGCCAGCCGCTGGTGCGCCTTCGCAGCCTGGCCGAGCGAGTACGACGCGGCAATCGGGACTTCGAGCCGAGCGGCGGCAATCGCTCGTCCGAGGCGATCGAACTCGCGGACGCCTGGCGTCGCATCGTACGACTGGAGAGAGATGCCCCGGCGCTTGCGCGGCACCGGCTCGACGCCGTTCGGAAACGCGACCCGGCCGCCCTGTCGAACCCCGTCGAGCAGGCGCGTGAGCGGCTTCCCTCCGGCGA
>JBPYFA010000076.1:0-22737 GCA_051986585.1 Vicinamibacterales bacterium | reverse complement strand
TGAATCGGCGCGTCTCCCCCTCGATCGCCCGCTCGGTCGCCAGCCGCTCGATGCTCGATGCACCGAGAAATCCATCGACCCCAGGCGTTCGCGAGAGCACGTACTCGGCATCATCGGGTTCAGCCAGCGGACCGCCATGGCACAACACAAGAACATCGCGGCGCACGCCGCGCGCCGCGTCCCGTGTCTGCGCGACGCGGCCCGGCGCGTCTTCCAGCGTCACCGCCGTGTGCGCACCGATCGAACCTGACGTCGTCAGGCCAAGGTGCGCCACGACGAGGTCGGCGCCGGCGTCAGCCATGCGCTCGGCCGACTCTGTCTCGAACACGTACGCGCACGTGAGCAGATCGAGGGTGTGCGCATGCCGAATCATTTCCACCTCGAGCTCGAAGCCCATGCCCGTCTCCTCGAGGTTCTGTCGAAAGAGGCCGTCGATCAATCCAACGGTCGGAAAGTTCTGGACGCCGTGGAACCCGAGCGCTTGAATCTCACGCAGGAAGACAGGCATCAATCGGAATGGATCGGTTCCGCAGACGCCGGCAAGCACGGGAATGCTCTGCACCACGGGAACGATCTCGCGCGCCATCTCGACGACGATGGCATTGGCATCGCCGTACGGCATCATCCCGGCGAGGCTGCCCCGGCCAGCCATGCGAAACCGGCCGGAGTTGTAGACGACGAGGAGGTCGGCACCGCCGCGCTCGGCGAATTTTGCCGAAATACCGGTGCCAGCGCCCGCACCGATGATCGGCGCGCCGGACGCAACCCGCGCACGCAGTCGGCGCAGAACCTCCCTGCGATTCAGTGGCTGTGTCGCGGGCTGGGGCAATCAATTTCTCACTTTGCGCCGGTTGCTCGGTCGCTCGCGCGTTCAATCGACGGGAGTTTCCCCTTAACGTGGCGGCGCGAGGAGCGTGTCCGGATTCGAAAGCACAATGTCGCGAACGAACCGCTCGAGATCGTGGCACGCGTCTGAGAACTGACGGAGCGTACGAACCGTCGGGCCGAAGCTGTCGAACTCCTTCGGCGTGAGCCCGTCGGGCTCGTAGGCGCGGCGAAAATCGACGAACTTCCGGAGCAGCTCGTCGACGACCGCTTTCGAGACCGGCATGTCGATCCGCGGACGGATCTCCACGTCGGAGGAGTTGAATCGCTTCTGCCACACGTGCGGCGGCGAAATCACGACGTCGCCGCCAATGAACTCGCTCCAGTGCATGTGGTTTCGGAACGCCGCCGAGAGGAGCCTCAGGCGATAGCCGCGCGATTGATAGATGCGATAGGCCTGCTTGAAGACCGCGACGCCCGCCCATTCGAGGTATCCCGGATCGACCGTAATCACCTGTTTGTCGGCCACGACCTTGAGCCAGTCGTCGAGGCGGCCGACCATAATCGTGCACACCGGGCCCATCGTCGACACATCGTGGCCGTCGCGCACGCGCCGGTCCAATCCCCGCTCGACCGCACCGGCAACGGCGAGCGCCTGCGGCACGGTGAAAGAGACGGTGGCGTTGATGCTGATGCCCCGCGCCGTCGCCTCCTCAATCGCCCAGATTCCCGCCTCGGTCGCCGGGATCTTGACGATCATGTTGGGCGCCAGCGAATCAAATCGGATCGCCTGCTCGAGAATGGCCTCGCCGTTTCGAAACAGCCGCGGATCCGTCTGGATCGAGAGGCGACCGTTGTGTCCATGGTGCGCATCAAAGATAGGCCGCAACATGGCAGCACGCGTCGCGGACATCTCTTCGATCACGTGCCAGGCCAATTCCCCTTCGGTCGCCTTCGGGTACTCGGCCGCGAGCGCTTTGATCCGGCTCGTCCAGTACGGCAGCTCCTTCTTGACGACTTCGACTGCGATCACCGGATTGCAGGTCGCGCCGACGGCACCGTGGTCGATTGCGTACGCGAGCTCCGCCTCGGCAGCCGAATCGTTCCACAGACACGTGCCGGTCGTCTGCGTCATCTGATAGAGCGGGCTCTTGAACGAGACGCCTTGCAACATGGCGGACTCCTTGGTTGCTTCCCTCACGCCTTGATGTTGGCGGCAAGCGTCGCCATCATCGCCTTGGCGGCGGCCACCGGATCCGGCGGCTGGTTCTTGTCCGAATAGAACTCGATCGAGTAGATCCCGCGGAAACCGGATGCCTCGGTCGCCTTGATGAGCGGCACGATGTCGTAGCTCACGTGCTTGTTGTTCGCGTCGAACTCCAATTCCTTGGCCGACACCAGCGTCAGGTACGGCATCAGCTTCTGCATGTCCGCTACCCGCTCCTCAATGTTCGTGGCGGCAGAGTTCCCCCAATCCGTGATCGCGCCGCAATTGGGATCGTTGACCGCTTTGAGGAGCGTCAAGACGTTATCCACCTTGGCGCTGAACCCAGTGTGGTTCTCGATCAGGATCTTTACACCGATCGTCTTGCCGTAGGCGGCGAGCTGCTTGAATGAATCCGCGATCGTTTCCGGCACAAACGGCGTCCCCGATCGTTCCGGCCCGGTATTGGCGCGCAGCGTCGGCGCACCAATCGCCTTGGCACGGTCCATCCAGCCCTTGACGAAGGTGATCGATTCGGACCGACGCGCCGCATCGGCCGACGAGAGATCGTATTTCGCATCGAGCTGGATGTTCGTGAAGCGCGAGCCGATCTTGGCCGCGGTCTCCTTGAGCTCGCGACAGTAGTCGAGCGACTCGTTGTCGAAATGCGCGTTCCAGACCTCGACATTGCTGAGACCGAGATTGTCCTTGATGAACGCTGGCGCTTTGAGGAGCGTCAAATCGGCATTGGCCGCCTGTGCCGCCGGAGCGGTCTGCTTGAAGCGATTGCGAAAGACGACGGTGGTGATGCCAATTCGCTTCAGAACAGCCGGCGGAATAGAAGCGGCAGCGCCGGTTCCCTGGAATGCGCTCAATCCTCTGGCGGACAACACCGGCACGCTGACGGCTGCCGCTGAGAGCTGGGCGAGGAACGTTCGTCGATTCATCTTCAAGCCTCCTGACGAGAGCATACAACTCTCTTATCTAATCTTGTGGCTTCCGGCTTCAGCCGGACTTGTCCAATCTTGCGGCTTCCGGCTTCAGCCGACTTATCCAATCTTGTGGCTTCCGGCTTCAGCCGGAAGACTGTGTATCGCGCCCCACACTCGCTCCGGCGTCAGCGGGAGCTCGCGGATGGAAACGCCCGCCGCTTGATTCACCGCCGCGCCGATCGCACCGGCGATGCCGAGGATACCGCCTTCACCTGCCCCTTTTGCGCCGTATGGACCGGGCCCGTCCTCGTTTTCGATCAACACGGAATGCAGCTCACGGGGAATGTCCTTGACCGTCGGGATGCGATAGTCCATCGCGCCAAGGTTCACGATACGACCTCGCGAGTCGAGGATCAGTTCTTCCATCAATGAATGCCCGAGACCCATAACCGCCGCGCCTTCGTCCTGCGATTCGACTTGCTGGGGATTGAGTGCTTTCCCGACATCACTCGCGAGCACGAGCCGGGTGACGTCGACCATGCCCGTCTCGGGATCGACCTCCACTTCGACGGCCGTGCACATGAACTCCCAGAACTCCGGCCGTCCGCCGAGCGGATGCCCTGGCACCACACCGCCGCCGCGCTCCTCTCCAATCCCGATGATCTCGCCGCGCGGAGAACCCAGGCCGGACTGCAGCAGTTCGGCGTACGACAGCACCCCGTTTGGCGTTCGCACCTGGCCAGCACTCACCTCAACGTCGGCTTCCTCGATGCGAAAGGCTCGCGCCGCGAGGCTGCGCAGCTGACGCCGGATCTCCCCGCACGCCTTCATCACCGCATTGCCCATGAAGACGGTCGAGCGGCTCGCGGAAGTCGATGAATCATACGGCACGATGGCCGTGTCGCCCATCGTGATTACGACGCGATCGGGAGGGGCCCCCAGTTCCTTCCCGGCGATCTGGGCAAGGACGGTCCGCGCGCCCTGTCCCATGTCCGACGTTCCGGAGAGCACCGAAACGCTGCCGTCGTAATGGAGCCTGACGATGGCGAGCGACGCGGATGCAGTCGAGGAGCTCTTCAGTCCGAGCGCGATGCCGCGACCTCGATTCTTTGGCAGCGGACTGTGCCAGTCGATTGCACGCTCCGCGGAATCGAGCGCAGCCACCCAATCACCATCGGCCGGCGTGTCGTTGGGGATGAACGCTTCGCCTCGTCGCGGAAGGTTGCGACGACGAATCTCCACGGGATCGAGGCCGAGGATACCGGCGGCTTCCGTGAGTTGGCTCTCAACCGCCCACGACGCCTGTGGCGTTCCAAACCCCCGAAACGCGGTGCTCGGCGTCGTGTGGGACAGCAGCGCCCGCGCGGTGACCTTCGCATTCGGCGTTCGATATGGGCCGCAGGCGGCATAGCTCGCTTTACTGACGACGCGGACGCCAATGTCTGCGTACGCCCCAATCAAGAAGTCGGTGTTGAGTTCCTGCGACACGATCCGGCCGTCGCCGTCGAAGCCGGTCTTCGCGTGAATGCGTGCGGAGGTGCGTCGAGCGGCCTGGAAAGTCTCTTCGAGCGTGAGCACGAGACGGACCGCGCGTCCGAGCCGCAGCGCCAGAATCGCCACCAGCGGCTCGAATTTCGGCCAGCCCTTGCCGCCAAAGCCACCGCCGGGATCGGGAGCGACGATGCGGACTCTCGCGATCGGCCACTTCAGTGCGGCGGCGACGACGCGTTGCAGTACGAATGGATGCTGCGTCGGCGTCCAGAGCACCACACCGTTTTCGTCAGGTGCCGCGATGAACACATGCGGCTCGATCGCGAAGTGGGTCACCATTGGAAAGCGATATTCCCGTTCGACCGTGAACGCAGGCGTGGCGCTGGCTGGATCTCCCCACCCAAACGTCCATTCGCGCAACACGTTGGTGTGCGCGAGAGGATCGTTCGGCCGTATCGACGGTTCCTGAACCAGCGCCGCACTGCGATCGAGCGCGTCTTCGACCGACAAGACTGCCGCCAGGCGCTCGTGTTCGACTCGGACGAGCGCCGCTGCCGCCTCCGCAGCGTCCTTGGTCTCGGCGGCCACTGCCGCGACCGGTTCGCCGAAGAATTTCGTTTCGCCGGTGGCGAGGATCGGCCGATCGACGAATGCGGGTCCGAACCGCGCAATCGGAGACGGCAGATCGGCTGCAGTCAATACGCAGGCCACGCCCGGTACCTGCAGTGCCTCACGACAGTCGATCGACTTGATCGCCGCCCGGGCGCACTCCAAATACACCAGCTTCACGTGCAGCGCGTCGTCGAATCGCAGGTCGGCCGTGTAGCGCTGCGTGCCGGTGACGCGATCGCGCGCGCCGACGCGTTCGTGCGAGCGGCCGATCCAATCGGCGGTCGTCATCGGCTACGCTCCGCGGCGAGCATCACGGCATCGAGGATCCGGCTGTATCCGCCACACCGGCACAAATTGCCGTCGAGCCCTTCCTGCACCTCCGCGCGCGTCGGCGCTGGATTGCAGGCAAGCAGTTGCCGCGCCGCCATGATCATTCCGGGAATGCAGAAGCCGCACTGGACCGCCCCCGTCGCCACGAAGGCTTCCTGCAGAGGATCGAGCTTGCCGTCGGTCGCGATGCCTTCGATCGTGGTGATCTCCTGACCGTCAGCCTCGACGCCAAGGACCAGACACGAGCACACGGCCTGCCCGTTGAGCAGCACCGTGCAGGCACCACATTCCCCCTCGGCGCAGCACTCCTTCGTTCCGGTAAGGCGAACCGTGTCGCGCAGTGTATCCAGCAGGGTGTGATGCGCCGCGATCTCGACTCGCACCTCGCGGCCGTTCACCCGCAGTACGACGGGCACAGTGGTCACATTCATTGCAACCCCGGCCCGGTAAGGCTCCTCAAACGTTGAACTGCGATCGTCCAGGTACGCCGGGTCATCACCTCGAGCATCGCCAATCGATATTCACGCGACCCGCGAACATCGGTGATTGGACGAGCCGCTGAGAAGAGCGCCTGCAATGCTGCGGTATTCCCGGGGGCGCCAGCGATTGTGGCTGCCAGCGCGCCTGAGTCGTCGCTCGCGACAATTGGCGTCGGCGCGACCGCGCCAAATGCGAATCGTGCAGTCCCGTCCGCACCAACAAGCCCGCAAAGATTGATCGTCGCCAGATCGACGCCGCGACGTCTCGTAATCCGGCCGAAGGCTGCTCCGGTCAACCCCTTTGGGAACGGCAGATCGATCGATTCGAGGATCTCGCCGCGCGCCAGCACGGTCCGACCGGGCCCGGTAAAGAAATCCTCCAACCGCAGCCGTCGCGATCCGGATGCGCCGAGAAGATTCACGCTCGCTGAGTACACGAGCAGCGCCGGCACCGTATCGGCGGCAGGCGATGCATTGCAGATGTTTCCCGCCAGCGTCGCCCGATTGCGGATCTGCACCGAGCCAACGACCGACGCAGCCTCGATAAGAGCGGGGAAATGCCGCCGGACGGCCGCGTTCTCGATCAGCGACGTCATCGTCGCGCGTGCTCCCACGCGGACACCGCCGTCGATTGAGACAATCTCCGGGCTCAGATCACGAACGCTCTTCATGTCCACGACAACCGCCGGCCGGATGTGGCCGCGGCGGAGACGAACGATCAGATCCGTACCTCCCGCGAGCACCGACGCCGCCGGTTCCGCCAGCGCGGAGATCGCCTGATTAACAGTGGTCGGCCGAAGGTAAGCGAAAGGGCGCATCTCTACGTGGCAAGGTGCCTCAAACGGCGCATGCTCTGTTGGCGCGCGCAGGCGAAGGTCCCCAGCGAAAAGGAAGAGAAGCAGACCGGGATATCACCGGGCCCGCACCTGCGAGCACATTGCCAGCAGCCCCTGCGCCATGGCCTGCGCGAACGGCGCATCGTTGATGTGATTGTCCATTTCGTGGACGGGAATGCCTTTTCGCAGGTGTTTCTTCAAAGAGTCGAACAGCGCTGCGTCCGCTTCCGGCCAGTGATAGGGGCCGCCTGCTGCTGAGATCACGGACACTCCACGTAATGGAAGATAAACCGCCACCGGCCCAATCGACGGATTGAGCTTGTCGGCAATGATCCGGCCAAGTTCCGTATTTTCCTCCGGCGTCGTTCGCACGAGCGTCTGTTTCTCGTTGTGCCGATAAAGTCGCCGCCCGGCGAGGCGTTCGGGAACAGTTTCGGGCGCCCAGAAGTTCACCATGTCCAGGCACCCGGGTGCGATCACCGCCGGGGTGCCGGTCTTGGCCGCCGCCTCGAGGCGATGCGGCCCTGCCGACATCACGCCGCCGACGAGCTCGTCGGCCCACTCCGTCGTCGTCACGTCGAGCACTCCGGCAACCTGGCGCGCCTCGATCAAGCTCTCCATCGTCTGGCCGCCACTGCCGGTTGCGTGAAACACGAGCACTTCGAAACCGGCACCCTCGAGCATCGCGCGCGCGGTCTCGACGCAGGGTGTGGTGTTGCCAAACATCGAGGCCACAATCGTCGGCTTGTCCTCCCCTGGTGGAACCGACGAATCCACCATGCCGCAGACGGCCCCGGCAGCTCGGGTAAAAACGGTACGGCTGATCCGGTTCAGACCACTGATGTCGACGATGGTGGGAATCATCGTGATGTCTTTCACGCCGACGAAGCCGCGGACGTCACCGCTTGCGAGGGTGGACACCATCACCTTGGGAATACCAAGAGGCAACGCGCGCATCGCCGCCGTGCCGACCGAAGTACCGGCTCCGCCGCCCATCGCGATCACGGCGTCGAGCTCGCCGTTCTCGAACATCCGCTGCACGACTGCGGTCACGCCGCGGCTCATCGCCGTGACGGCGCGCCCGCGGTCGCGGTCCGAGACCAGGCTCGCCAGCGAGACGCCCGCCGCCGCGGCTACCTCGTCACGCGAGACATGCGGAGTAAATGCGGGCCGCCCGAGAACCCCGGAGTCGACGACCAGCACGCGATGGCCGCGATCCTCGATCAGGCGCGACAGAAATTTGATCTCTTCGCCCTTTGTATCGAGCGCGCCGATCACGACGATGGTGGCCATGGTGTATTCAGTCCATGATCGCGACGGCGCGCACGGGCGCGGCCGTCGTGTTGACCCACTTGACCGGAAACACGGCGAGCTTGAAACCGTGCCCTGGGAGCTGATCGAGATTGGTCATGTTTTCGAGGTGGTAGTACTCGCGCTCGCACATCACGCGATGCGCTTCCCAGAACTGCTTGCGCTCGAACATCGCCCAGACTGGCGGATCGAACGTAATCGCATCGATCCCCATCACCTTGATGCCCTGATCCAGAAACCAATGCGTCGCCTCTGCGGTCATGCCGCACTGATCGGTCACGTAGGCGTCGCTGTCCTGAATCTTCCCCGCACCGGTGTGAATCAGCACGATGTCGAGCGGCTTCAGCGTGTAGTTGATCTTCGCGAGCGCCGCCTGCGCATCCTTGACCGAAATGCCGGCACCCTTTGGCAGGTGGCGAAAATCGAGGCAGACACCGTCGCCGAAACAGTATTCCAGCGGGATGCCCTCCGCGCCGGCCGCGTCTTCGCGCAGATGACGCAGCGAGTCGATGTGCGTGCCGACATGATCGCCGAGCACGACCATGTAGCTCGCGGTCAACGAGGTTGCTCCGTACTTCGCGGCCCCGACGCGCTCGGCAAACTGCTGCCAGGTTTCATACATGACAAGCGCCGGACGGACGACACGTGGGAAGACCACCATGTCGTTGTGCACCGGCATACTCAAATCAATCAGCTTCCGTGACATCCAAAAGGCTCCTCGAAGGATTCGATAATTGGCGTCAGCATATTGTTCGACGCCCGCACACGGCAAGTCTTCATTGCGTCGCCGTGATGCCGCCGTCGAGGTACAACGTCTGCCCGGTGACGAAATTCGATGCCGGCGAGACAAAAAACAGCACGGCGCCGACGACGTCGTCTGTTTCACCAATCCGGCCGAGTGGAATGCGCGCGATCAGACTCTGATAGAACGCCGGATCGGTCAAGAAGCGTTCTCCCTGAGGCGTGCGTACGAACGTAGGCGAGATCACGTTGACGGTGACGTTGTGCGGCGCCCATTCGGCGGCCAGCTGCTTACACAGAATCGACAAACCGCCCTTGGCCGCGCAATACGCTGAAAAGCCTTTGCCGCGCAAGGCGAGCAGGCTTCGGACGGAACCAATGTGCAGCTGCTTGCCGCCGCGGCCGCCTGCAATCATATGCCGCGCCGATGCCTGCGACTGGAACATCGCGCTCGTCAGGTTGAGCCGCATGACGTGCTCGAACCCTTCCTCGGTCGCGTCGTCGGCCATCTCGGCCCGCTGATTGCCGCCCACTGTGTTGACCAGAATGTCCAGCCGCCCCCAACGGGCCGCCACTTCGTCCACCATGCGCCGCGTATCGGTTGACGAGAGCGCATCGAAGACGGCGGGCTCGGCTTTTCCTCCAGCATTCCTGATCTCGGCGGCACACGCGCCCGCCTTGTCCGCATCACGCCCTGCCACTGCCACGCTCGCGCCAGCCGCCGCCAGACCGCGGCACACAGCGGACCCGATGCCTCCATATCCGCCTGTCACCAGGGCGACCTTGCCATCCAAACGAAAGAATCCACCAATGTCGGTCATGGCACGGGAGCATAGTCGGCGCGGGCGGATTGGCGCAACGGGCTGATGACTTCGGCCTCCCAACTTCCGGCTAAAGCCGGAAGCCACAAGATCATGCTCGTAGCTTCCGCCTTTAGGCGGAAGGCCACAAGATCATTCCCGTGGCTTCCGCCTTTAGGCGGAAGGACATTTAATGGCATGATGCTCGCGCGACCTGCCGCCCATCCTGAAAGGACATGACCCGTATGGGATTCGTCAAGACTCGCCTTGGCGCGATGATGTTTCTGCAATACGTGATCTGGGGATCGTGGTACGTGACCCTGAATACGTACCTCACGAGCACGCTGCACTTCTCGGGAACCGAGGCTGGGGCTGCATTCGGCACCGTCTCGATTGCCTGCCTCGTCTCGCCGTTCTTCGTTGGTCTCGTTGCCGATCGCTTCTTTTCAACCGAGCGCGTTATGGCGGCGCTCTATGCGCTCGGCGCGGTCTTCATGATTCTGCTGAGCCGCGCGACCACGTTTGTCGGAGTCTACACGCTGCTGCTGGCGTTCTGCCTTTCCTACTTCCCTACGGTCGCGCTCTCCAACTCGATTGCGATGCAGCAGGTGAAGAATCCGGGACGCGACTTCCCGCCGATTCGCGTGATGGGAACGCTTGGATGGATCGCCGTCAACCTGGTGATCGGATTCATGCGCGTCGAGGCCGCGATCACGCCGTTCCTGATTGCCGCCGGAGCGTGCGCAGTGATGTGCCTCTATAGCCTCGCGGCGCTGCCGCATACACCGCCGCCCGCGCGCGGTCAGCAAGTGACGTTCCGTCGCATCCTCGGGCTCGATGCGCTCGCGATGCTGAAGGATCGTTCCTACTTCGTCTTCGTGATCGCCTCGATTCTCGCGTGCATCCCGTTGACGTTCTATTATTCGTTCGCGAACCCGTTTCTCAATGACGTTGGCGTGGTCAACGCCGCCGGCAAGATGACGCTCGGGCAGATGTCGGAAGTCGCGATGATGCTGGCGATGCCGATCGCGTTCCGCATCCTGAACGTGCGGGGGATCCTGCTCCTGGGCCTCTCCGCGTGGGCAGTCCGCTACCTCCTGTTTGCGTTCGGAAATCCCGGCGCCGGCATGTGGATGTTCTACATCGCCATCCTGCTGCACGGCGTCTGCTATGACTTCTTCTTCGTCGCCGGCCAGCTGTACACCGATCAGGCGGCGCCGGCGCATCTCCGCAGCACCGCGCAAGGGTTCATCACGTTTGTCACCTACGGCATCGGCATGCTGATCGGATCGCTCCTGTCTGGCAGCATCCTCGACTACTTCTCGACCACAACCGCAACCGGTGTCGTCCGCAACTGGCAATCGTTCTGGTTGAGCTCGGCGGCGATGTCGTTTGTCATTACGCTCATGGTCCTGTTCTTCTTCCGCTCGAGAGCGAGCGTCGGTACGGAAGCGAGCCAGGCCGCTGCATGAAAGCGGTCGTCAAGTACGCTCCGGGCGCCGGCAACATCGACGTCCGGGACGTAAAGGAGCCCTCCTGCGGTCCCGGGCTCGTGAAGGTGCAGGTCGCGTTCTGCGGCGTGTGTGGAACCGACCTGCACGTCCTCCACGACACGTTTCGGAACTATCCGCCGGTCATTCTCGGGCACGAGTGTGCCGGCACGGTTGTCGAAGTGGGGGCTGGCGTCAGCGGGATTGCGCTCGGGCAGCCGGTGACCGTGCTCGGCGCAACGGCGGTCACGTGTGGACAGTGCGCCTACTGCCGGTCCGGCTATTTCATTTTCTGTCCGAAACGGCGCGGCATGGGTCACGGCGTCGATGGGGCGTTCACCCGCTATCTGGTTGTCCGGCCCGATCAGCTGTATTGCCTTCCGGATGGTATGTCGCTCGAGGCTGGCGCCCTGAGCGAACCGTTCGCAGCAGTGGTGCAAGCGGTCACCGAAATCACACAGGTACGCCTTGGTGAAACCGCTGTCGTCTCCGGCCCCGGGCCGATTGGGCTGCTCTGCGTGAAGCTGCTGGCCGCTGAAGGGATCGAAACGATCGTCGCCGGAACGCCGGGGGATCGTCAGCGTCTGGCGGCGGCGAAGCGCTTCGGCGCAACGCATATCGTTGATGTGGGAGAACGCGCGCTCGGTGACGCGGTCAGAGAGCTGACCAGGGGCGTCGGCGCGGATGTCGCGTTCGAATGTTCGGGCCATCCGGATTCGGTTCGAGGGTGCCTGGAATCGCTACGGCCGATGGGTCGATACACGCAGGTGGGCATCTGCGGCCGCGACATCCCATTCCCGATGGACCAGGTCTTCTACAAGCAGCTCACCGTGCGTGGGTCTGTCACCTACACCGCCGCGACCTGGACGCGCATGATGAACATCTATGCGCAAGGCAAGGTCGATCTGCGCGATCTCGTCTCGAGCACTCTGCCAATTACCGATTGGCAGCGTGCATTCGACATGTGTGCCGCGCGCGAGGGGTTGAAGGTGCTGCTCTATCCTGTCGATTGAGTCTGAGTGCCAGGGGTGCACCCTCGGCACCCGCAGCACCCCCGCAACCCGGGCACTGCTGGCACTCCTGGCACCCCGGGCACCCCGGGCAGCCCGGGCACCCCTGTCACCCCTGCCACCTGACAGTCTCGCCCACGATTTGCCCAATTCCAGAACTCAGCCATTACGCCGATGCGCGTATTCACAGCCCGAGCTCTGCGGCACATGCCTTGCTGAGTTGAGAATTTCTGCGAACGGCGGACTCATCCGTCGCTCGCTCGAGCCGGGCGCGGACGGTGGCAAGGCTTACTCTCTCAGGTTTCGTCTCCTCTACAGCAGTCACGATCGTCGTCGCGACGATGCTGGTCTCGGCCGGATGCGGCTCGTCCTCACAGACAGAAACGCTGACCGCGCCATCGTCGAGCAAATGTGCAGTGCAGGTCACGGCCGACGGCGCGCCGTTCCCGGCCGGGGGCGGCATCGGCACGATTCATGTGACCGCCAACCGCGACTGCCAATGGGCGGCGCAGACCGATTCAAGCTGGGTGACGATGACTCAGCCCACCGGAGGACAAGGCGACGGCTCGGTACGCTTTTCGGTCGCTACGAATGGCGACCCGAACTCACGGACTGCGAGCGTCGCGGTCAACGACCAGCATCTCGACATCGGACAAGCGGGAACACCGTGTACGCTCAGCGTGTCATCGAACCACGAAGTTGTCGGCAGCGCAGGCGCCGACGTCAGCATCGACGTCCATGCCAGTGCGGCTTCATGTACGTGGACGGCAGCGTCGAATGTGTCGTGGATTGCGATCACAACGGGACGCGATGGACACGGAGACGCTACGGTCACGTTTCACGTGGACGCGATTGCAGGAGCCGCTCGTTCTGGCAGTGTCACGATCGCTGGACAGGTCGTGCAGGTCGATCAGGGCACCGGTGGCGGGGGCGTCCCCGGCTGCACCTTTAGCGTTGGCGCCGACACAGTGCGCGTCGATGGGGCCGGCGGCGATCGACAGGTGACCGTTACAGCAGCCGCTGGCTGCAGCTGGACCGCAGAAAGCCGGTCGTCCTGGATCACGATTACGAGCGGCGCCACCGGCAGCGGCTCAGGAACCGTCACGTTCCATATCCCTTCGAGCGACGGACCGGAACGATCGGGTGTTCTGGTGGTCGCGAACCACGCGATCACGGTCATCCAATCGCTCGCCTGCAGTTATTCGATTGCGCCGTCGAATGTCTCGGTCGGCGCTCAGGCGGCCAGCGCCACGATTCAAGTACAAACCGGCAACGGCTGCGCGTGGAGCGCGACCAGCGCCGTGCCATGGATCAGCATTGCGAGTGGCGCGAGCGGAAACGGCCCTGGCCCGGTGCAGGTTGCAGCCGCAGCAAACGATGGCCCTGCGCGGAACGGAACGATCACGATCGCGGGCATGCCGCTGACGGTCTCTCAGGCAAACGGGTGCAGCTATTCGGTCGCGCCAGCATCGCAAGCGGTCGCTGGCGGCGGGGGAACTGTGACCGCCGCCGTCACCGCCGGAGCAGGCTGCTCGTGGAGCGCGAGTTCCGATGCTGACTGGCTCAAGCTCGGAGCCTCGAGCGGCAGCGGATCGGGACAGGTCTCGGTGGCGGTCAACCCGAACTCGTCGCCGCCTCGCACAGGTACCGTGACTATCGCTGGGCACACGCTGACGATCAACCAGTCGTCGCTGTGTTCGTGGGTTTTCGCGCCGACCTCGACTGACCTGCCGCGTTCAGGCGGGACGGGCAACGTGCTCGTGATCGTCAGCGGCGCGTGCAGTTGGACCGCGGTTCCCAACGTGTCGTGGATTCAGATCACCGCCGGAGCCTCGGGTACTGGCAACGGCCTGCTTCAATTTGTCGTGCCGTCGAATCCCAACGCCGCGAGAACCGGAATCATCGCCATCGGAGGCGTGAACTACAACGTCCACCAGGCCGGCTCGGGCGACTCCGGAAGCATTCACTAATTCGCGTGCGTCCAGCGCTCCTCGATCCGCCATTTTCGCAGCATCATGCCGGCACCGCGGCATCATGCTCCATCTCGGCTTTACCGGAACTCGTGCGTTGGCGCAGGCACGGCAGTTGCGTGCTTCCAACACCACCACGTTCATTGCGAACCTGAATGCGGCTGCGACTCACAATGACCGCCATCACACATCGGGACGGCCCGGCTGAATCGACGGCGGAAGCCGGTCGCCAGCGAAACGGAATCTCATCTGCGGCAGGAGCAGGTATCGTGACCGAGAGGTCAGAGCTGAAGTTACTGGAGCGGCTTGGTAATGGCCTCCTTCGCCGCCTGTCGCCAAGACATCGGGCACGCACCGACTTGTTCGTCGAGCCATACGCGTCGTGGGTGGACTGGGAATCGGGCCTGGGCAATCACGGACATGTGCTCTACGGATTGGTTCGCGCGTTGAAACCGCGAAGCATCGTTGAGATCGGCAGCGCTCGTGGAAAGAGCACCTGCATTCTCGCGCTCGCGTGCTCCGATAACGGCCAGGGCAAGGTCCACGCGATCGATCCGCACACTGACAACGAGTGGACGGACGTGGGCACGTCTGGACGGACGTTGCCTTTTCTCTACGAACGACTTCGCATGTATGACCTGGCGGCGTACGTCGATGTCGTCATCAAGACATCGCAGATGGCAGCCGCGTCCTGGACCGAGAACATCGACTTCCTGTTCATCGACGGCGATCACTCCTACGACGGCGTCCGGCAGGACTTCGAGTTGTTCCGCCGCTGGCTGACCAAGGACGCTCTCGTATGCTTTCACGACTCGAGTTGGGAGCACGATGGTCCGTGGGAGCGCTTTCGATCCGAGTCGTGGTTCCGGGACGACATGGGCGTGCCACGATACCTGCAGGAGCTGCAGCAACAAGGTTTCGAGACGATTACGCTTCCAGACGCGCCCGGTCTGACGATTCTCTACCCCTCCCTCGATGGTTTCAGGTTCCGCGGAGCGCCGCCTCCGTCGCCTTAGGTGAGTCGTAACGTGATGCGAGCGCGACGCAAGGGCAGGCTGGCAATCTACAGTGACACGGCGGGTGGATTCGGCGGCAACGAATACTGCGCTGGCGTACTGGCGGCCGCGGCGTCCGGTGATCGCGAGGTGTGTCTCCATCATCACTGGCAGGGCGTCACCCACGAGATGTGGTCGCGCTTCGTCGGCAGCGACATGTCGCGCGTGACGCTGGTGACCGTGCCGCGGGCAGGCGCGCCAATGCACCCCTTTGTAGAGGGCCACGCGGATGGCATGGAGCGCTGGCGGGCGCCCTTCGTCCGCGAACGTTTCTACAGCGAAGGCTTCGAGCAGTTCATCAGCATCGGCCATGGACCGCCGCCGTTCAATCGTGCGAAGGTGGGAGCCCATTACACGCAGTTCCCGCTGCTCCGTCCGTTCGAGATGACGCCCTTCGGAGCGTCGGACGGTGCCGGCATGAAGGCGCGTGGTCGGCGGGTAATCGCGCGATGGTATTGGAACCGAAGAATGCACTCCTATCGCGCCGCGTTCGCCAACTCCAGGTTCACTGCGTCTTGGATTGCGGAGCGTTGGCGACAGCGAGCGGAGGTGGTGTATCCGCCGGTCCCCGCCGCGCCTGTGCAAGATCTACAGCGATCGCGGAAGGTATGCGCTGTGGGCCGATTCGGGCGTGGACTCGTGGACAAGTGCGCACTGGAGATGGTGGCGGCCTACATCGAATGCGGCCTCTATCGGGACGGCGTCTCCCTGGCGCTGTATGGCGGACTGGGCCCGAGCGAAGCAGACCGGACGTATTTCGAGGAGGTGCGTCGCCGAAGCGCCGGTTTCCCGATCGAGGTCATTGCGAATGCGGATGCTGACGAGTTGCACCGCGGCCTGTCGACCTCGATGGTGTACTGGCACGCCGCCGGGTTGGGCATCGATCCGATGGTAGAGCCGGAACGTGTGGAACATTTCGGCATCTCACTGGTCGAGGCCATGGGACATGGGTGCGTTCCGGTCGTGATCGCTGCGGGAGGGCCCCTCGAAACGGTGCGCGATGGTGTGGACGGCATCCACTGTCGGACACTTGGCGACATGGTGCTTGCCACGCGCCGGATCCTCTCGGATTCCGAGCAGCAGCACAGGCTCGCAGCCAGTGCGCGTGAGAGGGCCCGCCAGTTCTCCCACGACGCGTTCACTGACGCACTGCTCTCAGCAGTAGCGTAGCTTGCCGCTCGGTTGTAGCCGGTCGACTCTCATTCCTTGATCAGTCTGACGCAAGCCACGGCCCTGGCGGCGGCGGCCAGATCGCTCGTCGGCGAGTCGTCGCGCGGCGGTTTCACGGCCCCCGATCGGGGATCGTTCCAGACGACGAACTGGCTGTCGCGCACGGCCGCTTCCTCCGCAATCTGCCATCCCGATCGTTGGTACCGATAAAAGCGCTTCATCGCGACGCGGCACGGACTGAAAGACGCGACCGCGTCCTGCAGCAGTTCGCTGTCGAACTGCTGAAACCATCCGGCCTTTCGGTATTCGCCAAAAGGCACCGTCAAGAAGAGTTCCCCGCCCGCCACCAGCACTCGCCGTAGCTCGCGCATGACGAGCCTGAAATCGAACGGGCGCTCGGCCTCGGTCGGACGGTGGTGGGCGTAGAACGAGTTGTCGAAGCCGACGTGCTCGAGCGTCGAGATACAGGCGATCGCGTCGTAGTAACCGTCGCGCATCGGCATCTCGCGAAGATCCGAAAAGATGTACGACACCGGCATTGTCCAGAGACACGTCGGCTCGGGCGCCAGCGTCAGGATGTGAATCGTCGCATCGCGCAGACGCGGCTGTCTCAGCACGAACTCGTGATTGAGCGTCGAGCCGGCATCGAGCAGGCGGAGCGGCGGCACATCGAGAAGGCTGAAGAGCCACGGATATTCGATGCATCGCTCATCCAGGCCGATTCCATAGCCGTCGGGCAGGATGCTTCCATTCGCGAACCGGGACATCAGCTCCTGATCGTCGAGCACCGATTCGATGTACTTCTGCTTGTACTCGAGATATCCAAACGTCCAAGGTCGGCGACCATTCGCGACATAAAGATCGGCCGGGGATCGTGAAAATCTGCGCGCTGCAGCCTGCATCGGCCGAATCAGGATCGGAGGCAGCAACTGTTTGGCGAGATGGGGAAGATTCACGAGACGTCATGTGGCTAAGCCGGCCGGCAGAGTCCACGTCCTCCTACGACAGTTGGGCACGTTCAACGGTACGACAGTTGCGTGCCGTCGAACGACTCCGCCTGTTCAAATGCCAATCAAATCAACGACGCGCTTCAAACGCCCAGACGTGATGCACGAACCGCCGACTTTGGAGCCGGCGCTTGCGCTGGATGGTCAGCGAAACACTGCTTTCCCGCATTCAACGGCCGAGCCAAGAAATCGAAGCGACTCGATTGCGCCAGAGGTTCTTTCCCTGTATCAGGGCGATGGAACTGAGCAGTCTGGCCGGTCTGTGTCCGTCATCCGGGCGCCATCCTTCTCACCAAGGGCGCTTGCGGCGGCGCTGCAAGACCTCGTCCATTATCGCGACCTCGTGTACACGCTGAGCTTGCACAGGTTCAAAGTTCGTTACCGACAGTCGATGCTGGGAGTTGCCTGGGCCATTGTGCAACCGCTTTCACTGATGCTTATTTACACGGTCATATTTTCCCGAGTGGCCCGTGTACCGACGGAGCACACTCCTTACGCGTTGTTCGCGTATTCCGCGCTGCTGCCGTGGACCTACTTCGCGACCGCATTGTCTACGGCGACCAACAGCCTTGTCAGTCACTTCAATCTCGTAACCAAGGTCCATTTCCCACGTGAGATTCTGCCGCTGACATACGTGTTTGCGGCCCTCATAGATTTCGTGGTTGCCTCGACCGTACTCGCGGGGTTGATGGTGTATTACCAGGTGTCTCTTACGCCGCTTGCCATTTACGCGATTCCGGTCGTCATCTTGCTCACGCTGTTCACGATTGCGGCGTCTCTCGTGCTCTGTGCTGTCCAAGTTCGCTACCGAGACGTCGGTGTGGCCATGCCGTTGATCCTGCAGCTGTGGATATTTGCAACGCCGGTCGTGTACCCGCTCAGCGTCGTGCCGGCCAGGTGGCAGGGGCTGTATGTCTTGAATCCGATGGCGGGCGTGATTGAGTCATTTCGGCGTGTCGTTGTGCAAGGCGAGCCGCCCGCATTTCACGCGCTCGCGGTGTCAGCGATCGTCGCTGCGGTGCTGCTTCCAATCGCATTCGCTTACTTCAAGCACGTCGAAGCAACAGTCGCCGACGTGATTTAGACAGGTCAGGGAAAAACGTGTTCGCTCTCACAATGGATCGTGTCGCGAAGCGATACAAAGTACGACGGACCGCCGATTCGAACGGTGGCCGTCGCTCGTCATGGCGACACAGGCTCGTCCGTATGGCGCGACGACAGGATGAATTCTGGGCCCTGCGTGATGTGTCGTTCGCCGTCGCGGAAGGGGAAACGCTCGGGATTATCGGCCACAACGGCGCCGGCAAGAGCACGATCCTGAAACTGCTTTCGAAGGTCACTGTGCCCACCTCGGGCGAAATTCGGATCTATGGCCGTCTCTCGGCTCTGATCGAAGTCGGTTCGGGATTTCATCCAGAGCTGACCGGACGCGAAAATATTTACCTCAGCGGCTCAATCCTCGGGATGAGGCGCCGCGAGATCGCGGACAAACTCGAGCGAATCATCGAATTCGCCGGTGTGCGCGACTTCATCGATGCGCCGGTGAAACACTACTCCTCCGGCATGTACGTCCGGCTCGGCTTCTCGATTGCCGCTCATCTGGAGCCGGACATTCTCCTCCTCGACGAAGTGCTGGCGGTGGGGGACGCCGCGTTTCAATTGAAGTGCCTCGACCGGATCAACGAATTGCACCGACAGGGCCGCACGATCGTGTTCATCTCTCACGACCTGAGTGCCGTTGAACGGCTGTGCGATCGGGTCATCCTCCTCAAACAGGGTCAGGTCATGACGATCGGTACGGCCAGCGAAGCGATCGCCGCGTATCAGCACGTTGGCGGCGGTTGCACTCCCTGCGAACCGCACGCGGTTGCCGATGGAATCTTGTCGCGAGAAGCGCGCATCACGTCGGTCACATGTCACGACGCCAGTGGAGCACCGGCCGCCGTGTTTCGCACCGGCGCCAGCGCCAAAGTGCGCGTCTCATACGTGGTTCACTCGCCGGTCCGCGATGCCGTTTTCGAGATTTACCTGTATTCAGTGGTCGACCGGTTTGCCGGTCTGTGGTGCCAGATCACCACAGCATCGTACAACGGTTTGGGAATACCGCTCGAACCCGGAATGGGAACTGTGGAGTTCGAGGTCGATGAGATCGGCCTGCAGCCAGGGATGTACTACCTGAGTGCCACGATCGTCCGCACCGAGCAGGCGATCGGCACGGGCATCGATTCGCAGACCGAGTGCCTGACCCTTCGAATCGATCCGGGCCGCTTCGTTCAAGGCACTTTTTATATGCCTCATCGTTGGCATCTGACACCGGGTCCGGCGTCGTCGAGCGACGAGCCTGAATGCGTAGCCGAGTCAATTGGACCCTGAGCAGCGAGGTGCAGCTGTACTCAATAGACAGAGAGAGCTGATCCGATGATCACCGATCTCATTTACGACGTGGGGATGAACGATGGCGACGACACGGCGTACTACCTGCACAAGGGATATCGGGTGGTGGCCGTCGAAGTCGATCCTGTACTGATCGAGCAGGCGCGGGAGCGGTTCGCCGAGCCAATTCGCCGCGGCCGGCTCGAACTCGTGCAAGCCGCGATCGGACCGCGCCATGAGACCGCGCAGTTCTGGATCTGCGAAGGAAAGAGCGTCTGGAACTCGTTCGATCGACAGATCGCGTCGCGTGACGGTCACAATTGCCACGCAATCGATGTCGAATGCCGGCCGTTTCGCGACCTGCTGGACCAGTACGGTGTGCCTTTCTACCTCAAAGTCGATATCGAAGGAAACGACATGTACTGCGTCGCAGACCTCGATCAGCGGGATCTACCGAAGTACTTCTCGTTGGAAATGGGACGGCAGCTCGAACCGCTGTTCATGCTCAGAGACCTTGGCTACAGTCGGTTCAAGCTGATCACGCAAAACGACCACAGCCAGATGGCGATCGATCCGTTCAGCGTCACCCAGCTCGTGAAACAGCGACTTCGTCCGTACCCTTCGCTGTACCGACTTGGCCAGCGTGTTGCCGGGCTCGGAAGACGGCTCGCATCACCATCGACCCAGTCGAACGGTCAGGGCATTAACGGCAAGCATTGGACGTTTGCCCTTGGCAGCTCGGGGCCATTTGGTGAAGACACAGCAGGCTCCTGGCACACCTTCGACGAGGTCGCTTTGACATGGGTGACGTATCAAGTGGGGCGCTCCTCCTACGGTCCGCCCTGTTTGGATGTGTGGCACGACCTGCATGCGGTTCGTGCTGAATAGTCTAATTCGCGTACGCTCATCGAACCCGGTTCCATGCATATCCGCCGGTTGGTCGTACGATTATCGAGGCGTTGAGTAATGGGCAAATTGCAGGTCACTGTCGCGATCTGCACGTGGAACCGCTGCTCGTCTCTCGAGCAAACGCTCGAAGGTTTTACTCGTCTCGCGGCTCCGACGGATGCGGGTTGGGAACTCGTCGTCGTTAATAACAATTGCACCGATCGCACCGACGCAGCTATCCAGAAGTTCGAAGATCGTTTGCCGATCAGGCGGGTCTTCGAGCCCAGGCCGGGCTTGTCTCACGCCCGCAATCGCGTCATCGCCGAAGCCACCGGGGACTACATTCTCTGGACCGACGACGACGTTCTGGTATCCGACCAGTGGCTGGCCGAATATGTCGACGCGTTCAGGCGTTGGCCGTCGGCCGCGATATTTGGCGGACCGATCCAGCCCTGGTTCGACGGGACGCCGCCGGACTGGCTGCTCGAAATCTATCCGGCAATCGCCGGCGTCTACGCGGCGCGCGACTTCGGAAGCGAACCAATGCCGCTGTCGACTCACGTCATCCCCTGGGGTGCCAACTACGTCATCCGAGCAGCCGAGCAGGCGAAGCATCCTTACGACCCCGATCTGGGCTACCGACCTGGCCGGATGATCGGGTGGGAAGAAACCGAAGTCATCCAAGCGCTGCTGACCGAGGGAGCCGAAGGATGGTGGGTACCCGCAGCAGCGCTGCGCCACCAAGTCCCGAAGCATCGACAGACGACAAAGTACTTGCGTCGTCATTTCTACAACCGGGGCAGGTATTTCGGCAGCCGGTGGAACGAAATAGACAAGCGTCTGTTTTTTGGCCGGCCGCGCTGGTTATGGAAACGAGTCGTCGAATGCGAGCTGAAGTACCGCCTCCACCGGATCTGGTCACGGCCTGAAATATGGGTTGAGGACCTGATCACGTCGAGCGAAAGCTGGGGACTCCTCAAGGCTTACACGCCCAAACTCGAGGAGCGTGTCCGATGAAACCTTCGCCGTCTTCCCAGCTCGTGTCGGTCGTGATCCCCTGTTACAACCAGGCGAGGTATCTCGGCCAGGCCATAGAGAGCGTGATCGCCCAAACCTCTCCGGCCTCGCAGATCATCGTCGTTGATGACGGTTCGGTCGACGACACAGTGCAGGTCGCGTCACGCTACGATTCCGTTCAGTGCCTCTCGCAAACCAATCAAGGTCAAGGCGCCGCTCGCAACGCCGGTCTCGCGCAGGTCATCGGCAACTATGTCGTGTTCCTCGACTCCGACGATCGGCTATTACCTCGCGCGTTCGAGATTGCGTTGCAGCAATTTTCTGAACATCCGCAATCCGCTCTTGTCGCTGGCCGCTGCGTGTCGATTGGTCCGGATGGTGTCCAGAGGTACACGAGGCAGCAAGCGGTGGTTGAGCGCGACCACTATCTGAACTTCCTCACGCGCAATCTCATCTGGATGCCGGGGGCCGCGATGTTCCGAACCGAAATCGTCAGGACCCTTGGTGGCTTCAAGACCACCGTCTCCGGCGCGGAGGACTATGACTTGTACCTGAGAATTGCGCGGCAGCAGCCGATCCAGTGCCACGACCAGGTCGTCGCCGAATATCGGCAGCACGAGACGAGCACGTCGCGTCAGCCGATGCTGATGATGCGCTCGACTCTCACGGTGATGCGCGGGCAGCGGGCGATCGTGAAAGGCAATCACCCTGCCGAGCGCGCGTTGCGGCAAGGTATGAGGAGCTGGCGGCAGCAGTACGGCGATCAGCTCATGGACACCGCGCGGAGACAGCTCCGGGCCCACGAATGGAGACAGGCGTTTGTGGCGCTCCTGTGGCTCCTTCACTACCATCCGCGAGGGTTCTTCTCTCACGCCTGGCGAAAGACTTCTCGCGTTGCACTCGGTCATGAGCCGGAGACCTACGATGCCATCGGCCGGTGACAGGGGCAGACCGGAGACATGTGATGTCTCGGTGAACGTGTGCACGTACAACCGCCACGAGCTGCTGCGAGAGGCGCTCGAGAGTATTGTCAGCAACGAAATCGGCGACGGTGTACGGTACGAAGTGGTGGTGGTCGACAACAATTCGACCGATCAGACTCGGGACGTCGTGCAGAGTTTCATCGAGCGCGGCAACACGAATATCCGCTATCTGTTCGAAGGCCGGCAGGGCCTGTCGTACGCAAGGAACGCCGC
>JBPYFA010000075.1:0-14531 GCA_051986585.1 Vicinamibacterales bacterium | reverse complement strand
ACACCGAAATCCTAAACTTCTCGGGACTGGCTGTTCTCCAGCTGAACGGTACGTCCGTTGCTAGGCGTGAAGACATTACTATGCCCACACGCGACACATTCGGTCGTCTGCTCGTTGTGATCCTCTTCCTTGCCGTTGCGGGTCAGTCTGCATCGACGACAACCCTGGACAGTCAGGGGACGCTAAACAAGATGGACAAGCCGCTGCGAGGCCGGGCGGCGATGCTCGGTCGTTCCCGAGTGATCATCCGTGCTGCCAGCGATGCCTCGGCAAGCGAGGTCGATGACATCATCCGAGGAGTTGGAGGCAGCTCCAGAAAATCATTGGGACTGATCAACGGGCGCGTGGCCGATCTCCCCAATGGCGCGCTGACAGCGTTGGCAAACCATCCACGAGTCGCCCAGGTCTGGGACGACCGTGTGATTTCAGGGGCGATGGAACGGACCGGCGCCACCGTGGGCGCCACGACGGTTCGCCAGCAGTTTGGCTACGACGGTTCCGGCATCGGCGTCGCGATCATTGACTCCGGAATCGCAGGTGGACTCGACGACCTGCGTGGAACGAACGGCGCCCTCCGGGTCGATCAGTTCCTGGATTTCGTCAACGGCCAGGGTACGCCCTATGACGACTACGGACATGGGACGCACGTCGCCGGCATCATCGCCGGCAACGGGTTCGATTCCGACGGCCGGCGCACGGGCATCGCTCCGGGCGCTCGATTGATCGGGCTGAAGGTCCTCGACAATCAAGGCAACGGTCACATCAGCGACGTGATCGACGCGCTGGACTACGTCGTCAGCCACAAAGTCGACCTCAACGTCCGCGTCGTCAATCTCTCGGTCGCGACTGGCGTGTACGAGTCCTACACAACCGATCCGCTCACGGTCGCGGCGGAAGCGGCGGTGAAGTCGGGGATCGTCGTGGTGGCAGCCGCAGGCAACAACGGGCGCGCGAGCGACGGCCGGCAGCACCATGGTGGCATCACCGCTCCCGGGAATGCGCCGTCGGTGTTGACGGTCGGCGCGTCAAACCACATGGGCACGATCGATCGCACTGACGACACGATTGCGACATTCAGCTCACGCGGGCCGGCAGCGATCGATAACACAGCCAAGCCGGACCTCGTTGCTCCCGGTGTTGGCATCGAATCGCTGAGCAATCCGACCAGCACGTTCTACTCGACCAAGGGCGCGTACTTGCTGGCCGGCACAGTGCCCACCACATATCTCCCGTATTTGAGCCTGAGCGGGTCGAGCATGGCCGCCCCGGTCGTGACCGGTACTGTCGCGCTCATGTTGCAGGCCAACCCCGCGCTCACCCCGAACGCCGTCAAGGCAATCCTGCAGTACACGGCAGAGACGCACGATGGATATGACCCACTCACTCAGGGGGCCGGCTTCCTGAATGCGCTCGGCGCTGTGCAGTTGGCGCGATATCTCGCTGCCCCATGGGCAGGCGCGTATCCCGACGATACCAACTGGTCGAAAGACCTCATCTGGGGGAGTCAGCTAGTTCGCGGCGGTAGGTTGACGCCGTACGCGAATGCGTGGTCCACCGATGTTACCTGGGGAGCGTCCGCGACCGGCGGCGGCCAATCGATCGAGTGGGGCGTCATCTGCGCCGACAGTACCTGCAAATGGGTTTCGGGAAGGTGGCGGTTTGGACAAAGCGCCGCGGTCAATGTGGTGTGGGGGCCAATGTGCGGCGGCGCGGATTGTCAGATGCCGTGGACGGGAAGCGTGTACGGCACGAACGACGAGGGAGACACGGTCGTCTGGGGCACCAGCGATGAAGGTGACACCGTCGTGTGGGGAACCAGCGACGAAGGCGACACCGTGGTCTGGGGAACGAGCGACGAAGGGGATACGGTCGTCTGGGGCACGAGCTGCAGCGATCCGGATTGCGAGCCTGTAATCTGGAAGGGGAAATAGCATGACGGTCGCGGTGGTTGCCCGGCGGATTGCGAATCCACTCGCGTGGCAGGGTCTGCCGCGCATGGCGCAGTTCTATGTCGCGATTGTCATCGCGTTCGGTGCAATCGTGTTCGCGACCTCTTTGCCGCACACCTACCCCGATCCTCTGCTGCTCGGCTCGCTTCTGCTGCTCGCGTGCATCACATCTGCCTGGAAGGTCACGCTGCCGCTCTCGTTATCGAGTGGCTCCACGCTCTCGGTATCCTATGCCGCCGATTTGATGACGCTGCTCCTGCTCGGCCTCGGCCCGGCCGTGATCGTCGCCGTGGCCGGCGCGTGGATGCAGTGCACATTCAGGGTGAAGCAGTCGTATCCGCTCTATCGCACGACGTTCAGCATGTCGGCCGAAGCCATCACCATGGTGGCGACCGGCCTCGCCTACGTGTCGCTTGGCGGAACACCCGGGTTCATCGATCTATCGTCGATCGCGAAGCCGCTGGTTGGCGCGATCGCGACATATTTCGTGGTGAACACGAATCTGGTTGCCGGTGCGATCGCCTTGTCGTCGGCGCGCAGCTGGTGGTCGGTGTGGCACGACGAATTTCTGTGGAGCGCACCAAGCTTCATGGTGGCGGGAAGCGCTGGAGCGCTTGCGGCGCTCGTCGTCGAGCGCGGCCGCCACTGGGAGGCGCTGGTACTGCTCGCGCCCGTCTATCTCACCTACCGCACCTATGAGCTGTTCGTGGGCCGGCTTGAAGATCAGCGCCGGCACGTGCAGGAGACACAGAAGCTGCACTCGGAGGCGCTCGAAGCGCTGCGTCAGGCGCTGAATGCCGAACAGGCACTCGCCCAGGAGAAGGAGCGGCTGGCAACGACGCTTGCCGACATGACGCGGCTCGAAGAAGCGCGCCGAACGCTGTTGAACCGCGAGCACGCGGCTCGTGCCGCTGCCGAACAGGCCAACCGGTTGAAAGATCAGTTCCTCGCGATGGTGTCGCACGAACTTCGGACGCCGCTGAACGCGATTCTCGGCTGGTCGGAGTTGCTGCAGAGTGGAAAGCTCGACGAGGCCAAGAGCGGCCGCGCAGCTCGCGCGATCCTCGAGAGCGGCAAACGGCAAGCTCAGTTGATCGACGAGCTGCTCGACGTCGCTCGCATCATGTCGGGAAAACTTCGTCTCGAGCGAAGCACCGTCGATCTGATCGACATCGTGCATGGCGCGGTGGCGGTCGTTCAACCCGTCATCGAAGCCAAGCACATTCATATTGTCGTGGACGCCGATCCCGGACTCAGCACCGTGTTTGGCGACAGCTCACGGTTGCAGCAGGTGATCTGGAATCTCCTGTCGAACGCGGTCAAGTTCACTCCCGAACGCGGGATCGTTCGCGTCAGGCTTCGTAGTTCCGGTGGCACCGCGGAAATGATCGTCAGCGACAGCGGCCAGGGAATTCCCCAAGAGTTCCTGCCGCACGTGTTCGAACCCTTCCGCCAGGCGGATGCGTCGACGACCCGCACGCACGCCGGACTTGGTCTTGGGCTCTCCATCGTCCGCCAGATCGTCGAGGCCCATGGGGGTACCGTCACCGCGGACAACAATCCGGATGGTCGCGGCGCCGTTTTTACCGTCCGTCTTCCGATCGTTGCCGTACGCCACCACCGCCGTGTAACGGATGCGACGGTCGATCCGGTCATCAAAGACGAGAACTCGCTCCGCGGGCTCTCGGTCATGGTGGTCGACGACGACGACGAGAGCCGCCATGTCGTCGCCGCACATCTCGAAAGCTGTGACGCGACGGTGCTGACGGCCGGATCCGCTGCCGAAGCGATGTCGCTGCTCCAACAGACCGACGTCAACGTGCTGCTCGCCGACATCGCGATGCCTGGCGAGGACGGTTATTCGCTGATTCGCCGCCTGCGCGCCCTCGATGCCCCGGTTGCGGCAGTTCCTGCTGCTGCGCTGACCGCATTTGCGCGCGAAGAGGATCGCCAGGAAGCCCTCGATGCTGGTTTCCAGCTGCACCTGGCAAAACCGATTGACGCCAACTCGCTGATCGCCGCGGTCGCGACCCTGGCGCGCTGGAACGCTTCCAACCGCCGCGGCCCTGCCCTGGCCTGATCTCGTAGAGATTGCGAGGGATTGCTCGCAGAGGTCGCAAAGGATCTCACGCGGGGATCTTCGGCGCTCCCTGTGAGAACTCGCGGCAAAATATCCAGGTGGTGGTCACCGCCCTTTTTCTCTGGCTCTTTACCTGTCTGCTCGTGCTGCGCGTCGTCGGCCAGCTGGTCGTCGTGATCCGTGCTCCTCGGTGGCTTCCTCCGATGGAGCAATGGCAATCCGGCCTGCTTCCTTATCCCGTGCTCCTCGCAGGACAGATTGTCGTGCTGACGATCATGGTGTGGATTTCGATCGACGCGCTTCGAGGCGACGGGATCTTCATCGATCCGCAGCGTCCGGACATGGGCCGCGGCATAATCTGGTTCAGTTACCTGTATTTCGGCGGGATGATCGTGCGCTACATCATCAGGATGTGGCGGCGGCCTGACCAGCGATGGTTCGGTGGAACCATCCCGATCATCTTCCATTCCTTCGTCGCTGCATTTCTGTTTACGTTCGGCCACTACCACGCAGGTCCGCCGCAATGAGGCGTGCCGCGAGCCGTGCGTCTTCGGCGATGTTGCGGAGGCCACCGGCCACGTCATAGTTGTGGCCGACGAAATACAGCCGATCGTAATCGGCGCTCGCCACACGCCGACGCCGAACGGCGAAGCCGCACCGGTCTCGATGAACGCCGGCGTCGAGCATGCCGAGCGCGGCGCGGTATCCCGTCGCCAGTATCACCGTGTCGAACGGTTCTTCACTGCCATCGGAAAACCGTACACCCAGTCGCGTGAACTCCGAGAGTCCCGGTCGGAGTTGAATACGCCCTGATCGGACGCCATCGGTGAGATGAAAGCCGATGAGCGGAACCGTCGCACAGGGGGAATCAGACGGAGGCGGGAGAGGAGACGGACCATGTATGCGGCCGCCAATGGCGCTGGTGATTGACACCGCACGCTTCAGCAACGGAGCCGGCAGCGATCGAAGGGCGACGCCAACGTACTGGATTGGTACTCCAAGCAACTCGCGTGGGACGACCCGGGCGCCGGATCGGACCGCCACGCTCACCCTGGCGCCGGCCGCCGCAAGCTCCGCGCTGATCTCTCCCGACGAGTTTCCCGCACCGACGACCAGCACCCGCTGATTCGAGAACGGATCGGGGCGTCGGTAGTCGACGCTGTGAAGAACCCGGCCACCAAATCGCGATCGGCTCGCAATCTCCGGAATGAATGGGTTCGACACGATGCCCGTGGCGATGACGAGAGTGCGCCCACGCAGCGATCCTCCGTCGCCAAGCTCGATTGTCCAGTGTGGTCCCTCGCGGCGCACGACTTTCACCTCGGCGTCAGTTCGCACCGGCAGCTGATGCACGTCTGCGTACTTGTGCAGGTAGTCAAGAAAGTCGCTGCGAGTAGGGAACAGCGGCGTCGACGACGGAAACGGCATCCCGGGCAAGGCCGACAGATGCTTGCCTGTATGCAGAACGAGACCGTCATAGAGCTGGGCCCAGGTGTTCCCGATTGCGGGTCCACGTTCAACAACGATATGCCGCACGCCAGCCCGGGCAAGCTCGTGCGACGACGCCAGCCCCGACGGCCCTGCGCCAACCACGATTGCCTGGTAGGGCTCTGGACTTCGCTGCAAAACCTGTCCGTTCTGCGTTCTGTGTTTTACGATCAAAGAACCGCAAACCAAGAACCAAGAACCGCAAACCAAGAACCAAGAACCGAAAACGAACCAAAAACCAAAAACTGAAAACCCAAAACCAAAAACCGAAAACCAAAAACCAAAAACCGCGAGAGCTACAACGTCTTCAAGTACTCGATCAACGCGCGACGGTTCTCATCCGTTCTGATCCGGGGCCACATGTCGTGGCCTGCGTTGCCGCATCCTTCACGGGACGAGTTAAACCAGTTTCGATCCGACCCGTATCGGCGCAGCAGCAACCGCTCGCCAAGTCGCGAGTCGTCAGGATCGGTATAAAGGACCTGTCCGACCCGCTCGCGATCGAAATGGCGGGCGGCCATGACGCTGAAGATCGCCGGTCGCTCCGATACTGGCCCAAGCAGATGATAAAGCGTCGGGACGCTGCCGTTGTGCAGATACGGATAATTCGCCCAGACGCCGGTCAGCGGCGTGGCCGCGTAGCCTTCGCTTTTCTCCAATGTGCCCTCGGCGGCGAGCGGGCTCGAGTCGAAGGCTGCGATGAACCCATCGGAGACCACGTCGCGGCGGCCGATATCGGTATCCACATCGGTGTGGACGCCAGGCCATCGCACATTCCCTTGGCCATCATATTCACCATGGCAGCGGGAGCACCGCATCTCTTTCGAGTAGAAGAGCTCTTTCCCTTTTTCAGCGAGCGCTCGATCGATCGGGTAAGGATAGGGCGGAGGGCGCAAGTAAGTAATGACGGAATCGAACTCCTGCTTGATCGTCGGAATGACCGTTCTTACGAGGGCATCGAACGGCCGATCCTTTTCCAGCTCCATGGACGAGGCCATCATCGGAACGCGGCCATGAAAACTCCCGTCGCTGTACCACCGTCCCGATTGAATCTTGGCTGCGGTGTGCCACAGCGGCGGGGTTTTGACGTCTCCACGGCCCACTTCGTCGGTTGCCGGCATCTGACCATCATGGGGCCGCATGTAGAGCTCGACGTGCGACGCCGCAAACGCCGTCGATCGCGCACGCGTCAAGGCATCGATCTTGTCGTGATGATGGCTATTGAGGATGCGATTGGCCGCAGCGGCATAGGCCTGATCCGTCGGGTTTCGCAACATCACCGATCGCCAGCGTTCGTTGGTCAGAATCTTCAGCGAGTCCCCAAGCCACTTGTCATCGAACGTCTTCGTCCCTGCGCCGAAGTACACGACGCCGTCGATCTCGGCCGTGTGGCACGTATTGCAGTTGACCGTCCATTTCAGCGGCTCGCCTCGGCCGTGGCTGGGCGCCATTCCGAAAGCCGGAACGCGCGGATTGTCGCGCCACAAGACCAACCCGGCCTTGTCGCGGACGATCGTGTTCACGTCGCCGACGATGGCCTGTGTTGCCAGATTGCCGTCGAAGAGCGATTGCGGTATCCACGCGGAGCTGTCGTAGGTTTGATAGACAAAGTCGAACAGCGCGGTTCGCTTTTCTTCTTCCGATCGCGGGTCGTCAGGAGACCAGCGATAGACGACATGGCGCATGTCGGATTGAAAGCTCGCTCGCAGCGCTTCTCGTGTGACATCGCCGGTGTGAACGGCGCCCGGTCGCGAAAGCGCCACCGCGAAGTAGGCGACGAGCCACGAGAGTGCCGCAATGCCGATCACCCGTCGCCGCTTCCGCCAGCGTGCGTCGCCCATGTCTGTCTCCTTGATCTACCGGTATGGAGATGCGATCAGCGCCGCAGCCTCCTCGGCGCCGACGGGATCGTGCTGGTCCCGGCCAATCCGGCTGGCGAGGCGGTATTCCGCGAGCGCACCGGCACGATTGCCGGCCAAGTCGGCGAGCTTGCCCAACTCTTTGTGCGCGCGGCCGCGAAGCCACTCCGCCGCTTCGCCGGAGAGGACCGCCCGCAGTTCCCGGTCTGCGTCTGCCGTTTGGTGCAATCCCACGAGCGCCGCTCCGTGGTAATACTTCCACCGCGTCTCCTCTCCATACGCCTTCGGGCGCTGGTCTCGCGCGAGGCGATCGATGCCGTTTTCGAGAACCGCCCGGGCATTCTCGAAATCGCCGGCGCGCAGCGCCGTGCTCCCTGCTTCCAGCCACAACAAACGATTGCGGGGATACAACTGCTGGAGGTCGTGGATGACTCGCAGCGCGTCGGCGTATCGGTGTTCCCGGTTGTAGATCACGACGAGCGTGAATCGGGCGTTGGCCTGGACGTCGCTTGGATAGCGCGCCGCGTCTTCAATCAGGCGAAGCCCTCGCTCACGACCGCCACCAAAGCCGGCGAGACCGGCCAGGAGCCGCAGCGGCGCCGATAACGTCGACACACCGTACCGATAGATGCCGACCGTGAGCCCTGCGTCGTGTCGCCGGGGGTCGAGCGTCAGCACCCGCTCGTGCTCGTTGTAGGCGCGCCGTGCCGATCCCAGGCTGCCGATCAACCGGCCTTCGATGGTGGCCTTGTAGGTCGTCAGGAACGCGTACGCCGCGCCGACCTGGAAGTGCGCATCGGCGTCGGTTGGATGATCGTGAAGCCGCTCGTCGGCGAGCGTCAGGGCGCGATCGATATCCGCTTGAAATGTTGCAGCGACGTCCGCCGCCATCGGCTTTCGCGCGACATCGGATCTCGCCTGTCCGAGATAGTCGTCTGCGGTGACCGCGCCCTGGCGAAAGAGCGCATGGATCCACATCGTTGCCGCAGCCAGCCTGTAACCAGCGGGGTTTGCCGGATCGGCGGCGATGGCGTCCCCGAACGTCGCCAGCGCCTGCTCGTAATCGAGGTTGTACCCAAGCTCGAGGCCTTGCGCTCGTAGGGCGGCGGCCCGCTCCACGTTCGACGGCGCTGACCCGGCCTCTGTTTGTGCCGCAGCACTGACCGACCACAGCGACGCCGTCATCGCGAAGATCGATGGCGCGATCAGACCGTTCATGCAGCCACTCTACGTGGCTGCTGCGGGCGAAGTACTCAGCGGAGGATGAATTCGGGGTGAAATACTCTGAGGGCCCGGGTTCTACGGGGTTCTACGGGGTTCTACGGGGTTCTGCTGGGTTCTACAGGGTTCGGTTCTTGGGTTCTGCAAGGTTCTGGTTCTGCAAGGTTCTCAGAGGTTCTGGGCGGTTCTCGCTCGACGGCAAACCGCGGAAGGTGTAGAGCCTTGTTGAATCGTGCAGAACCGACCCTCGTGGAACCCTGCAGAACCGAACCTCGTGGAACCCAAGAACCGAACCCTGTAGAACCCTGTAGAACCCCGAAGAACCGTGTAGAACCCGATCTATTGCCGCCTCGTCGCAGCGGCAATCGCACGCGCAAGTTCTAAACGGGCCGCTTCGTACGGGTCGCCTGTTTCAGGAAAACTGACGCGCGGTCCGGCGTCGGAAAACACTCGCGGGACGATTGCCTGCACCGCTTTGTCCACGGCGGTGTCGAGTCCCAGCTTCTTCGCCAACGTCAGATACTGGTGATCCTGCAATCCGCGGCGAAAGTTTGCCAGTTGAATGGTGGCGATGGGTCCTGGCACTCCACGATCTTCGTCGGGATGCAACCGCTCTTCTCCTGGATAGACGAGGACACCGTCGCCGTGGATGAATCCCTCATCCTCGGGCGATCGGTTTGGCTGACGGCGATTGTCGAATGTGATGCTGTCGGCCCAGACGTTCTGGTTGCGCTCGCCCTGTTTTTGCGAATTGTGGCGCCAGTGGACGGCGTTCCAATAGAAATACACGGCGACATCGTGCTTGAACGCGGCCCAAATCGTCGCCCGGGCGTCGGTCGCGGGCGCGTCGATGGTGATCGCACCGCCCTGTGGCCGTCCGCCGTTGTAGAACCAGAACTGCCGGCCTCGCGCTCGTTCGCTCGCGACACGATCGAGCTTGAATCCCTTCGGGCCTGAACACCAGATGTCGATGGCCTGATCGAGCGCTTCAACGTACGTGCTGGTCACAAATGTGGGCAGCGCCCGGCCCGGTCCCGGGTTCGAATGAATGTTGTCCGCGAGCGCGAGGATGTGCGGATACTCGGGCGCGCGAGGTTCGTCGGGCAGATAGAGAAACGTAATCGCGTGCGGCAGCTTGTCGCGGAGAAATGTCATCCACGCATCGCTGTGGGTCCACGCCGACGCGCGATCGTCGAAATCGCGGCCGGGACCATAAAACGTGCGCGGCGCGAGCACGTTCCCCTTGCCCTCACCGGGCCCGACATAGCCGCGTTCCCTCGTGAAGTCTTTTCCGGAAAATCGATCCCACGCCGAGGACAACGTCCCCTCGTCGTACGCGTGGACGAACTCGACGCGGTAGCGGTGAGCCAGTCGATGATAGGCAGCGTCGAGGTTCCGGCCCTGGTAAAGCTCGGGCTGATCGCTCGAGTAATACAGCATCGCGTGCATGCTGTTTTCGTCAGGCAGCGTGAAATCGAAGACGTCGAGCTCGATGGGAACAACACGACGCACGCGATCGGCACGAATGTCGATGTTCCCCTTATAGAGTCCTGGCCTACGGTCACGGTCGATGTATATCTCGATCCAGATAGCCTGGTTTTCTCCGGGACGAACGCTGATTGGCAGTCCGCCGCGGCCGGCCCGGGCATTCTCCGGCACGAGCTGAACCGGCTTCCATCCCGTCGGATCGGGCGGCGCCGCCGGCCCGTGCGGGTCGTACACCCACGAAGCATTGGAAGGGGACGTGACCTCCATGTAGTGCTCGGTGAAAATTTGAATCGGCCGATCGACGTAGTCGGTGGGATCGACTGCCGGTGCGCGGTAGACGATGCGATCGGGGCCAGAGGTCAGTGAACCGAGCTGGACTGATAGCGCCTTGACGCCGCGTTGATCCGCTTCGACGATCACCTGAAACGCGACGATTTCGTTTCTCGCACCGAAGATGTGGGCAACGCGACCATCCCACGCCGAGTTGCGGGCGCTCGCAGGGTGATGTGTGTCGTCTCGTTCGACCTTCTCGCCGTCGTTGACGACCCACACCCGGCGCACGCCGCCGCTGGCCAATGACGGCGCCAACGTCAGGATCAGGGTGAGGAGGATGGATTGAGCTTTCATAGCGCTTGGTAATCACGGATCACTTTCGCGGCTTCTGCCCCAACTCCCGGAGCGCGGCGCGCGCGAGCGCATGCGACAGCCCGCGATCGGGATAGGTAAACACGCGATGTAACGACTCTCGAGCTTCGCTCGACCGTCCGAGGGCTGCCAGGAGCTCGCCGCGTCCATACTCCATCAGCCCAGGGCTGCTGGTGCCTGCGGACTCGAGCGTCGCGGTCGCGTTCTCGAGCGCCCGTTCGAGTCGGGCTCGTTCGTCGGCGGTTCGGGGCCGACCGAGTCGCCGCGCCGCGCGATCGGCAATCGAGAGCGGGAGCGGTGCAGCATCCGTCGCGAGAGGCCCGGCCAGCTTCTCCCACCGCACGCGGGCCTCTGTCGTGTGGCCACATTTCGATTCAACATCGCCGACCTGCTGAGCGAGCAGGGGCGAGGCCAGCGCATCGGCGAGGCCGCCCTTCGTGAACGGCAGTCCGGTTTGCTCTGTCGACAGTGAACGAAGGGTCTTGATGGCGGCGTCGCATTTCCCAGCGTCAGCGTCGACGCGCGCCGACGTCAGCCGCACCTGAGCGAAGACGGTCCTGACGCTGGTACCTCCTTCTTCGCGCGGAAAGAAGCGATCGCGAAAGAGATCGCCGGCGCCAGCCGCATCGCCCGCTTCGGCCAGTGCGAGCGCTCGCTTGAAGACCAGCGATGCCGGCACGTCGGTGCCGCCCGCGGGGAAACGCCCGAGCGCAGCGGCTCGTTCGTGCGGCGACGCCTCGAGCGCGCTGAGCACACCGTCGAGCGTCAGATAGATCTCGACGTTGTTCTTGTCCGCGACGAGCCCTTCCTGCAGCACCGCTCGAGCCCCCGGGTAATCGGCGCGTTGCAACAAGGCGAGCCCGAGATTGCGATGCAGGATCGGCAATGGCGGCTGGGTGTGCCGGATTCGCTGCCACGACTCGATGGCCGCGTCGGAAAGTCCGCTCGAGAGGTAGAGCGATCCGAGCAGGAATCTTGCCGTCGCGTCGTCAGGATCTGCCGTTAGTGCCGCGTTCAAGACCTGGTACGTCGATCGGCGGCTCGGAAATACATAGGTGGTCGGCCGCGATCGTGCCGCGCGAAAATCCGTGGACGGATCACCACCGTTCCTCGCCCGCGCGTAGCCGCGGTAGTACGCGACCAGCGGCGATTGATCGACAGCAACAGCGCCGGGCTCGCGCATGGGTGCTTCGACCGATGGATACTGCCGGTCGAGTAGTGCCAGGGCGTCGTCGAACGCGCCAATCGCGAAGTACTGATCGACGAGGTCGAGCACGCGGTTTGAATCGGCGGCCAGATGTGGCCAGAGGCCGGGATCGGGCTCGTCGAGTCGCGTCAGCTCGTACCGAACCATGCTGCTGGTCGGATCGATCAGCCGGGCTTGGTGCGCCTTTTCACGCGCTGCGTCACGATTGCCCTGGCGACGAAGCAGCGCGACCTCGAGTGCCCGCGGTACCGTTGCCCGAGGCGTGTCGGCAATCGCGGTTCGTAGGGGCGCCAGCGACAGCTCCGGCCGGCCGCGAAGCGCCAGCGCACGAGCGAGGCCAAGCGAGGCAGCGACCCGGGTCGAGCGAAAACGCTGCGACGATTCCAAGTAACGCTCGGCCTCGGCCGCTCTGCCGGCACTGAGGAGCGCGTCGCCGAGGTAATACTGCACCTCAAAGTCCGTGGTGTTACCGGCAAGCGCGCGTTCGAGCCATTTGATCGCGTTGGCGGCCGAAGGGCCTCCCGACGACGGCCACCCGAGCGAGGCCGCAAGCCGGCCCGCCGCCTTCAGGAGGGAAACGCTGTCGGCATGTGTCCTGACCGCCGCTTGATACCGCGACATCGCGATTTGTCGACGTCCCTCGAGTTCATCCGTCCGCCCTCGTTCGAGGATGTCATTGACGTCGGCCGCCGCGGGTCGAAGTGACGGCGGTTGCTGCGGGCCGGCCTCGACGTCGGTGGCGGGCGTTCGATCGAAGTGCCCTTCGCGATGCGTCATGACCGGCTGGCCCGCCGCATCGCTGACCTCGAACCGAATATCGGTGTGGCCGCTCGGCTCTTCACCTTCCCAACGCCAGGTTTCGCGCGGCGAGAGCGAGACTCGGGTGTCGAGCACGGGCGTGGCCCCACCGATGATTACGTGTGCATCCGGCAAGTCGCGCGTGACGTCGAGCGCGATGCGCACGTGCGTTGCGGTCGTCCGCTCCAGGTGCATCACCGCATCAACGTTCGCGCGCGTGATGCCGCCGAGATCGCGTACTGGCAGCCAGTACTCCGAGAAGCTCACCGTTTCCTGCGGCTCGAGAAAGGCGTAGGTTTCCTGGTTCCGGAACAGGCCGGCCTGAAGCTCCACATACGCGCTGTCGTCGTCCGACAGCGCCGTGCGCCAGTCGGCGGCGTCGCGATCGTGACCCCACGACCAGACTTTGTGAGTGGGGAGCTCGGACGGGGAAGCGACGTGGACCGTGCCGCTTTGCGTGTGCGGATGATAGACGCCGACGAATGGTTCTCTGGTCGCGTAAGTAAACAACGACACCGGGCCGTCTGCCTGATTGCGGATGACGCTGAGGTCCTGTCCTTTTTCGTCAACCGGCCAGCGCTCGATCCGCGTGAACCCGTGTGTCGCCATCAGTTCGGTTGGATACACGAGCTGGGAGTCGTCCCACACCTGCACGGCGCCGTTGTTCCACCAGTAGTATCGATGCCGCTCGGCGCTCGCGTTGTAGAGATCGACGTTCTCCCTCAGCATCGACCGGCCCGGATCGAGCCGGAGCTCGACGCGCCACTGGCCGCCGTAGACCTGATCGACGTTCCCGACCCAGATCGAGGCGCTGCCGTCGTCGTGCGGCACGGTGGCAAAGTCAACCGGCGACATCGACATCCAGTTGTGCGATACCGGGAAGTTGAATTCGACGCCGAACGCGGCCCATGCTCCTCGATATCCGATCAGCGCCTTCTTGATCGCGGTGTTGGCGTAAAACATCTCATGCCCGGTTCGTTTATCGAGACAGCTGTAGATGTGTCCGCCGAGATCGGGCAGCACCGTGAGGCGCAAGTATTCGTTCTCGAGATTCAGCGTGCGCCATGCGACTGGTTCGCGGCGATCCGTCAACGCGTCGCGATTGGGATACGGGTAGTTGAATCGCCCGTAGGAAAAGAGGTCGAACGGTGGGTTCGGATTTGCCGGCCCTTCCGCGTAGGTTGGAATCTGCAGCGTGCCTTCCCACACGCGAACCGGTGCACTCGGAGCTGCGGATAAGACTGCCACCGCGCCAAGGAGCGCGAGCGCCTGCGGCCCGAGCGAGGCGCGTAGCCGCCGAGCGAGAGCGCGTGGGGATAGGCCCCCACGCGCAGTAAGTAATGCTACCGGCCGCTTCATCTCACTCCCAGGGCATCAGAACGTCGCTCTGATGCCCAAACGTATGACTCGTCCGGGCGAAAAGCCTTCGGCGTTCGCTATAGTGTCCGCACCCAGCACACCCGTACTGCCGTTATTGGGATCGCCATCGATCAGGAAGGACGTGAGATCGACGAATCCGCTCCCATAACCCGGGAAGAACTGCGGATGGTTGAACGCGTTGTCGAGCAGCGCTGAAAACTGCAGACGGAAATTGCCCTGCTGTAGAACATCCTTGTAGATCGCGAAGTTCACGACCCACGTGCCCGGCCCTTTCAGGCTGCCTTTTTTGGCGTTGCCGAGTTTTCCCGGCGCAGGAATGGCGTATGCCGCCTGATTGAAGAACGCATCCCGTGACCCGCCGGTGTTCGGATCGCTAATCTGATCGGGCCGCCAGGCACAGCAGAAGACGTTCCCCA
>JBPYFA010000074.1:0-12128 GCA_051986585.1 Vicinamibacterales bacterium | reverse complement strand
GCGTTGAGCTGGTCGACCATCGTGTTGATGGTGTTCTTGAGCTCGCTGATCTCGCCCTTCACGTCGACGGTGATCTTGCGCGACAAGTCGCCGCGGGCGACCGCGGTCGTGACGCCGGCGATGTTCCGCACCTGCGCCGTCAGGTTCGAGGCCATCGCGTTGACCGAGTCGGTGAGGTCCTTCCACGTGCCGGCGACGCCGAGCACGTTGGCCTGTCCGCCCAGCTTCCCGTCGGTCCCGACCTCGCGCGCCACACGCGTGACCTCCGCCGCGAAGGACCGCAGCTGGTCGACCATCGTGTTGATCGCTTCCTTCAGCTGCAGGATCTCGCCGCGGACGTCGACCGTGATCTTCTTCGACAGGTCGCCGTTGGCGACCGCAATGGTGACGTCGGCAATGTTACGGACCTGCGCGGTCAGGTTGCCCGCCATCTGGTTGACCGATTCGGTCAACTCCTTCCACACGCCCGACACGCCCTTGACCTGTGCCTGCCCGCCAAGCTTGCCTTCGGTGCCGACTTCGCGCGCCACGCGCGTCACTTCCGAGGTAAACACCGACAGCTGGTCGATCATGTTGTTGACCAGCCGCGCCGATCGCAGGAACTCCCCTTCGAGCGGCCGCCCGTCGACTTCGAGCGCCATCGCCTGGCTCAAGTCGCCCTTCGCGACCGCACCGACCGCTCGCGTCACTTCGGTCGTTGGCCACACCAGGTCGTCAATCAGCGTATTGAGCGCTGCGACTTCATCGGCCCAGCCGCCCGACAACCCGGCAAGCGTCATCCGCTGTTTCAGCTTGCCTTCTTTGCCGACCGCCGTGGTCACGCGCGCGGTCTCATGCGCACGCCGTTCGCTGACCAGCGCGATGTCGTTGAAGGCGTCAGCGATCTTGCCGTTGACGCCGGTCAGGTCGTTCGGCATCCGCACGGAAAAGTCGCCTTGCTTGAAGGCGAGCATCGCCGCGAGCAACGCGCGCGAGAACTGATCGGCGTCGTTGATGTACAGCGACGACGTGCGGTCGCCCCCGCGCAGCGGCTGGACGCCGGGTGTCGAGCCCGAAGAAGCAGAAGGTTCCATTGAGACTCTCTCCAGAGTCGGCGAGGGCAGCGGTTCACTGGTGCAGCGGAAAAAGAAATGCGACCGTGCGTCCAGAGGACTGTCAGCTTCGCGTCGACTACCGTTGGGCTTCGATACGGAAACCCTTCGGCAAACCACGAATTGTGACGGAGGTGCAATTAGGAAGCCAGCTCGACCGTGCCAAAAATGTAATCTCACCCCGGCTGTGGTCGCCGTGGCAGCCGTTAGCCCCGAGGGGACGCCCCCGGCTCGGTGCGCCGGAAAACTTCGGGCGTGACGCCGTACCAGCGCTTGAACGCGCGATGAAATGGCGCCGGTTCCGAGTAGCCGACCAGATATGCCACCTCACCGATCGCCAGCGATGACTCCGCAAGATAACGACGGGCTGCTTCCTTCCGTGCCGCGTCGAGGAGCTGCTGGTACGACACACCTTCGTTCGCGAGGCGACGCTGCAGCGTGCGACTCGACATCGCCAGCTGGCGGGCGATCGTGTCGACGCCCGTGCTGGCCGCATCGAGGCGACGAGTGAGCGCACGCTGCACTTGTTGTGCAAGCCCGGTGCGCTCGGGAAGCTGCGCCAGGATCTGATCCGCTTGCGCCTCCAGCAGCCTGCGCAGTAGCGAATCACGGCGGCGGAGCGGAAGCCTCCATGCGTCCGGCGATACGATCAATCCGTTCCACGACGCACCCGCGCGGACCTCGCAACCGAGCACTCGCGCCATCGCCTGCACATCGTCCGGGATGTGTCTGACCGAGACCGTGATCGCGGAGAACCTGCCTTCAGTTTCCGCCCTGAAATGCAGCACCAGTAAGGCGGCGGAGTATTCGACGTTGAAAGGCGAGGCCCCGTCTGCGATGACGATCTGCACTCCGTCCTTCTCTTCATGCGTCGTGATTTCCGCCGGCGTGCCAACCAGCCGCAGATATCGCGTCAGCTGCTCGACGCCAGCGCACACCGATTCCGACGTGGCGACCAGGTAGTCGAGGAGCGGATAGGCGCCGACCGGCGTCACTCGGGCGAGCTCGATGGCAAGGTTCGGGGTGACGCGCTCGCGCTGCGCCACCGAGACCATCTGGCCCAGCGCCTCGCAAGACACGCGCGCATCGGGGTCATGCAGATCCGATTCGCGCACACCTGACGCCGCGAGCAGTGAATCGACGTTGTAGTGGAGTGCGCCGAGCGCATCGAGAAAGGCGCGGATCTCTGTCGCCGGCATGCTCCACCGGCGATCCGGGGGCGTCGCCGGAGCTGTGGCGCGCGCGGTCAGTGATTTGGCGCGTGCGGTCATAGGTCAGGACCTGCCGTGCGTCGATCATTGTGCCATCGCCGCGTCGCCGTGGATACCAGGAGGTGCGATGATGTTTCCAGCCGCTCCGTTTCTTTCGTTGATTGCGGGCGCCCTGCTGCTCACGCTGGTCACGCGGACCGCTATTCCTCCCGCAACGTGGCTGGCCTTCATCCTGCTCCTTCATGCGAGTCGCTCGTTGCCTGCTGTGATGGGACTGGCGTCGCTGTTCGTGGCGGTTTATGGGGCCCTGGTTGTCGGCAATTGGAACGTGATTCCCGTTCCCGGAGCAGGCTACTTTTTCGCCATCGCCGGCAACGCATGTTTCGTGCTGTTGGCGTTCGCGCTCGACCGCATCCTGCTGCCGCGCCTCGGCGGCATCGGAGCGACGCTGGTCTTCCCGGTGGCATTCGTGGCGCTCGAATTTCTCAAGGCGCGGGTCACGCCGGCGGCGACGTGGGGATCGATCGCGTACACCCAGTACGGATATCTGCCAATCATGCAGCTGGCCGCACTCGTCGGCATCTGGGGCCTCACGTTCTCGATCACCTGGTTCGCATCAACGATTGAATGGAGCTGGCGACACAGCTTCGAATCGAGCATCGTTCGAACGCCACTCATCACCTGCCTCGGCGTCTTGAGCGCGATCGTCCTGGTGGGCACCGTCCGTCTCGCGCTGGCCAGGACCGACTCGTCTGCCATTCGCATGGCGACCTTGAATCGCCCAGTCGATCTCTTCGTACCCGGTGAGATGACCCGTATCACCGAGGGACGAGTGCGACCCGAAGAGAGGCCGAAGATGTCGGAGAAGCTGGGGCGCCTCCATCAGTGGTTTCTGGATGGCAGCCGTCGAGAGGCGCGAGCGGGCGCGCGGCTGATCGTCTGGCCGGAAGCGAACCTGCTGGTGTTTCGCGAGGACGAGGCGGCGTTTCTCGAGCGGGCGCGGCAGGTCGCCGCCGATGAGCACGTCTATCTCGCGATGGGGATTGCCAGCATTCAGCCGGGCGCCGCACTGCCGTTTCAAAACAAAATGATCCTCGTCGACCCCTCAGGACGGATCGTCGTGAACTACTTGAAGAGCCACCCGGTGACCGGATGGGAAGCCAGCATCATGGAGCGTGGCGATGGACGGGTACCGATCGTCGCAACCGACGCCGGGCGGATCGCAAGCGCGATCTGCTTCGAAGGGGACTTTCCCGAGTTCATCCGGCAGGCCGGCCAAGGTCGCGCAGACCTGCTCATCGTTCCCGCCAACGACTGGCGCGGAATCAAGGAACTCCACCTCGAGATGGCGGCCTTTCGCGCCATCGAGAACGGAACGCCGCTGATCCGCGCGGCCGCGTCTGGAATGTCGGGCGCGTTCGACCCGTGGGGCCGTGTGCTGGCGATCTCCGACTACTTCGCGCCTGGAGACCGAACCATGACGGCCCAAGTTCCGATCGGACGGACATGGACGCTGTATCCAATCCTTGGTGATCTGTTTGCCTGGTGCTGTGTGGTGGTGCTGGTGGTGACGCTTGGAGCATTGGTGCTGCGACCGTCGATCGCACGCCCGATGCTGGCGCAGCAGCAGCACGTTGAGACCGAAGTTGTTAAGTGAAGAGCGAACGGCCGATGGATCGCGCACCTCAGCTCCCCGGCGCCTCGGCCTAACGGGCGGAAAACCACGCCTCCGGCGCTTGCCTGACGACGGCCGCGTCGGCTCGGGTTTGTCGAACGACAGCCAACAATCATTCGCGCGACAGGCTAACGTGGGCGTCAGTGTCGAAACGGGGCCGCCGCGGATCGGTTCGCCTGCGGCGTGGTTTTCAAGCTGACGCTCCGCCCTGGCCGCATTGCGCCGGGGAACTGAGGTTCGCGACCCATCGGCTGTGAGCGGGATTGCCCAAGCGACGCACGCGACTGCGCCGCGGCGATCAAGGCGTTTTGATGTTCAGGATCACTCGACGATAGGACGTGAGGCTCGGGTTGCCGTCGTCCTCGACGGCGAGAATGATGTGCGCCGTCCCTGGCACGCGAGGCATGGCCGTGGCTTTCACGCTGTTCGCATTCTCGATCGTGACGCGCGCGGCCGGCTCACGCGGACCGCCCGCTGGGCCGGACGGAATCCCGCCCGCGCCCGGTTGACCACCCCCGCCAACAGGCGGCAACCCGCGCGTCACCACAGGCCGTGTGGGAATGCCGGTACCTGCTTCAGGATAGAAGAACCAGTTGTAGGTGAGCGTCTGACCGTCCGGATCGCGCGTGCCCGCGGCGTCGAGTACAACCGCCTTTCCCGCAACGGCGTCGATGATCACCGGTGCCTTGCCCGCCTGACCGTTCACGACTACCTCGGGATTATGGTTGGCGTCGCGCACGTCCTTGATTGTCCAGTCCATCCGCGCGGCGAAGTCGTGTTGAAACGCCGTCCGCCATCGCCAGATCGTTGCCTGATCGGACGTGTAGGTCTTGCCGTCGACGCCCACGACTGTGTCTTTCGAGTTGTCGCGACCAGGAAACGAATCGCCGCCCTGCGTCCAGGACGGGCGCGTCTCGCCGTAGAACTGCCGCCAGACGTAGCGGCCGCCCCAGCCGCCATACGTGGGATTCATGAAGCTGGCGAGGCCGTTGTTGATCAAGCCCAGGAATGACGGCGTGTCCCCTTCATGAATGCAGCAGGGCATCGGATAGAGTTTGCCCATCGGCCCTTTACTCCGAATGTGCTCGTTCACCCATGCATCTTCGAACGTCGTGAAATCGGCCCCCGGTGCGTTCTTATAGAAGCGATCGCCGCTGATGCCGGTCCACGTCGCGTAGTAGTACTGATCGCCGTTTGGCGGCGACGGGATCGCAATGTAATGCAGGGTCGGAAATTCTTTTCTGATCCACGGACCCGCATCGTCCTGATCGGAGATCGCGTAGACGCGCAATTTCGCGATCAGCGCGTCGAGCTGCGGCGCACTCCGCGTGGCCTTTGCCTGCAGAAGCGCCTGCGCGAGCGTGTTGGCGCCGCCCCACGCGAGCACCCACAACGGCCGCGAATCCGACCGCTCGGCCGCGCGGATGATCAGATCGGCACCGGCGGATCCTTTCCCCTCTCCCACCGCCGCCATGCCAAAGGATGGCTGGCCGGAGAGGACCACTTTTCTGAGCGCATCGGCGGCCGGGAATCCCGATGCGTGTTTGGACAGGTTCGGCTGCACCTGCGCGTACGCGTCAAGCACAGCGTTGATGACATCGGGCCGGACCTTGTTCCGCATCCAGGTCGAGGTCGACGCAATCAATCCTTCGACGTCGTACTGGTTGGAGTAGACGAGAAAGCGCACCATCGACATCTGGTCGTCAGGCTCGTTGGCGATGTCGGTCATCACCACGATCCGCGGCTTCTCGACGTACGGGTCGATGCGTTCGGCGATCGCGTCGAACGGAGTGGAGGACTGCGCGTAGAGGGAAACGGCAAAGGCGAGCAAACAGGAAGTGCGGACAAGCGTTCGTAAAGGCACAGGCGCTCCGTACGCATCGGAACCATCGCGCCGTAGCTCGCCTGCGATTACTTGCGAGCGGAGGTGGATGGCGGAGAGGGAGGGATTCGAACCCCCGTGCCGGTTACCCGGCAAGACGCTTTCGAGGCGCCCCCGTTACGACCACTTCGGTACCTCTCCGCACTTGTTCAGTTCCAGCTTCCAGCTAGCGCCGTTCCCGGAAGAACCTTTGAATCATATCGCGGCACTCGGCTTCGAGTACACCGCCGGTTGCCGTCAACCGGTGGTTCAGCGCCGGATGCTCGTGAGCACGCATGGCCGACTCGATCGCACCAGCCTTCGGTTCAGCAGCCCCGTACACGACGCGTGCGACACGCGCGTGAACCATAGCGCCGACGCACATCTGGCACGGCTCGATCGTCACGTAAATTGTTGAGCCGGTCAACCGATAGTTGCCCAGCTGGCGTGAGGCTGCGCGCAACGCGACGATTTCAGCATGTGCCGTCGGATCCTGCGCGGCAATCGGCTGATTGAAACCAGCGCCCACGATCTCGCCCTCAAGCACGACAACGGCGCCGACGGGAACCTCGTTGTTTCGTCCTGCTTGGCGCGCTTCATCGAGCGCGGCCCGCATGAACTGCTCGTCCGACTGCACAGTTGTTCCTGTCGGCACTATCTCGTCAAGGAGAACAGATGATCTTACCACGCCGCCAACCTCAACATGAACGCCACACATTCGCCTGGTTTGCGCCCGAGCTGTCCCCAGTTCGTTGGATGGTTTCCGCGCTTCGGACGCCTCCTCCGTGAATTCGAACGTTTTCCTGGAGATCGCCTTGGTACTACCCTTGCGACAGACAAAACAGCGCGCTCTAACGTCCCAAACTTAATAACCGAGTTCAGTTTCCTGGAAGGTGACCCCGTGCATCTGAAGACACCTGCACGACTCCATACGGCCGCGCTGCTTTTGACTTTATCGCTGGGGCCGGCAGCGGCCCAGTTTGCCTATGCTGAGCCAGCCAAGTCAGCCGCGGCCGTCTCTTCGATTCACATCGAAAACTTCGGTCAAGTGGACCCGAGCTATTACCGCGGAGGCCAACCGCAAGGGCAGGACTATGCCGATCTGGCGGCGCTTGGCGTCAAGACGATCATCAACCTGACGAGCGATGATGCCACCGCCAACGAGAAGGACATGGCGGCCAAGGCAGGGCTCGCATACTTCCAGATTCCGATGACGACCCGGGTGGTGCCGACGGCCTCGCAGCTGAGCGAATTCCTGAAGCTCGTCAACGATCCCAAGAACCAGCCGGTCTACGTTCACTGCGTCGGCGGCCGCCACAGAACTGGCGTGATGACGGCAGCCTACCGGATCACTCACGACAAGTGGACCGCCGATCAGGCATTCAAGGAAATGAAGCAGTACAAGTTTGGCGCCGATTTCCTGCATCCCGAGTTCAAGCAGTTCGTCTTCGCGTATCCAGGGACACTCGCCACGGCAGCAGCCGCGATGGCGGCCGCGCCCGTCCAGAAGACCGGCGGGCAGTAGATCGCCGGGCCTCGGAGGGAACGAACTTGACCGAGTCCGTTCCCTCGCCTCATTTCAGGATCGAATCGCTATAAACCAGGCCGCGATAATCGCCCCCTGAGGCCCGCGGACGGTGGTGGCGGCGCGGACACCGGTCCCCGTTCCGGCTGGAATAGATACGCGGAGTGCGTCTTTGGATCCACGGTAATCGGCTTCGCACCGCAATTCGCAATTCGCAGTTCGCGGTTCGCAATTCGCAGTTCGCGGTTCGCGGCTCGCGGTTCGCGGTTCGCGGTTCGCGGTTCGCCTACTGATAGATGATGACAGACGGCGACGGCGTCAGCGCCATCACCTGAGCGGGTTGCAGCAGGTCGGTATCCTGAATGTAGAAGAGTTTGAATCCACTGTAGGCGAGCGCGTGCTGGCGCAACACCATCGAATAGGTGTGGCGTTTGAGTGCCGGCGGTCCGAACCCGTCGGCGACCAGGACGACGTCGATCGTCGGGCTGGTCCAGATTCGTTCCTTGTCGGGAAGCATCGGCATAGTGAACTGATGGACGAGCAGCACCTTGCGCGGCAGCTTATATCGCTCCTGCACGTACTCGAGCACGTCGATCGCGTCGTTCACATCATCGGCCTTCATCGTTCCAATGCGTTGGCCGGGAATGCCGCCATCGCCCATGGAGAACTCGGGATCGAGCGCGAGATAGACGTCCGGCTGCTGAAGGTACGGCGCGAGGTAGGACAGTTCCGCAAGCACGCTCGAGTGGCCGGTCTGCACGTCCAGAATCAGCTTGAAGCCGGCCGCTCTCGCGGCCTTCAGCATCCGATCGATTACCTGGTAGCTTTCGCGACGGCGATACGTGCCGTCTCGTCCGGGCTGCGGCTGACCGACGATGGTCACCAGCTCGTAGGCGGGGGTCACGTGCTTCGTGGTGACCGCGGCGTACGCGGCGGCTTGCTTCTTCAACCCCTCGGCCAGCGCATCACCTTCGAGTCGTCCCAGAATCCCCATCCGCTCCGACCACGGATTGCCATACCAGCTCACGAGCACGGTCTTATCGAGGACCGACGAAACATCGGGAGCATTCGGTGGTGCGGATTGGGAAACAACTTGCGGAGCCGGAGGTGGAGCGGGCGACCTTCCCGCGACGGTTGTCGCCAGGACGGTCAAGGAAAGCAGCGGGAGCACCGCAATCGATGAAAGGACGACCCGCCGCATTCATCATGCATGAGGGCAAGCTCCATGCCCGCGATTGGATTGAGCGTGTGCACACGCGACCATTCGAGGATTCAAGGAGAAGTGGCAAAGCACATTTGCCGGTCCCGACTCGAATCCTGCCGGAGTGCAGGCGAAAAACGTCGAGCAATTACGATGACGTAATTCGATCTGGCAGACGATCTCCCGCAGAGGGGCGAACGCCTCTGCGAGAGCCTAGTGCCGCAGTGCGGGTCTCACGATGCCCAGTTTGCGCATGCGGAACTGCAAGGTGGATCGTTTGATACCCAGTCGCGCCGCGGCGCCGTTCGGTCCGGCGATGACCCAATTGGTTCGTTCCAGGGCGGCGATGATATGACGGCGGTCGGCAGCTTCCAGCGTTTGATCCCGACCATCGAAAGTTCCCGTCTGCACGTCCATCCCGCTCGACGTCGCGGCCCGCGCATTCAGCCCTTCGACCGGCACAATCAGGGTCGGCCCGGCCGATAGGATCACCGCTCGTTCGATCAGGTTCTGCAGCTCGCGAATGTTGCCCGGCCAGTCGTACCGCGTCAGCAGCTCCATCGTTTCGGTCGGGATCGTCTCGACGTTCTTCTTCATCCGCCGGGCAAACTGCTGCGCGAAATGCCGGACGAGCATCGGGATGTCTTCGCGCCGTTCGCGCAGTGGCGGCACGACGATCGGAAACACGTTCAGCCGGTAAAAGAGATCCTGGCGGAACTTCTGATCGTCGACGAGCGCGGCCAGGTCGCGGTTGGTTGCGGCAATCAGCCGTGCGTCGGTGCGCAGGGTACGGGTGCTGCCGAGACGCTCGAACTCGCGCTCCTGCAGAACCCGCAGCAGCTTCGGCTGCAGCTCGAGCGGGATTTCGCCGACCTCGTCGAGAAAGACGGTCCCGCGGTTGGCCAGCTCGAACCGTCCGATCCGCTGGTTGATGGCGCCGGTAAAGGCCCCTTTTTCGTGGCCGAACAGCTCGCTCTCCAGGAGCCCGGTGGGAATGGCCGCGCAGTTCAACTTCACAAATGCGTGGTCCCGGCGGCTGCCCAGCTGATGGATTGCGCGCGCGACGAGTTCCTTGCCCGATCCGGTCTCGCCCGAGATCAGGACGGTCGAATCGGTCGGCGCGACGGTTTGAATTTCGCGCAGCACGCGCTCCAGAGCACGGCTTCGGCCGATGATTTCTTCGAACTGGTTGTCGCTGCGGATTTCGTCTTCCAGGTACAGCTTTTCGCGCGCGAGCTGCGCGTTGAGCTCCTCAATCCGCTCGTACGAGACCGCATTGCGGACGGCAATCGCAATCTGCCCGGCCACTCTCGTCAACAGCGGAAACTGATCAGGCGAAAACGCGTGGTCGGTAAACGCGCCGAGATTCAACGTCCCGAGGATCCCGTGTGCGGTCGCGAGCGGCACGGCGCAGGCGGAATTGATCCCGCGGGCACGAATGAAGACGCTTTCGGGAAAGCGGTCGAGATCCGACGGCGAAAAGACTCGCGGCTTGCCGGTCTTGAAGACGTAGCCGGAGGCTGACCCATCGAGCGTGCTCTCCGAGGACATCGGCACCGCCGATCGCGCGCAGAAATCGTCCGGTGAATCACAGACGTGATGACGCAGCACTCCGGCGTCGGGATCGTACAGGCTCAGCGCCGCGATGTCCGCGCTGACACAGCGTCGCAGCGCCGGCGCGACGGCGCGGAACAGCTCGCGGGTATCGAGGTGTGTCACCACCGCGTTGGTGACGTCGAGCAGCAGATCGAGCTGATCGCGCTCGCGCTGCAACACCAATAACAGATCGGTCAGCTCCGCATTCGACGCGAGCACGGTCGCCACATCGACGACCCGCGTGGCCCGCGCATCGAAGACATCGAACTCATCACTGATGCTCTTCATAGACGATGACTCTCACGTTGCGTCGTTCGACGCTCGAGACCACCCCGAGCTCGCCGAACAGTCGCTCGTCGCTCACGCCGTCTGTCGAGGCATTGGAGCGCTTGAGGAGGACTTCACGCTGAGGTTAGCCGCCGGACTCTTCGCTCACCCGATCTAAGACGTATTCCGCCGGCGAAAGGTGCCAGTCGGCTGGCACCGTGCCAACCGGCGAGCGTGCCAGCGTTGGCACTTCCCCTTCTACCCTGCGCTCGCTCGGAGCGCAAGTGCCACCAGTCGTTGACCTTATCGATTGGTCCCTGGGCTTGCGATCGGCGGGCACGATCGTCGCTGTGACCGCACTGTCGATTTTCAACGGGCTCAAACGTCAATCAAGCAGAAGGTGATTTCAATGTTCCGGATTACGACACGAGGGGCCGACGGGGAGCTGGTGCTCACGCTCGAAGGCTACCTCACTGGACCGTGCGTCGAGGAACTCGAGCGGTGCTGGCACAGCGTCGTGTCGCAAGCGCCTGGCGCGCTTTTGCGAGTGGATCTGACCGGGCTGTGGCGGGTCGATGCGGCGGGACGCGATCTCCTCAGCGAGATGTACCGCACCGGAGCACGGCTGGTTGCCAAGGGCTGCGTGATGCCGGTGCTGGTACGGGAAATCGCCGAAGCCGCGCAGGACGATCTATGCATCAGCACGGGCAGCGGCGCGGCGGTTTCACCGGATCTGTCGTGACAGGCGGGAGGACACACGTGTTTACGTCTCTGCGAATCCCATTCGTCGTGATCGTCACCGCGGTAGCGGCGTCGTGCACATTGGGACAGAACTATCAACGGCCGGCGATTCAAACGCCGCAAACATACCGATCAGCGGAAGGCCAACCCTCGACCGCGTCCCTCGCCGACCTGCAGTGGTTCGAGCTCTTTCGCGATGACACCTTGAACGGTCTGGTGAAGACCGCGCTTCAGGAAAACTTCGAACTGCGCATCGCCGCCCAGCGGGTGCTGCAGGCGCGCGCCGCCTACGGGATCACCCGTTCCGCACAGTTTCCCACCGTTGGTGCGTCTGCCGACTTGATCGCGGCGCGCTCGTCGCAAGTGGGCGCCAACGGAAACATACCGGCGGGCACCGACACCGATGTCAGCTACGCCCAGGCAGGGTTCAGCTTCTCCTGGGAACTGGATGTCTGGGGACGCCTGCGCCGACTGAGCGAAGCGGGCCGCGCGCAATTCCTTGCAAGTGAAGAAGGCCGGCGTGGCGTGATCACCACGCTCGTCGCCGACGTCAGTCAGACCTACCTGTCGATTCGCGCGCTCGATCACGAGCTCGAGGTCGCGAACCGCACGCGCGACGTCGCCACCGACAACCTGAAGCTGGTGGAAGCGCGCCGCGCCAGTGGTGTCGCAAGCGGACTCGACGTGCGGCAGGCCGAACAGCTGCTCTTCACCGCGACCGGCCAGATCGCCAGCATCGAACGCGAAATCGCGCTCGCGGAAAACGGGTTGAGCCTGCTGCTCGGGCACGCCCCTGGCGATATTCCGCGCGGCCGTCCACTCGAGGCAATGCAGGCGCCGCCGACGGTGCCGGCGGGTCTGCCGTCAACGCTGCTCGAACGGCGCCCCGACATCCGCCAGGCCGAACAGGAACTGATTGCCGCCAATGCGCAAATCGGTGCCGCCAAGGCGGACTACTTT
>JBPYFA010000073.1:0-3131 GCA_051986585.1 Vicinamibacterales bacterium | reverse complement strand
ATTGCGAAAGAGCACCATTCAGCCATCATTTCGCGCACCAAGGTGATGAGCGAGCTGGATATCTCGGAGCGCCGCGTGCCGCAGGACGGACGCTTCCGGGTGCGCTACAACGGGCGCGCCATCGATTTTCGTGTCTCGATCATGCCGTCGATTCACGGTGAGGACGCGGTGCTACGCGTGCTCGACAAAGAGTCGATGAGCGAAAAGTTCCACAAACTCACGCTCGATGTTGTGGGTTTCGGTGACGAGGACCTGCATAAGTTCCGGCGCTACATCAAAGAGCCCTACGGCATGGTGCTGGTGACGGGGCCTACAGGGTCGGGCAAAACGACGACGCTGTATGCGGCGCTGAACGAGATCAAGGTCGACGAAGACAAGTTCCTCACCATTGAAGATCCGGTTGAATACCAGATCGTGGGTATTACGCAGATTCCGGTGAACGAGAAAAAGGGCCTTACGTTTGCGCGCGGGCTGCGCTCGATTCTGCGGCACGATCCCGACAAGATCATGGTAGGCGAAATCCGTGATACCGAAACGGCGCAGATCGCCATCAACGCGGCGCTCACCGGGCACCTAGTGTTTACCACGGTGCACGCCAACAACGTCGTCGACGTGATTGGCCGCTTCCTCAACATGGGCGTCGAGCCGTACAACTTCGTGTCCTCGCTGAACTGCATTCTGGCGCAGCGCCTGGTGCGATTGATCTGCGAGTTCTGCAAAAAGGAAGTGTATTACTCCGATGGTGTGCTGGAGGCCAGCGGCCTCAAGCCGGAGGAGTGGCACAACCTGCCGTTCTATGAGGGCGAAGGTTGCATCGAGTGTTCGGGAACGGGCTTTCGCGGACGCAGCGCGATTCACGAGCTGCTGGAACTGACCGACAACGTACGGGAGATGATTCTGGCGAAGCGTCCCAGCAGCGAGATCCGGAGGGCGGCGCGGGAAGAAGGAATGCATTTCCTTCGTGAGTCGGCACTTGATAGAGTGGAGCGTGGATTGACCACGCTCAAAGAGATCAATAAGGTCACGTTTATTGAGACGACAAGATAACAATTGTCGGTCGTCGCGGTGACCTCGCACAGGATGAAAAACGCAAAGAGGACAGATGGCAGGAAGTAACATACCAAGACCCAGGGTAGCGTGCGAGGTGTCGGCCGAGCGCGTGGTGGCTGCGCGCGCGCCCGAGGGTGTGCTGTCGCTGGAGGCGGTGAGTACGGAGAACCTTGCTGCTGGAACGGTGACTCCGGGGCTGCAGCATGCCAACGTCGCGTCGCGTCCAGCGCTGATAACGGCGCTACGGCAGTCATTGGCTGCCGTCGCCGGGCGCTCGCGCGACCTTACACTGATCATTCCCGATGCCAGTACGCGAATTCTGTTGCTCGATTTCGACACCCTGCCCGAAAAGGCGCAGGACGCCGATAGCGTGGTTCGGTTCAGGCTGAAGAAATCGTTGCCATTTGATGTCGATACCTCTGCGGTGTCGTTCGATCGTCACCCGGCGGACGACGGCGTACGGGTCGTGGCGGCCGTGACTCCAAAGAGCGTGCTGGAAGAGTACGAATCGGTGGTGCGCGATGCGGGATACAATCCCGGCGCAGTGCTTCCGTCGATGATTGCGGCGCTGGGGATGGTGGATGAGTCGCATCCAACCATGGTGATTAAGGTCGAGAGCGGAAGCACCACGTTCGCCATTGTCGATCAGAACCAGTTGCTGCTGTACCGCTCCCTGGAGTACGGCGGCGCAGCGCTTACGGGCGAGTCGCTGGCAGACGATGTGAACACGTCGCTGGTGTACTTCGACGATCGCTATGGCATCTCGGTCGATCGTGTGCTGGTGACCGGAATGCAGTCGGCGGAGGGACTGCAGGCGGCGTTCAGTCCGGGCGGCAGTCTCCGGGTGGAGGAGCTGATGTCGAGCAGCCTGGCAGGTGTTGGCGCAAGTGGAGTGTCGCGCTCGGCGCTGGCCGGAGTGGCGGGAGCACTGCTGTCCTGATGCGGATCAACATCAATCTCGCGTCGAATCCGTACGAAGCCGCACGGGAGTACAGCCGTCGCATGGGCCTCGTGACAGCAGGGCTCGCGATTCTTACGCTTGGACTGCTGGGTTATATCCTGTATCAGCGTTCGCAAACGCGCGAGGTTGACCAGAAGATTCGAGCCGCTCGGCAGGAGATTGCCGGCCTGGACGACGAGAAGGCAAAGGCGCTGGCGATGCTGAACCAGCCGCAGAACCGTGATGTCGCCGACCAGTCGCAGTTCCTCAACAATTTGTTTCTGCGCAAGTCGCTGTCGTGGACGCGGGTCTTCACCGAAATGGAAAAGATGATGCCGCCGAACATCCACGTCGTCTCCATGAAACCCGAATTCAATCGCGACAACCTGCTGGTGCTGCACGTGGTGGTGGCGACCAGCTCGCGTGAAAATGCAGTGGAGCTGGTGAAGCGCATGGAGAAGTCGCCGCATTTCCGCATGCCACAGGTGGAAGCGGAGAATACGCTGGGCGAAGGCAACGCTGGTCCGGTGGGTGGCAACATTCAATTTGAGATCGCATCGGTCTACATCCCGTTCGTCGACGACACAGACGCTACCACGGACGACGATCAACCTGCGAAACAACCGGCAGAGAAGACGGCGGGCGGATCGAACGGCGGCAGTAATTCTGCGAAGGTCGCTTCTGCCAAGCCGGGAGGCGCGCGCTGATGGCCAGCATTCGCGAGGTACGGAAGACGCTGTTGCCAGTGTTAATCGCGCTGCTGGTGATGGTCGCGGGATGCGTGGCATATTTGCTGTCTCCGGCGGGGCGTTCCCGGCAGGCACGAGAAGGCGATCTGGCACTACTCGAGACGCAGCTTGCGGCGAAACGGCAGGAAGTTTTGCCGACGCGCGGCATGGACGGCAAGCTGAAACAGGCCTCGGCTGACATCACCGGTTTCTACAAAGACCGTTTTCCGGCGCAGTACTCTTCGGTGTCGGAGGAGCTGGGAAAGCTTGCCGCCGCCAACGGGGTACAGATCGCTGCGATCAAGTATGACGACAAGGATACCCCGGTGGAGGGTTTGCGCAACCTGAACATTGAGCTCGCGCTGTCGGGAAGTTACCTCGAGGAAGTGAAGTTCATCAATGCGCTGGAGCGC
>JBPYFA010000072.1:0-6683 GCA_051986585.1 Vicinamibacterales bacterium | reverse complement strand
GAGGTCGTCGCGATGATGAATCCGAACACCATTGTCTTGAGCGTGGCCGGCACGTAGTCGGTCATGGTGATGAGCGAGAACGCACGCGTGAGGTAGACGCGAAACGACATGCCGGTGGCGGCCGTTTCGGCAATGAAGCCGCCGAGCATTCCGGCGAAGTTCATCAGCGTCGTCAGAATGGGGAGCGCAATCACACAGGCGATCACGCGAGTGACGACGAGATAGCGGAAGGCGTCGACGGCCGATGCCTCGAGCGCGTCGATCTGCTCGGTGACGCGCATGGCGCCGATTTCGGCGCCAATGCCGGCACCGATGCGGCCCGACAGCAGCAAACCGGCGGTCAGAGGGCCCGTCTCGCGCACGAGCGCAATCGCCAGCCCCGCGGGAATCATCGATTCCGCACCGAATCGTTCGAGCGACGCGCGCGTATGCATGGACAGCACAACGCCGACGGCGACACCAGAAACAGCAATCAGTGGCGCGGACCGCCATCCCAGCTCGTAGAGCTGGCGGATTGTTTCGCCGATTTCGAACGGTGGAATCCAGAGCTCGCGGGCGGCCTTGAAGGCGAAGAGGGTGCCGTCACCGACCCCGGCCAGTAGCGACGACGCACCCGCAGAAACCTGATTGCTCATTCTGGCTGAGCCGCTGCAAGGCTCGCGCCCAGTTCAATGGCCGGGATAGTTGCCCCGCTATTGCATCGGAGCTGCGCGCCGCGCCGCGCCTTTGCTCCCGTCCTGGATCTCGTGCTTCTTCATTTTGCTGTAGAGGGTCGGCCGGTAGAGCCCCAGGATCTGGGCGGCTTCCTGCTTGTTCCAGTTGGTCCGTTGCAGTGTCTGGAGGATCGCCATCCGCTCGATCTCAGCCAACGTGCGATGCGGCGGAATCACGAACTCCGTTGTCGTCGCATTCTCAGTGCGAAGCGATTCCGGCAGATCGTTGACCGTGATCTCGTTGCCCTTCGCGACCAGGACGCCACGCTCGATCACGTTCTCGAGCTCGCGAACGTTCCCGGGCCAGCGGTGACGAATCAGCACGTGGTACGCAGCCGGCGCGATGGTCTTGACGCCGCGCTGGTGACGTTGACGATACTTCTCGAGGAAGTGCTCGCACAAAAGCGGAATGTCTTCGGTGCGCTCGCGAAGCGGCGGCACACGCAGCGTGATCGTATTGATACGAAAATAGAGGTCCTCGCGCAGCTTGCCGTCGCGGAGCGCCGCATCCAGATCGATGTTCGTGGCACAGATCAATCGGAAGTCGACGCGCACGATGCGGTCGCTGCCGATCGGCCGGTACTCGCGCTCCTGCAGCACACGCAGCAATTTGGTCTGGAGGTACGGCGGCATTTCGCCGATCTCGTCGAGCAGCAGCGAGCCGCCCTCCGACATCTCGAACAGACCTTCCTTGTCGGTTGCGGCGCCGGTAAACGCCCCCTTTTTGTACCCGAAGAGCTCCGATTCAATCAGATCCTTGGGAATGGCGGCGCAATTGATTTTGATGAACGGCCCTTTCGCCCGCTTGCTGTTGTAGTGAATCGCATTGGCAATGAGTTCCTTGCCGGTGCCGTTCTCCCCCTGAATCAGAATGTTGGCGTCGCTGGCCGCCACGCTCTCGACCAGCTCGAGCACCTCGTGCATCTTCTTGCTCTTACCGATGATGTTGCCGAAGCGGAACTGCCCCTCGAGTTTCTGCTTGAGGAGCAGGTTTTCTCCCACCAGATCGCGACGCTCGATCGCGCGCTCGAGCATCTGGAGGAGCGTGTCCGGTTCGATCGGCTTTTCGACGAAGCTGTGCGCGCCGGCCTTCATCGCCTCGACCGCTTTCACGACGCTGCCGTGGCCGGTCACCACGATGACCTCGGTGTCGGCGTGAATCTGCTTGAATTTTCTGAGCAGCTCGAGGCCGTCGGCGTCCGGAAGCATCATGTCGGTGACGACCACATCCGGTTTCCAGGTCTTGAAGATTTCCTCGCCGCGCGTCCCGATCATCGCGGTCCGCACTTCATATCCTTCATGCTCAAGCAGGATCTTGAGCCATTCAATCATCGAGGGCTCGTCGTCGATGGCGAGCACTCGGTTGCGTTTCTTCATGGTCATAGCCGCCCCGCCTTCTCTCAAAAGGTGGCTGGCACCTTTCCGGGAAAGGTACAAGCCACCTTTTCCGGAAGCAGTAGCTGCCGCATTGAAAAACTCGGCAGCTGGAAAAGCCGCGCATCAATACACGGCCGCACGATCTTCAAGCCAATAAGTATACACATATCCTGGAAGCCGTCCACCGATTGACACATGTCAAAAATGAATACACGAGCTTGACGATGACCGCATTTCAAAAATGCAATTACGTCTGCCACCCGTGACGCCCGATGAGCGGGACAAAGACGCAGGGATCGTGTTCTCGTTGCTCGAAGCTGGTGCCGAAGCGGTCGACAACGGTTAAATGCTGGTATCCGGACGGGCCGACCGGGAGGACTAACCTGCCCCGCTCGGCCAGCTGCACCTTCAACGATTCAGGCACCGCCGGCGCGCCCGCAGTGACAAGAATTCGATCGAACGGAGCGTCGCCGGGCAGGCCCTCGGTTCCATCGCCTACCAGGACGTCCACGTTCGTGATCCCGAGTGCCTGGAGGCGCCGCCGGGCAGCGTCGGCCAGTTCGGCATGACGCTCAATCGAAGTGACCTGCCTCGATAACCGGGCCAGAATGGCTGCCTGATAGCCCGATCCCGTCCCGATCTCCAGCACCTTGTGTGTCGCTTCTGGCGCCAGCAACTCGGTCATGACCGCGACGATGTAAGGCTGCGAGATCGTCTGACCACTGGCGATTGGAAGCGCGCGGTCTTCGTAGGCGTGAGGGCGTTGATCGTCGGGGACGAACAAGTGGCGCGGAACTTCGCGGAGCGTTTCCAGCACCCTGGGATCACGAATGCCGCGGCCGGCAATTTGACGATCCACCATTTGGACGCGCCGCTCGCGATCGTCCATCAGTGCATTGTACCGAGGCCAGCCGATTGTCGATAGCTGAGCCACGGCTGGGCCTGAAGGTATAATCCCGCGCGACCGCGATTCTGCATTCAACATTCGACATTCAAGATTCAACATTCAGCATTCAACATTCAGCATTCTTCAATGGATATCCTCGACACCCACGTCGACACCACTTCCGCGCTCTTCCGGGAGAACAGGGATCGGATGGCGGCGCTCGTGTCGGAGTTGAATGAGCGAAAGGCGGCGGCCCGGCAAGGGGGCGGCGCCAAGTACCTCGACCGGCACCGTGAGCAAGGCAAATTGCCCGTTCGCGAGCGGATCGACAAGTTGCTTGACGAGGGATCGTCGTTTCTCGAGCTCTCGCCGCTCGCAGCGTGGGACGTTTACGACAACGACGCGCCGGGCGCAGGACTGGTCACGGGAATCGGCAGAGTGTCGGCACGCGAGGTGGTCATCGTTGCGAATGATGCGACGGTAAAGGGCGGCACCTACTATCCGCTGACGGTCAAGAAGCACGTGCGCGCTCAGGAGATCGCGCTTCAGAATCGGCTGCCGTGCGTCTACTTGGTGGATTCGGGCGGAGCGTTCCTGCCTCTCCAGGCCGAAGTCTTCCCCGATCGTGACGATTTCGGGCGCATCTTTTTCAATCAGGCGCGCATGTCTGCCGAACGCATCGCGCAGATCGCCGCGGTGATGGGCTCCTGCACTGCGGGCGGAGCGTATGTGCCGGCCATGTCGGACGAGACGGTCATCGTCAAGGGCACCGGCACAATCTTTCTTGGCGGACCGCCCCTCGTAAAGGCCGCGACCGGAGAAGAAGTCACGGCAGAGGAACTCGGGGGGGCTGACGTTCATACGCGACTCTCAGGCGTCGCGGACTACCTTGCGGAAGACGATGAACATGCACTGCAGATCGTCAGGGGCATTGTCGGCACACTCAACACCGCGAAGGCGCTGCCGCGCGACCTCGCCAGCCCTGAGGATCCGCTCTACGATGCCGCGGACATCTACGGAATCGTGAACACCGACACCCGCAAGCCCTACGAAGTCCGCGAGATCATCGCGCGTCTGGTCGATGGATCGAAGTTCGACGAGTTCAAGGAGCGCTACGGCAACACACTCGTTACGGGTTTCGCGCGGCTGCAAGGATTTCTCGTCGGCATCATCGCCAACAACGGTGTCCTTTTTTCCGAATCGGCCCTCAAGGCCGCGCACTTCATCGAGCTCTGCAACTTCCGCGGCGTGCCGCTCATTTTTCTTCAGAACATTACCGGCTTCATGGTGGGGCGCGATTACGAGCGAGGCGGCATCGCCAAGGACGGCGCCAAGATGGTGCACGCGGTCGCCAATTCCGTCGTGCCCAAATTCACCGTGATCATCGGCGGCTCGTTTGGTGCAGGTAACTACGGCATGTGCGGGCGTGCCTATGAGCCGCGCCTGTTGTGGATGTGGCCGAACGCGCGCATCTCGGTAATGGGCGCCGAGCAGGCCGCCGGTGTCCTCGCGACCGTGAAACGCGATCAGCTTGCCCGCGAAGGCCGAAGCCTGTCGCCAGCGGAAGAAGAAGCCATTCGAAGCCCGATTCTCGAAAAATACGATCGGGAAGGCTCGCCCTACTACTCGACCGCGCGCTTGTGGGACGATGGCATTCTCGATCCGATCGAGACCCGCTCGGCGCTCGCGCTCGGATTGTCGGCGTCGTTCAACGCGCCGATTCCGGAAGCCAGGTTCGGCGTCTTCCGGATGTAGGATCCATTTCGCGCACCAAGGGACGTCAGCATGGCTCCAGTTCTCGTCGAACGAGACCGCTCGATTCTCCGCATCACGCTCAACCGGCCCGATGTCCGCAACGCCATGGACGAGGAGGTGATCGGCACAATTTCGTCCGCCGCAGCCGCCGCCGCAGAAGACCATTCTCTCCGCGCCATCGTGCTCGCAGGCAAAGGCAAGGCATTCTGTGCGGGAGCAGACATTGGATGGATGGCTAAAGCGATCGCGTATTCGCGCCAGGAAAACCTGAGCGATGCCGAGGATCTCGCGCGGTTGATGGAACGGCTCGATACGCTTCCCGTCCCCGTGATCGGTCGGATCCAGGGTTCGGCGCTTGGCGGCGGCGTCGGTCTAGCGGCGATCTGCGACATCGTCGTCGCAGCCGACGATGCGGTGTTCGGATTGACCGAGGTGAAGCTCGGGATTCTGCCTGCCGTCGTCGCGCCGTATGTGCTGCGGAAAATCGGGGTCTCGGCGGCACGGGAGCCGTTTCTCACCGGTGTGCGCTTCGATGCCACGCGAGCGAAGGAGATCGGCCTGGTTCATGAAGTGGTGCCTGCCGACGCCCTCGATGCGGCGGTGTCCCGGCGAATCAACGAAGTGCTGACCGCTGGCCCGCTCGGCGTCGCCCGAGCGAAGGCGTTGATTCGCGAAATCGCCGGCGCGCAGCCGGACCATGTGATCGGCGTTACCACCAACGCCATTGCCGCGCAGCGCGTGTCGGAAGAAGGCCAGGAAGGGCTTCGCGCGTTCCTCGAGAAGCGGAAGCCGAGCTGGACGGCATGACGTTCCAGCGCGTGCTGATCGCCAATCGCGGCGAGATCGCGATCCGCATCGCACGCGCCTGTCGCGAAGCGGGCCTGGAAAGCATCGCCGTCTTTTCCGACGTGGACCGCAACGCTCCGCACGTTCGTGCCGCCGATCGAGCGGTTCACATCGGCCCGGCCCAGGCTTCCGAAAGTTATCTCTCCATCGATGCCATCATGGAAGCCGCCCGGTCGACCGCGGCCGAGGCGATCCATCCCGGCTACGGCTTTCTCTCGGAGAACGCGGCCTTCGCCGCCGCATGTGAAAAGGCCGGACTGACCTTCATCGGCCCTCCGGCGTCGGTGATTGCCAGGCTGGGATCCAAGGTGGCGGCGCGCGAACTGGCGACCGCGGCCGGCGTGCCGATTGTGCCGGGAGTCACCGCAGGCGATCAATCGGACGCCGGAATCCTGGCCGCCGCCGAGCAACTTGGATTTCCTATTCTCGTGAAAGCCTCCGCGGGCGGCGGCGGGAAGGGCATGCGTGCTGTCCGGGACCGGAACTCCGCGCCTGAACTGATCGCGGCCGCGAGGCGAGAAGCGATCGCCGCATTTGGCGATGGCACTCTCTACGCTGAGCGCCTGATCGATAAGCCGCGACACGTTGAGGTCCAGATTTTCGGCGACCGGCACGGCAACGTCGTCCACTTGTTCGAGCGCGAATGCTCGATTCAGCGGCGGCATCAGAAGGTGCTGGAAGAGAGCCCGTCTCCTGCCCTCACGCCATCGATCCGACAATCGATGACCGCTGCGGCGGTTGCAGCTGCTCGCGCCGCGGGCTACATCAATGCAGGGACGGTCGAGTTCCTGCTGGAAGGATCGGGCGACAGCGCGCGCTTCTATTTTCTCGAAGTGAACACCCGACTCCAGGTCGAGCATCCTGTGACTGAGGCGGTCACGGGAGTCGATCTCGTGCGGGCGCAGTTCGTCGTCGCCGCAGGCGGCAGGCTTCCGTGGGAACAGCAGGATCTTACGCAGCGTGGTCACGCGATCGAGTGCCGTGTCTACGCCGAGGATCCGGACAACAACTTCTTTCCTTGCCCGGGAAAAATCACGTCGCTTCGCACGCCATCCGGTCCAGGGGTGCGCAATGACGGAGGTGTGTATCAAGGATGGACCGTACCG
>JBPYFA010000071.1:0-2066 GCA_051986585.1 Vicinamibacterales bacterium | reverse complement strand
GTTGACTGACTCAGGACAGGAACGGCTTGCGTTGCTTGCGGTGTGGGGGCGGCGTCTGCATCCTGCAAAACGGAGAACATTTCGAACAGACTGCCGCGGACGCTGGAAAGTGTTTGGGCTTGCTGGGTTCCGCGACGACGGCGGCCTTCCGCCCCTGCGAAGGTGTCGAGCCCCTGAGTGAAGGCGTCGAGCTTCGCAGTGTCGGCATCGGAGGGTGACTTGGCACGCTGGGCTTTGATCTGAGCACGAAGTTTCTCGATCTGCTCGTTGACAGGCTGCAGAGCGAGAAGGTCCTGGTAGACCTGCTGTGACAAATCAAACTGTTGCTGGAGATCGGCGATCGACGTTTTCACGCGCGGATCCATGTCGATGGTGAGATCCTGCTTGTACTGCCGGGCGTTCGCTGTCAACACGGCTTGATACTTGCCCGGCATGACCCATGGCGACGTGGAAGCAGGCGGAGTGTTCTCGAAAACCGCGGCGATCGGATATTCAGGCTTTACACCAGCGATGGGTGTGTAGCGAAGATCCCAGACGAAGCGATGGAAGCCGGGCTGGTTGGAGAGTTGTTGCGGAGGACGCAGCCAATACGACGGGATCGGCAGCTTGGGGTCGGGTGCGGGAATCGGATCGGCGCTGGAGAAGCGGCGGACGAGCTTTCCGGAGCTGTCCAGGATTTCGAGCGTTACAGCGCCTGAGGTGGCGCTGCCCAGGTAGTAGTTGAGGATTGCGCCATCGGGGGGATTCTGTCCGGTCGGGGTGTCGGGCGGCAAAGGCGTGTCGGAGTTGGTGTTCCAACGCACACGATAGGCGAGCTCGGGAGCAAACAGGTAAGCGCCACTCGACAGGACTTTGTCGTCGATCTGGCGGAGCGGAGTGATGTCGTCGAGGATCCAGAAACCACGGCCGTGGGTGCCGATGGCGAGGTCGTCGTTCTTGATAGTAATGTCGCGGATCGACGTCGCGGCCAGGTTGAGACGCAGCGATTGCCAGTGGTCCCCATCGTCGAAGGAGACGTAGACCGTGCGTTCGGTTCCGGCGAAGAGCAAGCCTTTGCGCTTGGGATCTTCGCGGACAGCGTTGACGTTTTCATTGTCAGGAATGCCGGTCGTGATTTCCGTCCAGGTCTTGCCGCCATCACGGGTTCGAAAGATGTGCGGGCGGAGATCGTTGAGGCGGAGGGTGTTAATTGCCGCGTAGGCCGTGTTTGGGTCGGTGTGGCTGGCTTCGAGCATCGAGACCTTCTGCCACGGAATGAGCGTCGGCGGGGAGACGTTGTTCCAGTTGGTGCCGCCGTCGATGGTGAGCCAGATGAGTCCGTCGTCGGTACCCGCCCAGATCCGATTGACGTCGAGCGGCGAGGGTGCCAGTGCGTAGATGACACCGCGCTGCGAGGGCTTGACCTCGCTGGCAAAGATGCCAACGCTCGCGGGAACGTCCCAGGTCTTGCGCGCCAGGTCGGGACTGATCTGCTTCCAAGTGCGGCCCCCGTCGCGAGTGGACCAGAGCGTGTTCGCGGCGAAGTAGAGCAGGTGCGGATCGACCGGCGAAAACATCAGCGGCTGAGTGCGGATGACGCGGAAATCAGGCGAGCGCAGTGCGAGCGGCATGACGTATTGCGCTTGTCCGGTGCGTCGGTCATAGCGAGTCAGTTTGCCGCCATAAACGATGTCGGGATCGAGTGGATCGGGAGCCGCGTAGCCGTACTCTTCCAGCGCAACCGGGCGCCAATCGCGAAAGGTAATTTGGCCGTCGCTCCCGCGACTTGAAATGCAGGCCGAGCCACTCTCCTGCTGCCCGCTGCACAGGCGGTATGGGAAGTCGTTGTCGGCGGCGACGTGATACATCTGTGCGGTAGGCTGGTTGTACCAGGAGCTCCAGGACTCGCCGCCATTAACGGTGACGATGGCGCCCTGGTCGCTGGTGATGAGAATGATCTTGGGATCGTTGGGATTAATCCAGATGTTCTGATAGTCATCGCCGCCGGGGGCGCCGCGCAAGCCGATCCAGGTCTTGCCGGCGTCAGTGGACTTCCAGGTGACGGTCGAGGCCATGTACACGACCTC
>JBPYFA010000070.1:0-2554 GCA_051986585.1 Vicinamibacterales bacterium | reverse complement strand
TCGTCTTGCCGTCGAACCCGCGTCGGGCAATGGGCTTCGAAGTCCATGTCAACTGATGGTCGACAAGATCACGACGATCTCGCGGCAGAAGTTGGGAGCGCGCATCGGACGTCTGGCGAACGCAGACATTCGGCGCCTGAACGCCGCAGTCGTCGTGTTTCTCGGAATCGCCGGGCGCCTCAGCTAACTGGCGGCAGCGCCGAGTCAGGTATTCCGAGAAAACCCGCAACCTCGCGCAGCTTCGCTTTCACAATTCGTACATTCCGCGGCCCCATGCGAAGAAACTGGCGCTGCGCGGCGGTCAGCTCTTCGAGCGCGGGGTTTGCGAACGCGTACGACAGGCCCTTGCCGACGCGCAGCTGGACATCCTGATCCACGACGGGCGTCCGCAACAGCATGACGATCGCGCGCTGGACGGTCTGATCGAAGTCAGCGTCCTTTCCGGCGAGGTCGCGATTCGCCTCCTGGATGCGCGGCTTGATCGTCGCGTAGAAGCGCGCGACGCCGCGCGCGTCGAGGCCGTCGACGGCGGCGGCGATCCCGTCGTAGCGCCGGTAGCTCGCGGGATCGATCCACGTGGACCCGCCCGACGTCTTCGTCGAAAACGATCCGGTTGGACGGAGCGGCGCCAGATGCTTCGCCGGCGCCTCGCCGTCCGCGATGTTCGCGATCACGACGGTGAGGTTGCGGATGAGGCCCTTCGTCGTGAGCCACGCGGCGGCCGCGGGATGTGACGAGAGGCGTCCGACGAGGGTGCGCACCAGCGCGTCGCTCTGATCGAGCGGCGGCAGGTCGATCGCTTCGCCGGGTTCGGCGCGGCGCGCGGGCGGCCGCGGAAGATCGACCGTGGTTTCCGCGACCGTTTTGCGCGTCGGCTCCGCTTTCCCGCGCAGCACGAAGTACCACAGCGCGCCGAGCGAGAGCACGAGCAGCACACCCGCCGCGATCAACCAGATTCCGGAGAGCGGCGATTCGTCGGGTGCGATCGGATTCGGCGATGTCGCACGATTGCGGTCGAGGGAGAGGTCGTCGAAGTCGGCCATTCCCGAGTGTAACGCCGCCGGGTGGGCGTATGTTAAGATCGCGAGTTGCCCCCCTCGTCGAGTGGGCCGCTAGCTCAATTGGCAGAGCAGCAGACTCTTAATCTGCGGGTTCTCGGTTCGACTCCGAGGCGGCTCACCACCTTTTCTTCGAAAATCATGCTCTCGATGAATCCTGGTCGCATTTCGAGAGGCGTCTGACACACTACCTCGCGGAACGAATCCCTTCCTTCACGCGCAAAAGCGGCCTTTTTATCTATGACGCTGCGGACACGAGAATCGCACTCGATCAGCGCGTTCTGGATCTCGCGCCCGCTGCGCGGACGAGCCGAACTCTCCAGGTCTGAGCCTGTCGGTCAGTCGGGGCGCCAAGGACGGTCACTGTGGACGTGCTCGACATCAGCTGGTCCGAAAAACGCCGGGCACGTCAGGAGTCTCAGAAGAACAAGCAGGAAGGCTGACTTCGGGTGAGTTTCGTTTGCACGCCCTGACCCACAAGCAAAGTTGCCGTCGTGTGGCGACCTGTCAATCGCATCACGATTCGCTGCCGATCACCCTGCTGCCGATCACGTAGCCCCATCGCACCGAGCCGAAGGTGATCAGCGACAGCAAATACGAGAACACGCCTTGCACGCAGCGCGCATCCGTCAGCCCTGCGTCGCGCAAAGTGGCGGCGTATTTCGACGTGTGCCGCACGTCGACAATGAGCACGCGCCCGCCAGGCGCCAACACGCGCGCGATTTCGCGCAGGGCGGTCTGCCGCTCGCCCGCGTTGTAAATGTTGTGCAGCGCCATGCTCGAGAGCACCACGTCGAAGCTGGCGTCAGGGAAGGGAAGTTTTCGCGCATCGCCGGTGTGCACTTCGACTTTATCGGCGACGCCTTCGATCATCGCGTTGCTTAACGTGCCCGCTGCGTTGTTGCCGCTGAGATCTTCCTGCTGCCATTTGTCGATGCCGACGGCGCGGCCGGTCGAGAGCCGTTTGGCCGCGCCGATGAGAAACAATCCCAGCCCGCACCCCACATCCAGCACGCGCTCGTGTCCGTTCCAGTTGATCTTGTCGAGATAGGTGTCCCGCTCGCGTATCTTGCCGATCTTGCTGTCGTAAATCATCCACAACGCCATCGCCCCGCAGCTCAGGCCGGCCAACATCAACGGCCGGGCGATCACCGCGATGACATCCTGCCGCGACCACACGCCCAGCAGCCGCGTGATCAGCGAGATGATCCCCAGCGCCGCGACGATGAGCATGTTGCGCACCGCCACCGGGGCATCCAGGCCATAATTGGGAGTCCGATTCTCTTTCATCCTTTGCCGCTCTATCGAGAAAGCTCACGTGCCCCCGCTTGGCTGTTTTCTGGATGAGGCAAAGAAAACCGGGCCAGTATACCGACCTCCGACGAACCGCCGCCCAGCACCCTAAACGGCTGCCGCTCTCATGTGCGTGGTCGTTCCAACACCGTCTACTGGGAAGTGATCCTGAACTGATCCCGTCGCCTGCGGTTTTGTGCGTT
>JBPYFA010000069.1:0-3284 GCA_051986585.1 Vicinamibacterales bacterium | reverse complement strand
CCGCTTTAGAATCAACGAGTTGCGAGCAGTCTACCATCAGGATACCGCAAAACGCCCTTCACGCATATTCAGCCTGACATCTACCGTCGCTCCAATGACTTGCCGACACGCTCCGGTCTTCATCGCCGCAAATTGTGATACGTCTCCTAATCTTCTTCGATCACTTACGACGAATTCCGCGGAGCCGTAGCACCATCATTGGAGAACGAATAGTTCCAGCCTGACGGTTGAGGGGGCCACAAGCAGGATCAGAGAAGGCGATGTTTCATAACGAAGACGGCGAAACGAAGGTCTGAGGCTGTTTGATGCAGACCCTGCTCGGCGCGAACGGCGTGATCGGTCGCGAGCTGTCGCGCAACCTCCCCCGGTACGTCGATCGCATCCGCCAGGTGAGCCGTTCGCCGAAGCGGGTGAACGAGAGCGACGAGCTATTCAGCGCCGACTTGCTCGATCCGAAGGCGACGGCAAATGCCGTCGCCGGTAGCGCGGTGACGTACTTGGTGGCTGGTCTGAAGTACGACCATAAGGTATGGGAGGAGCAGTGGCCGAAGGTGATGCGCAACGCGATCGATGCGTGTCGACGCCATCAGAGCGCCCTCGTCTTCTTCGATAACGTCTACGCGTACGGGCGGGTCGATGGCATCATGACCGAGGAGACGCCGTACAATCCGCGCAGTCGCAAAGGCGAGGTCCGCGCACGCATTGCGACGCTACTGATGGACGAGGCGAAGCGCGGCGAACTGCGGGCGATGATCGTGCGCGCCGCCGATTTCTACGGCCCTGGCGCGTCGCTGAGCGTCACAAATGCCACCGTCACGGAGCGCGTCAAGGCGAACAAGACGCCGCAGTGGCTCGGCAACCCGAAGGCGGTACACACCTTCACATACACGCCCGATGCCGGACGCAGTCTCGCCATGTTGGGGAACACGGCATCCGCCTATGGTCAGGTGTGGCATGCGCTGACCAGCAAAGAACCGATCACCGGTGAAGCGTATGTCCGTCTCGCCTGCGAAACATCGCGAAGGCGCTACAAACTACAAACCGTCCCGCGCTGGATGCTGTCCGTCATGGGCCTCTTCATCCCTGTGGTTCGCGAGAACATGGAAATGCTCTATCAGTTCGAGTACGACTACCGGTTCGACAGCAGCAAGGCGGAGCGGGCGCTCGGCCTCACGCCGACCAGTTACCGTGAAGGGATCGCGGCCACAATGGCCGCATGAGAAACGAAGTGACGGGTCAGCTTGACCGGGTTCGCCTAGAGGGCGGACGACTCACCCGACGCATACCGCGAGCATCGAAATCGATCCCCCGTCGACCCCCTCAACCGGAAAGGTGACGCTGCGCTGGTGACGGCCAATGTCGGCATCGCGATCGGCGCCGGAACGGACGTCGCGGTCGAAGCGGGCGATGTGGTGCTCGTTCGAAGCGATCCGCGTGACGTACCGAGGATCGTGGCGCTCAGCAAGGCCACCTACCGAAAGATGATTCAGAACCTCTGGTGGGCCGCCGGATACAACGTCTTCGCCATTCCTCTCGCAGCCGGAGTTCTCGCACCGTGGCATTGTGCTTCCCGCCGCGATGGGGGCGGTCCTGATGTCGCTCAGCACGATCGTCGTTGCGGTGAACGCCCAGCTGCTCCGGCGCGCGGACTTGTAAACGGCCGGGCGCGAAGTTTTCTGCGCCCCGCTCGTCACGCACCTGGTTCAGGAACGCCGTCGTTTTGTCGTTGTCTCAGTCTTCCGTCTCACTGACCGCCGAGCTGTCTGTGTCGACTGCAATCGCTTGCGATGTGGCACCGCTCGAAGTCGTTCGACGACCGCCGTCACCCGGGCTTCGCGCTCCTCGTCGTTGTTCCGCTGAACGCTCATAAGCCCCATCCTCGTCGGTGTTCTCGCTGCGATCGTGGAGCGCCGCCCATTGGCGCAGATGGTCGCGCAGATGTGCCCGTAGTTCGTCAGCCGACCGACCGTGCCGGCGTTCATCGCCTGTCCAGCGGGCACGCATTGCCACTGAACCGCTTTAATCAAGATTTGCACCATCTCCGTCAGCCGTAACCGGCCCTGATGTCCTTTCACAGCAGCGATATCGATGGGTCGCGGCGTACGATATGACGACGCGGACCGGCGCGTAAGCGACCACCTCAGCCGTGTTCGTCTCTTCAGTGTCTGCGGCGGACCCGCTAACGCAGCAACGGCGAGCACTCGTCGCGCGTTCAACACCTCAGGCGCGAAGTCCGGCACCTATCTGGACTTCGTTGCGCGTGCGCGCCGAGGCCGTCCGGTTGGCGAGGCTGCGCCGACGCCGTCGCTCCGAACCACGCTGCCCACGGCGTCCGCACACTCGCACGCCATCCGATGCAGCTGCGCCCGGTTGCGAATGATCATGACACCGCGCTCATAATCGATGACGCCGTGCCGACGCAACGTGGCAGCCGCCTGGCTGACGGCCGTCCGTGGACCGCCAACCATCTCGGCGACAAAGTCGTGCGTGAGCTCGAATCGATCACTTTTCGCTCTGCCAGATGTCAGGAACAGCCAACGGGACAGCCGCTGCACCGCTGTGTGGAAGCGGTTGCAGACCGCCGACTGGGCCAGTTGGAGAATCATCGATTGCGCGTGCGCCATCAGCAGGTCGTGCAGCGCCGTACAGGAGAACACGTGCTGTTTTGCAACCGCGCTGGGCAGTCGATAAGCCAGACCGGGTAGTTGCACGATCAGCGCGAACGGCATCGATCGGACACCGAGTACGTCGGCGACGCCCGCGACCCCTTCTCTGCCGACGAACGCCACTTCCACCGACTCGCCTTCGGCCGTGGCACCCACGAGAGACACGACGCCGGACTCTGGGAAGTACGCCCAACGGGGGCGTTCGTGCGCGCTACACAGTCGGGCCCATCGCTCGAGCGGGACGGGCTCCAGTTCATCCGCGACGTGCGTGAAAACCTCCGGTGCCGCCTTGGCTAGATGCCGGAGGAGTCCATTGCTGATTCGGTTCGTCATCATCGCGCCGCTCCACAGTCGAACCCTGCAAGAACGGGCGGCATTCGAGCACATCCATTTGGCGAAGTTCAGCTAGTTTTTGACTTGTGTGTCTGGTTTTGGCGAAAGGCCCGCGGTTTGCTGTCGCTACGGACCAGGCGGCGTTCCGGCGGAACGGCGTATGGACGTGATTCGCGCCAGCGGTTCTACGTGTATGGGAAATGTGCGTGTGCGCTTGGTCCGCAAGCTGGCCGAAAGGATCGATGGTGTGGACCTCTCCCGTCGGTCGGTTGGTCAGGTCATTCG
>JBPYFA010000068.1:0-17797 GCA_051986585.1 Vicinamibacterales bacterium | reverse complement strand
TTGCCCGCGAGACGTGGGACGTGACGTTCTATCTGGGGCGGCGCCTGTGGACTGGTGCGGGGGTGTGGATCAATCCGGAAATCGATCAGGGGTACGGATTGAGCAACACGCTCGGAGTGGCCGGCTTCACCAGCGGCGAGGCATACAAGGTGGGCTTCACGCATCCGTACGTGCGCGTACCCCGGTTTTTCGTGCAGCAGACCATCGATCTTGGAGGCGCGCCGGAAACCATCGATGCCGGGTTGAACCAATTCCGTGGGACACGGGCCAGAGACCGCGTCGTGGCGACCGTTGGGAAGTTCAGCGTGTCGGATATCTTCGACACGATCGGTTATGCGCACGATCCGCGCAACGACTTCATGAACTGGTCGCTCGTCGATGCGGGCACGTTCGACTACGCCGCGGACGCGTGGGGCTTCACCTACGGCGCGGCGCTCGAGTGGTACCGGAGCCACTGGGTCGGGCGCGCCGGTTTGTTCGATCTGTCGCTGGTGCCGAACAGCGCCGATTTGGATTCGGGATTCCAGCAGTACCAGATCATCTACGAGCTCGAGCATCAGCACACGGTCAACGGCGAGCCCGGCAAGATCGCCCTGGTCGGATTCGTCAGCCGCGGGCGCATGGGCAGTTACACCGATGCGCTGAGCGATGCGGCCGAAACAGGATCGGTGCCGAACACCGCGGACGTTCGCCGGTTCGACAGTCGGCCGGGTGTGAACCTCAACATCGCTCAGCAGGTTGCGCCCGATGTCGGTCTGTTCGGGCGCGTCGGCTGGGCCGAGGGCAGCGTCGAACCGTATGAGTTCACCGACATCGACCACACCGCCTCTGTCGGGGTGTCGATTGCCGGATCGCGCTGGGGGCGTCGAAATGACGTTCTCGGGATCGGGACGGTCTTCAACGGCATATCGGATGCGCACCGCGCGTATCTCGCCGCGGGCGGTCTGGGCATTCTCGTCGGCGACGAGCAATTGCCGCATCCCGGTGTCGAGTCGATTGTCGAGAGCTATTACCGCGTTCCACTCGGCCGGTGGCAACTGTCGGCCGACTACCAGCTGATCGTGAATCCGGCCTTCAATCGCGACCGCGGACCAGTGTCGGTCGTGTCTGCGCGCGTGCGGGCTCAGTTCTGAACGCAATCAGTCGAAGACCCTGCTGCTAACCTCACTCTCGGATCGACAATGCCGCTACAACAATCTGCGTTCGGCACGTCGCCGTACCCGACAGCGAGATGTCTCGCCATAGCGGGCTACGCTGCCGTGGATGAGCAACCAGGCCAAGAGGCCGTAACGTGCGGCCCACTCGATCAGCAACCCGTGTGCTTCTGATTCCATGACGTTCTCCACAATCAGCGTAGACTGAAAAGAATTGCCGCGGCGAACGTGTCGCGGCAAACCGTGCGGAAACGAACAAATTGCCACAGGTTGACGAGTTGTACTTGACGCTGATCGGTCCGGTCCTCGCGGCGGCAGCACGAGGATGACCCGCAATGCCTCACGAACATTCGCACGGTGCGCATTCGCCTGAGCGTCCCGCCAAAACCGCCGCAGCTGCCTCACACGCTCATCACGGTCACGCCGAAGAGTCCAGTCACACGCACGGTTCGCATGCTGGCCACGGGGGAACGCACGAACTCGGCCAGCACGACAAGCACGCCGGTCACTCAGTTGAGATGTTTCGGCAGAAGTTCTGGGGCACGCTCGCCCTGTCGATCCCGACGATCGTGTGGGCGCCGATGATCCAGCACTGGTTCCACTACGAGGCGCCTGGCGGACCGGCTGCGTCTCGATGGATTCCCGCCGTGTTCGGTACGGCGGTGTTCGGTTACGGCGGCTGGGTGTTCATCAAAGGCGCGGCCGGAGAGATTCGCGATCGTTTGCCCGGGATGATGACGTTGATCTCGCTGGCGATCAGCGTGGCGTTCGTGTTCAGCCTCGCGGTGACGTTCGGCTTCCCGGGCTCGGATCTCTGGTGGGAGCTGGCAACGCTCGTGACGATCATGGTGCTCGGCCATTGGATCGAGATGCGCTCGATCTCTCAGGCCCAGGGCGCCCTGAACGAGCTCGCGAAACTGCTACCCGACGAGGCCACCCGCGTCATCGGCGAACGCGTCGAGACGGTCGCGACTTCGGAATTGCGAGTCGGAGATGTCGTCCTGGCGCGACCGGGCGCGAGTGTTCCAGCCGATGGCGTGGTGCGAGATGGAGCGAGCGACGTCAACGAGTCGATGATCACCGGCGAATCCCGTCCCGTTCGCAAAGAGCCTGGCGCGAAGGTTATCGCTGGCACCGTCAATGGCTCCGGCGCGCTGCGAATCGAGGTGACCGGCACGGGTGAACGGACGGCGCTGGCCGGAATCATGCGGCTCGTCGCACAAGCACAGAGCTCGCGATCGCGCGCGCAGGCGCTTGCCGACCGGGCGGCGTTCCTGCTCACGGGTGTCGCGATCGCCGCCGCGGTTGTCACCCTGATCGCCTGGTCTCTCGCGGGCAAGGACGCGTCGTTTGTGATTGAGCGAGTCGTGACCGTGCTGGTGATCGCCTGCCCGCACGCACTGGGTCTCGCGATCCCGCTCGTGGTCGCGATATCGACGACGCTTGGCGCCCGCAGCGGGCTCCTGGTTCGCGATCGGCGCGGCCTGGAAGAAGCGCGGAATGTGACCGCCGTATTCTTCGACAAGACCGACACCCTCACACGTGGCGAGTTCCGTGTCGTCGACATCGCGACGCGATCCGGCATCACACCGGAAGATGCACTTGCCGTCGCAGCGGCAGCGGAACACGACTCGGAACACATGATCGCGCAGGGAATCGTCAAGAGCGCGGAGGAACGAGGCCTCCGGATTCCGAAGGCCGAACGCTTCCAGTCGATTCCGGGACACGGAGTTGAGGCGCATGTTGGAGGACGACAGGTACGACTTGGAGGGCCGGCGCTTCTCCGGCAGCTCGGGATCGTCCTCGAGCCTGATCTCCAGGCGGCAGTAGACCGCGCGGCGTCACGTGGGCAGGCGGCGATCACGATGATCGACGAAGGGACAGCCACGGCTGTCTTCGCGGTTGCGGACGCGATTCGTGTGGAATCACGCGAGGCCGTCCAGCGGCTGCACGACCAGTCGATCGAAGTGATCATGATGACCGGCGACGCGAGGCAGGTGGCGCAATCGGTTGCGCAGGAATTGGGCATCGACACGGTGTTCGCCGAGGTGCTCCCGGACCAGAAAGCGTCGAAGGTGAAGGAGGTCCAGCAGCGCGGCAACCGTGTCGCCATGGTCGGCGATGGCGTCAATGATGCGCCGGCCCTCGTGACTGCCGATGTCGGCATCGCGATCGGCGCCGGCACCGATGTCGCCGTCGAAGCCGGCGACGTCGTGCTCGTTCGAAGCGATCCGCGCGATGTGCCGAGGATCGTGGCGTTGAGCAAGGCCACCTACCGAAAGATGATTCAGAACCTGTGGTGGGCCGCTGGATACAACATCTTTGCAATTCCGCTCGCAGCTGGGGTTCTCGCACCGTGGGGCATGGTCCTTCCCGCAGCGATGGGGGCAGTCCTGATGTCTCTCAGCACGATCGTCGTCGCGCTGAACGCCCAGTTGCTTCGCCGGGCGGACTTGTAAACGGCTGACCGCGAAGTTTTCCGCCACGCGCCGCGGACTTTTGCCGGGTTTCCGGCATTGGCGGAGCACTCCAGCGGCGTTTTCCTCGAATCCTTAGGCATTTTCGACTTGGCATCGGCACTGCAGCGCGCTCGTTTGTCGTGACAGGTCTCGCCAAGCAGCTCTCGAGTCTCGTTCTGGTCCTCGCGATGGTGGCGACGGCGAGCGGAACCGCGTTCGCCCGGAATCGCCATCCGGTCTGTGAGGCCCAGCAGCACGATTGCGGGCAGCCGGCGAAAATCTCGAGCTGCTGCTGTGGCGATGTCGGCACGCCGCGCGATCCCGGGATTCCCGCTCAGCCTCGTACCGACGTAGCAAGCGCCCCGTCAACCGCGCCTGTGCCGCCGCAATTCGAATCTGCAGTCCTGGCGGCTCACGCGGAGATCGCGACCCAGACCTGGCCGCCGCGGTTGGCGCTTCTCGACCTCACGACCCTCTTCGCCTGCCTGCTGATCTGACGGTCGACCTCTGCCCCGCTGTTTCCTGACAACTAGCAGTCCGTTTGCGCCCGGCGTGGGCGGCTGCACGTGTTTCGGTCCGAGGTCGCTATGCGCGTGGGTTCCCTTGCGTTGATGACAACTGTGCTGCTGGTCAGCACGTCCGCGAACGGTCAAACGGCCGCTCCGGTTCGACTGAACGATCTCGTCGCTGAAGCCGTGGCGACGAATCCCGAGATCGTTGCGGCGCAACGCCGCTACGACGCGGCTCGCCAGCGGCCGGCGCAGGAAAAGAGTCTGCCCGATCCGATGCTCTCGGCCGGCTACAACTCCAGCGGCAACCCGCTCCCTGGTGCCGGACTCGGGACAGAGCCAACCGCGAACATCGGATTCATGGTGAGCCAGGAGCTGCCCTATCCCGGCAAGCGGGATCTTCGCGCATCGATCGCCGACCGTGAATCCGACGCCGAGTTCCAGCAGATCGAGGCCGCCCGGCTGAACGTCATCGCCCGAGTCAAGCAGGCGTACTACAGGCTGGCCTATACGTCGGCGGTCACTGGCGTCCTCACGCGAAACCGGGAGCTGCTGTCGACGCTGCTCAAGGTCAGCGAGAACCGCTACAGCGTCGGGGAGTCGGCCCAACAGGACGTCATCAAAGCGCAGACGCAAATCAGCATTCTCGACCTGCAGCTCGAGCGCGTTGGCCAGGAACGCGCGACGCGCGAGGGTGAGCTCAACGCGCTGCTTGCGCGACCTGTGAACACGCCCGTTGGCGAGCCCGAGGCGATGGAGCTCACGCCGTTCGACGTGCCGCTGCAATCGCTGGTCGATGCATCGCAGGCTCATGCGCCGATGCTCAAGCGCGACCAAGTCATGATCGCCCGTTCCCAACTTGCGATCGATGCGGCGCGGAAGGAATACAAGCCGGATTTCGGTGTGAGCGGCGGCTACTACTACATGGGCTCGATGCCGCCGATGTACGAATTCCGGTTCGACGTGAAGATTCCGATCCAGCGTGGGCGCCGTGCAGCGGCAGTCGCCGAGCAACTCAGCGCAGCAGAACAAGCCCGCAGCACGTACGACAGCACGCGCCTCGGGCTGCAGGCGCGCATTCAGGAGGACTACCAGATGGCGACGACGGCGGGTCGGCTGGCACGCATGTACCGCGACACCGTGCTGCCGCAGGCAAGGCTCGCGCTCGAATCGTCGATCGCGAGCTACCAGACCGGTCGCGTCGATTTCCTGTCCGTCGTCACAAATTTCGGGACGGTCCTGGAATACGAGATGAGCTACGTCGACGAGCTCGCGTCGTATCACACGGCCGTCAGCCGGCTCGAAGAGATGACCGGCACTCTGCTGGTGCACTGACATGGCTATCAAACTGCTGAAGACGCTCGTCGCCGTCGTGGCCCTTGCCGCGATGTTCGCCGGCGGATACGTCGTGCGAGCGACGAAGCATTCAACGCCGTCGAACGGACGGCGCGTCCTTTACTACGTAGATCCGATGCACCCGGCGTACAAGTCGAACAAGCCGGGCGTCGCCCCAGATTGCGGCATGACCTTGGAACCGGTATACGCAGACGACGGACCGGCGGCCACCGGAACCACCGGGCGCAAGGTCCTCTACTACCGAGACCCTCAGCACCCCGAGTACCACGCAGACAAGCCGGGGTTGAATCCCGAAACGGGGAACACGCTCGAGCCGGTGTATGCGGACGCGCCGCAACTGAGCCTGCCGCCGGGGGCGATCAAGATTTCGACGGAGCGCCAACAGCTGATCGGCGTGAAGTTCGCGACGGCCGAAATGAGCGGCGGCACGAGGTCGATCCGGACCGTCGGCAAAGTGTCACCCGACGAAACACGGGTTGGACACGTGCACACCCGGATCGACGGCTGGATCGAGAAGGTCTTTGTCGGCTTCACCGGTGACGTCGTCAAGAAGGACCAGCCGATGCTCACGATCTACAGCCCGGAGATGCTCGCGTCGCAGGAAGAACTCCTGCTGGCGGCGCGCGCACGCGACATCATGCCGTCCTTGTTCGACGCCGCGAAGCGGCGCCTCCAGCTCTGGGACTTGAGCGACGACCAGATCGAGCAGGTGCTGCGGACACGTCAGCCAATCAGGAACATCACCGTTCACGCATCGATGAGCGGGTTCGTGACCGAGCGCAACGCGTTTCCAAACCAGAAGGTCACACCGGACAGCGATCTCTACACCATCACCGATCTGAGCCGTGTGTGGATCGTTGCGGACGTCTTTGAGTCGGACATCACCTCGATCAAGGTCGGCGATCCAGCGCACGTCATGTTCTCGGGGGCCGTCGCACCCCCGATCGCCGCGAAGGTCAGCTACATCCTGCCGCAGGTGGATCCCACGACGCGGACGCTGAAGGTGCGCCTCGACGCCTCCAATCCCGGCACGCGGATGAAGCCCGACATGTTCGTGAATGTCGAGTTCGGCGTCGCGAGCTCACCGCAGCTCACTGTGCCGGCAGAGGCCGTGCTGGACACCGGCGATCGTCAAACGGTCTTCGTCGATCTGGGAAACGGATACATCGAGCCTCGACAGGTGACCGTCGGCGAACGGTCTGGCGATCGCGTGACGATTGCGCGGGGTTTGTCCGCGGGGGAGCGGGTGGTGTCGTCCGGGACGTTCCTGGTTGATTCGGAAAGCCAGCTTAAGGCTGCGGCGACGGGAATGGGCGCTCCCATAGCGGCACCGCAGCAGCCGACGACCCCTGCGTCGAAAGCGGCGCATGAGGAGCACGGCCGTGATTAACGCGATCATCGAATTCTCGGCGCGCAACCGCTTCGTCGTGTTCCTGCTCGTGGCGGTCGCCGTGGTGGCGGGCATCTGGTCGATGCGCACGGTGCCGCTCGATGCGATTCCGGATCTGAGCGACACCCAGGTCATCGTCTATTCCCGCTGGGATCGCAGTCCCGACATCGTCGAAGACCAGGTCACCTATCCGATCGTCACGGCGATGCTCGGCGCGCCAAAGGTCAAGGCGGTCCGCGGCTTCTCGGACTTCGGCTTCTCGTACGTCTACATCGTGTTCGACGAAGGCACCGACATCTACTGGGCGCGCTCACGAACGATGGAGTACCTGTCGGGTGTGCTGCCGCGGCTACCACAGGGCGTCCGCACCGAACTGAGGCCGGATGCGACTGGGATCGGTTGGGTGTTCCAGTACGCCCTGGTCGACACCACCGGCCGTCACTCGCTCGACGAGCTGCGCAGTTACCAGGACTGGACGCTCCGCTACTACTTGAAGAGCGTGCCCGGTGTGGCGGAAGTCGCGCCGCTCGGCGGCTTCGTTCGGCAGTACCAGGTGCAGGTCGATCCGAACAGGTTACGAACATTCAACCTGCCGATCGCGAAGGTGCTGGATGCCGTCCGCGCCAGCAACAACGACGTTGGCGGACGGCTGGTCGAGATGACCGGCGCCGAGTACATGGTCCGTGGGCGCGGGTACGCCAAATCGGCCGCCGACATCGGCGACATCGTCCTGGCGCGTAGTGACAACGGCGTCCCCGTCCGCGTCCGTGACGTCGGCGAGGTGTCGCTCGGTCCCGACATCCGCCGTGGTGTCGCAGACCTCGACGGCATGGGCGACACCGTCGCCGGGATCGTCGTAATGCGCGAAGGCGAGAATGCGCTCCACGTCATCGAACGGGTCAAGGCGAAGCTCGCCGATCTCGAGCCGACGCTGCCTCCCGGCATCAAGGTCGTCACCGTCTACGACCGTTCAGACCTGATCCTGCGATCGATCGACAACCTGAGGCACACGCTGATCGAAGAGCTGCTCATCGTCTCGATCATCATCCTCATCTTCCTGTGGCACGTGCCGAGCGCCGTGATTCCGATCGTCACGATCCCGGTCGCCGTGCTGATTTCGTTCATCCCGATGCGGATGATGGGCGTCAGCTCCAACATCATGTCGCTCGGCGGCATCGCGATCGCCGTCGGGGCCATGGTCGACGCCGCGATCGTCGTCGTCGAGCAGACGCACAAGAAGCTGGAGCTGTGGGATCGGACTGGCCGTAAGCAGGATTACCACCGCGTCGTAGTCGACGCGGTGAAAGAGGTCGGCGGGCCCAGCTTCTTCGCGCTCCTGGTGATCGCGGTCTCGTTCCTCCCGGTTCTGACACTCGAGGCGCAGGAAGGTCGGCTGTTCCGACCGCTCGCTTACACGAAGAACTTCTCGATGATCATCGCTGCGGTGCTCGCGATCACGCTCGACCCGGCGATGCGCCTGCTGTTCACGCACATGAAGAACTTTTCGTTCAAGCCGGCCTGGTTGGCGCGCGTCGCCAACGCCGTCCTGGTCGGGAAGATTCATTCGGAGGAGACGCATCCGATCAGTCGCGTGCTGATCCGAGTCTACGAGCCGATCTGCGCGTGGTCGCTGCGGTGGAAGTGGCTGGTCTTGGCAGGAGCCGTCGGGGTGGTCGTCGCGACCGTGCCCGTCTACCAGCGGCTCGGCTCCGAATTCATGCCGCCGCTCGATGAGGGCACGCTGTTGTACATGCCGTCGACGCTTCCCGGTATCTCGGTCACGGAGGCGCAGCGGCTGCTCCAGACACAGGACCGCATCATCAAGCAATTTCCTGAAGTAGACCGTGTGCTTGGCAAGGCGGGCCGCGCCGAGACCTCCACCGATCCGGCGCCGTTCTCGATGATGGAGACGGTAATCGTGCTGAAGCCGCACGATCAGTGGCGCTTCGTCGAGACGTGGTACTCCGATTGGGCGCCGCAGCGGTTGCGGCCTGTCCTGCGACGGATCACGAGCGACCGGATGTCGACCGAGCAACTGGTCCAGGAGATGAACGAGGCATTGAAGCTGCCGGGCACGACGAACGCCTGGACGATGCCGATCAAGGCGCGAATCGACATGCTGACGACCGGCGTACGGACGCCAGTCGGCGTCAAGATTTACGGCTCAGACATCCGGGAGATCGAACGCATCGGCACGCAGATCGAGTCCGTGCTGCCGACGGTGTTTGGAACGAGGAGCGCCTTTGCGGAGCGCACGTCCGGAGGGTACTTCGTCGACTTCAACTGGAAGCGCGATGAGCTGGCCCGTTACGGCATGACGATCGACGACGCGCAGACGGTCGTGATGTCGGCCGTAGGCGGCGACACTGTCACCACGACGGTCGAAGGGCGGGAGCGGTACTCCGTGAACGTCCGCTATTTCCGCGATTACCGCAGCGATGTCGAACGTCTTCGTCGCGTCGTCGTGCCGGCGATGGACGGCCGAATGCAGATTCCGGTCAGCCAGCTTGCTGACGTGAAGCTGGTGAGTGGGCCTGCGATGCTGCGCGACGAGAACGGCATGCTGAACGGCTACGTGTACGTCGACGTCGCCGGCCGTGACATCGGGACCTATGTCGCCGAGGCCAAACGCGTCGTCGCAGAGAAGATCACGCCGCCCGCGGGATATTCGCTGGTGTGGAGCGGCCAGTACGAGGCCATGCAACGCGTTCGGGGGCGGCTGAAGGTGGTCCTTCCCGTCACGCTCTTCCTCGTGCTGATGCTCCTGTACATCAACACGCGGTCGGTCGCGAAGACCTCGATCATCGTCCTTGCGGTGCCGTTCTCGGCGGTCGGAGCCGTCTGGCTGCTGTATCTGCTCGGCTACAACATGAGCATCGGCGTGTGGGTCGGATTGATCGCGCTGCTCGGCGTCGACGCCGAAACCGGCGTGTTCATGCTGCTGTATCTCGATCTCGCCTATGACGAGGCCAGGCGCGAAGGGCGGCTGGGCTCTCTGGGCGAACTCCAGCAGGCGGTGTTGCATGGCGCCGTCAAGCGCATACGCCCGAAGTTCATGACCGTTGCGACGATGTTCATGGGCCTCATCCCGATTATGTGGTCGGCTGGCGCTGGCGCGGATGTGATGAAGCGGATCGCTGCCCCGATGATCGGCGGGATCTTCACGTCGTTCGTTCTGGAACTGGTCGTTTACCCGGCGATCTACGAAATCTGGAAGTGGCACTTTGGCCTGAAGCGCGAGCTCGCGTTCGCGCAGACCGTTTCGGCGGAAGGAGTCCGGTCATGAAACTCGTTGGTGCGTTCGCCATCATTTTCGCCCTCATCAGCCCTCGGCTGGATGCGCAGGCGGCCAAGACCTATGTCGGCGTCATCACCGACACCATGTGCACGAACGATCACACGTCGATGAAGGTGACGCCTGATGCCAAATGCGTGAAGGACTGCGTCGGCGATGCGAAGACGTACAAGTACGGGCTTGCCGACGGCAAGAACCTGTACATCCTGAGCGATCAGGAAACGCCTGCGAAGTTCGCGGGAGAGCGCGTGAAGGTCACAGGGACGCTGTACACGAAAACGAACATCCTCAAAGTAGCGCGCATCGATCTGATGAAGTGACGTGACCCTCGGCAGCATTGGATCTGGTGGATCCCGCGGGCAATCCCGATCGTCATGCTGGTCGTCCGCTGACTACATCCCGCGTTCGGCTGGACGAATGGTCACGAACACGGCGATTCCGACGTTGACGCGACCGCCGTAGAACTGTTTCAGCGACTCGGGAACAAAGCCTGCCGACAGGCCCGCACCGACTCCGGGCTTGAGACCTCGCCAGGTGTCAAAATATCGCGTGTACCCACCTTGCAGCTTCGCGACGGTGAAGATGTCCTGTGACTCGATCGCGAGATCGTGGCCCGATTTGCCGGACAACTCGAACCGGCCGAACCACGTGTTCCGTTCGTCGAACGTCAGGGTGGTCTCGGCGAGCAGCGCATTCGTCGCATTGCCGCCCGGCTCCTGATTGCGCCCCCACCCGGCGGTCGTCGCCCAGATGCTGCTCTGCCGGAAAATTCGATGGTAGGTCGCCGATGCCGTCACGCGGTTCACGTCGATGCGAGGACCGCCATCGTGACCAGCTTCAGCTTCCTTCAAGTGCCCCGCTGACACCTGTAGCGACCATCGATTCGTCGGGAGAAACCACACTCGGGCGGAAATCGAATCCAAGGCGGCGAAATCGAAATTGGTGCGGTCTTCGTCGGGCTCACGTCCGTTGAATACGGAGGTCTCGGCTTTCCATCGCGCGCCGTACACGCCACCGGTGATGACGCCATAGTTGATATGTGTCGAGTCGAGCCAGTGATGACTGATGGGCGCGAGCGGGCTCGGCATCGCCGAAATGCGATGCGGGAACGCGGTCGGGCCGAGCGCGGGTTCTCCGACCGGACCACCATAGACCTGCAGCCGAACATCGCCGAATAGCGGCCGGTCGTAGGTAGCTGCAAGCTCCATGAAGAGGTCATGTGGATGCTGGAGGTCATGGATTGTTTCGCCCTGGCAGAGTTCGCCGCTCGCCAGCAAATCCGGGTAGCCGCAGCCGCGAATCGTCCAGGGCTCGAGACTGATCATGCCGCGCAAGCCAAGATGACCAGCGCCGACATTCCGATCGCCCATACCCATGAACCAGTTGACGCTGCCGAACTGCTTGTCACCGCGATTGCCAGTCTCCTGGAGGTACTGCAGGAACACATTCCCATGTCCCATCAACGTCCACGCGCCAGCCTGACGATGAATCGCGTACATGGGCGTCTCGTCGGGCAGCCAGGACGTTCCTGAGCCCTCCCGCGCCGGCACCATGAACATCTCGTGCTCGTGGTCCATCTGCATGTGCTGCATATCGTGCTGTTGCGCAGGATCGGCGGCAGGCGGCGGGTTCTGCGGCTCATGCTGTTGTTGTGGCGGCTCCGGCGGCTGCGCGCCGGCGCGGGTCACCGCGATGTTCCAGATGGACAACGCCATCGCACCAACGAAAACCGACGAAGACACACGTCCGGACATACACCCCTGCTCTCCAAGTTGTGAAACGGCGAGTGATCTGGAGATGCGGGGACTAGACGCGGCGCGGGACCACGAGCGGGACGCCGAGACGATCTGGCCAAAAGGATTGACGCTTGGAGACAAAGTCGCGCGTCGCGACGATTCCAATCGCCCGGCCTAACGGCAATACCGCAAGCAACGAAACGGCAGCGTCGCCGATCTTGGCGGCGACGAGACTCGGCGTTGCCTCCAGGCCGTGCTCGCACGGGACGCTGCTCGGCGACAGTTCCGGCGCGCCGGCGTGCTCATCACAGGGCGCATGGTCTGCGGGAATGTGGTGACGCCCTGCGTGGCTCTGAGCGTGCGGCATCGACGGCGCCATCGCCTTGGATTCGCACGTCATCTGGCAGACCTCCAGCGCGACGGGTGCGCTCGCCATGGCGAGCGCGACGACGAGCGCGAAGAGCCGCTTGACCATCCTGTCGAGTATAGCGTGCATGCACACGCTCGACTTTGCGTTGCAGTTCCGACGACAATCCCTCCCGACTCCTCGCAGGCATCAACATTCAGTCAAATCTCGACGCCACCTCAGCTGACGTCGCCCCGTCTCGTCGAGCGCCGGACAGTTGCTATACTGCCGTTGTTTTTCGTTTGCGATGGAGTCCACCGATCGATGTCGCCGAACCAGCTGACCCCGCACGCGTCAACCGGAATCCTGGGCCTCGACCAGCTCCTGCATGGCGGCTTACCGCGCGATCGGATGCACCTGATCGAAGGCGAGCCTGGGACCGGGAAGACCACGCTGGCGCTTCAATTTCTCCTCGAGGGCCGGCGCCTGGGGGAAGACGGTCTGTACGTCACGCTGTCCGAAACTACTGAAGAGCTCAATCATGTCGCAGCGTCGCACGGATGGACCTTGGACGGTGTGACCACGTTTCAACTGGCGCCCATCGCGGAACGGGCTGCGGACGAATACACGCTGTATCATCCAGCCGAGATTGAACTGGCCGATCTCACGAAGGCGGTCCTGGAGCGCGTCGAGGCCGCCCGCCCGGCACGCGTCGTGTTCGATTCGCTCTCCGAGCTGCGCCTGCTGGCTCGAGATCCCCTCCGGTATCGCCGGCAAATCCTCGGGCTCAAGGACTTCTTCTCTCGTAGCCCGAGCACCGTGCTGCTACTCGACGACCATTCGGCGGGCGAGGCCGACCTGCAGCTTCGCAGCCTCGCGCACGGCGTGTTGCTTCTGGAACATTTGCCCTTCGAGTACGGCCGAGCACGGCGACGCCTGCGAGTCGTCAAACTGCGTGGAACGGCAGTGACCGAAGGATTCCACGACTTCATCATCGCCCGCGGGGGCCTGACCGTGTTTCCGCAGTTGAATGCGGAGGACACGAGCGCTCCGCGGCCATCAGTGCCCGTGTCGAGCGGGCTGGCGGAACTCGACGCGCTCCTGGGAGGCGGCCTTACGTGGGGCACGACGACGCTGTTCATCGGTCCGGCGGGGGTCGGCAAATCGACGGTGGCTGCGCAGTACCTCTGCGGGGCAGCCAACCCGACCGCCAAAGCGGCCGTGTTTCTGTTCGACGAGCGGCGCGCCACCTTTCTCGCCCGCTGCGATGCGCTTGGCATGCGCGCCTCGGAACGTCTCGCCTCCGGCAATCTGATGATCGAGCAAATCGACCCGGGAGTGGCTTCGCCTGGTGAATTCGCTCACATGGTTCGGAAATGCGTCGAAACGGACGGTGTGCGTCTGGTGGGCATCGACACGCTGAACGGGTATATCAACGCGATTCCGACGACCGACGCGCCTGTGACGCGGATGCACGAGCTCCTCTCGTACCTGAGTGAGCGCGGCGTCGCGACGCTGATCATTCTCGCGCAGCATGGGATGGTGGGAGCGGCGATGCCCGTGCCGGTGGACCTGAGTTATCTGGCCGATGCGATCGTGTTGCTGCGCTTCTTCGAGGCAGAGGGACAAGTACGGAAAGCGATCTCTGTGGTGAAGAAGCGCACGGGCGCCCACGAGAACAGCATCCGCGAGTTGAAGCTCGGTCCCGATCGGATTCAGGTCGGCGAGCCGTTGAGGCAATTCCAGGGCATCCTGACGGGTGTTCCGCAGTATATCGGGCCGTTGAAGCCCCTGCTCTCAGATGACCAGCCGCGGCCCCGCTGATCGCGAAGACCGTGTCCTGATCTTCGCGCCGATCGGCCGCGATGCCGACCTGACGCGCGACCTGCTGGAACGCGCCTCGATTTCGTGCGACGTCTGTGGATCGATGGCGACGGTCATCGAGGCACTCCACAGCACGGGTGCCGGTGCGCTCCTCTTGACCGAGGAAGCGCTTGACGAACGTGATTTTCCGGCGCTCATGACGGCCCTCGAACAACAGCCGCCCTGGTCCGATGTCCCGGTGCTGGTGTTCGCCGGCGCACCAGGTGCAGACATGACGGTCCGGGCCATTCGCTCGATCGAGACCCTCCGCAATGTGACGCTGTTGGAGCGGCCCATCCGCCTGGCAGCGGTTCTCAGCACCGTGCGGGCGGCGCTTCGCAGCCGGACGCGGCAGTATGAGGTCCGCGATCTCCTGGTGGCGCTGGACCGCGCGCGCACGGAAGCGGAAAGCGCCAACCGGTTGAAGGACGAATTTCTGGCCACGCTCTCGCACGAGCTCCGCACGCCCTTGAATGCGATCCTCGGGTGGACCTCGATGCTGACGCGCGGCGAAATCGACGCAAGCCGGCTCCCGCGCGTGTTCCAGGTGCTCGACCGCAACGCGCAGTCCCAGGCGCAATTGATTGCCGACGTGCTCGATGTATCGCGCATCATTACCGGCAAATTGGTCTTGCAGTCAACCGTCGTGGACCTCCGTGACATCGTCGCGCGGGCGACCGACGCCGTGCGGCCGGCGGCGGTTGCCAAGAACATTCAATTGACGCTTCACGAGCCGGTGGACGCCGTCGTCCGCGGCGACCCCGAGCGCTTGCAGCAGGTTTTCTGGAATCTGCTGAGCAACGCCGTGAAGTTCACCCCCGCCGGTGGCTTCGTCCGCGTGGAGATTGCGCATGATCACGGCATGATTGCAGTCGCTGTGGTCGACTCTGGCGTTGGCATTCCCCCTGAATTCACGCCGTTCGTCTTCGATCGATTTCGTCAGGCCGACCAAACGACCACGCGCGCATTCGGCGGCCTCGGGCTCGGACTGTCGATCGTGAAACACCTGACCGAGCTGCACGGTGGCACCGTCACGGCGTCGAGCGCCGGACATGGGCAAGGGGCGCGATTCGAGGTCCGGTTGCCGGCGGTTGATGCTACCGCCGAGATGTCGCCGGCGCACACCCCTCCATCGAGCCGCGTGTCGCTCGATGGTCGCTCGATTCTCATCGTCGACGACGACGAGTCGACTCGCGAGGTCGTCGCGACCGCATTACAAGCCGCGCACGCGGACGTGCAGGCCACCGCGTCCGCGCAGGAAGCGCGGGAATGGTTGCACCAACACGCTCCCGCGTTGATCATCGCCGACCTCGGCATGCCGGTCGAAGATGGATTCTCACTGATCCGCGACGTACGGGAGCGGCTTGCGTCAACGGTTCCCGCCATCGCCTTGTCCGCGTACGCCGATCAACGGTCCCGCGACGCAGCGTTTGCCGCTGGATTCGACGCGTTCCTGGCGAAGCCCACCGGCGCGGACGCGCTGCTGCAACTTGTGGGTGCGATGTTGAACGGCTCCTCGTCGTAGGCGAGGGTAGTCACAGTATTCAGGCGATCCTGGATCGCGCGAGCGGTTCTTACGAAGCCGCGAGATCCATATCGTTCTGCACCTCAGATGTTCGGGAGCAGGTCGAAGTACTCGTCATCCTCGTTCTTGCCGCCCTGGCCTTTGCCGACGTCGCGCTCGGATTCGATGAACTCGATCCGCTCAATCCACTTGACCATCTTGTAGCCGAGCTGGTTCTCGACGCGGAGCCGCAGCGGCGCGCCGTAGACCTGCGTCAGCGGCTGTTCGTTCATTTCCAACGCCAGCAGGCATTCCGGTTTCAGCACGTTGTCCAGACGCTGCGTGTCGTAGTAGCCGCCGCCATACAGCGAACCGCCGAACGAGAAGAAGGCGACGACTTTCGCCGCGGCGAGCGGCTGTGCAACGCGAATAACCTCGACCATCGGCACGCCGCCCCACTTCGCAATTCCTGTCCACCCTTGAATGCAGTGGTGCATCGTGATGTGTTCAACGAACCCTAGCTCCCGGAGATCTGTCAGCGAGAGCGCGAGCGGGTTTGCGACGAGGCCGCCCACGACGAGCCGGTAGTCGCGAAACTGCGTGTCGGCCAGCTTTTTCCAATCGGCATGCTGCGGAAGCTTCCCGTTCGGCCAGAAGAACGGCGAGATGTCCTGCTCTCGATAGTGTTGATGCGGGTTCAGCCGGTTCAACGTGAGCCGTTGCATCGGATAGGTCACGCGACTCACCGCGTGCTGGAGCGTCCGTGGACGATTCCAGGAAACAAAGTGGGCGACGATCCAGCTGCCAACAACGAGGCCGATGCCGACCAGCCCCCATGCGATTCCCGCCGCGTTCGTCTCGTCGGTGCCCATCACGATGTGATTCATGTTGCGCGCGAATCCCGTCATGATCACGAGCGTGATGTGAACCACGAGGAAGCCGACAAAGCCGGCCATCGTCAGAAAATGAATCGAGCGCGCCGACTGCCTTCCGCCAAACAGCCGGGCATATCCGGGAAAGCGGTTGACGACCGCCGGCGACATGGCAATGCCGGTCAAGATGGCAACAGGCCCGAACACGAAAAATACGCCGAAGTAGGCCAGCTGCTGCAGTGCGTTATACCCGTAGAACCCGTTTGGTTCTGGCGGAAGATGCAATGTCGCGTAGTGGACCCACGTGTTCCAGGCCTGCGCGATCACGATCGGCGAGGTCGGAACGAGACGCCGCCACTGATCCGTCGCGAAGAGCAACGCTGCAAACACGACGCCGGTCGGGATGAAGCCGTGAATCGTGATGAAGTGCCACGCTCTCGCGATGCCCACCGTGTGCCGATAGCCGGGCGTGGCCATCACTGGTGAGATGTAGCGTGCATCGTCCTTGGCGGTCCACAGCCGGTCATGAGGCACCGCGATCGGCGTGAATCGAATCCACTCGCTGCCAGGGGTGCAGTCGTTGTTGAAATAGAGCCTGGGATGATCGGCGAGAATCGACAACCCGCTTCGGATCAGGAGCATCACGAACAGGAAGTTGAGAAAGTGGCCGTACCGAACCCACACCGGAAATCCATGCGGCGACGGCAGGTTGTTGGCGTTGACAGCAGTGATGGAAGTAATGGTCGGGAGGCCCCAGAGGCTCGTCTGGATCCAGGCGGCTGCAATCGATACGGCCACCGTCGCCACAGCCAACGCGACGAACGAGGGCCTGATCCATATCCTGATGCGCCGATCAGCAGGATAGTGAACGGCGGCATGCTCGGCATCGAATAAGGGCATATGCGAAATCAGCTTGCGTCATTGCAAAGATCGCGTCGAAATTGCCTACAGAACCTCATCGACGACCTCATCCGCTCGACTCGCTTGCACTACACGATGCCCATCGATGAGAGTCTTGCCGAGAATCACATTGACCGGTGAGGGCTGAGTGATGACACGCATGAAACGTTGGGTGACGTTCAGTCTGAGCGGCAGTGTCTTGTTCGTCAGCCTGGCCACAGGGCCGATCGCCCAGGAACTGACGAAAGGAATCACGGCTGAGGATCTCGCGAAGGACAACAAACTGTTCATCGAGCTCGCGACGAAGGCGCTCCACTGGGACGAGCCGGCGGATCCGATTAAGATCGTCGGTCCCCTCTATTTCGTCGGCACGCGTGGCTTGAGCTCATGGCTGTTCGTTACCTCCGAAGGAA
>JBPYFA010000067.1:0-24677 GCA_051986585.1 Vicinamibacterales bacterium | reverse complement strand
CTGGCCAATCACGCCCTGATTGAGCGTATTCAGTCGGTCCGGTTGAATGTCCTGGTAACCGACCACCGCATAACCCCATCCTCGCGCGAGGATGTCGGCGGCAACCGGCGGATCGTTGAACTGCGTGTTGTTTACGGGCCGGCCTTCGACCGGCGGGCCGCCGCCGAAATTGATGAGAAGAATCAACGGCACCGGCCGCGTAGCCTTCGCCGGTGTGTAAACCATCATGGTGATGGTTTGAGCGTTCAACCCTGTTCCGGTACGGCCGACCACGCGGCGCATGTTCGCCGTATTCTCCTTCGCCGCAGCGTTTGTTTCGGCGACCTCCCACGTCACCTTGGGCGCATTCGACGGAATTCGGCCGTATATTTCGTTCTCGTAGGCGCGCAGGATTTCCGGTCGTCGTTGGTTCCGCCATTCTGCGGCGCTCGTCACCCGACGTCCGTTTGTCATCACCAGCGGGTCCGGCAACGTATAGGGCGCGACCTTGGATTCGTCGTAGTTCGAGATGTGTCCCGTCTTCAATGCCTTGCGCAGCGGGTTGCCATTCGCGTCGTCGCCAAGGTTCGAAGGATTCGGCGCGGGTTGCTGCGCGTTCGCAGGGGTCGCTGGTCGCGGTGGTGGAATCGGCGCCTGAGCCATCAGTGCCGTCGTCGCACAGATCCAAACAGCCGTTATCAGTCTGCTCGACATATTCCCTCCACCTGCGGACTTCCGCCTGAAGGCGGAAGCTACAAGAATGATTTAAGAACCGCGAACCACGAACTTCCGCCTGAAGGCGGAAGCTACGAGAATGACTTGAGCAACCGCGAATCGCGAACCACGAACCGCGAATCCGATTCGCGAAAGATGATATCTTCCGGCCCATGACACTAGAACGCTTGTCGCGCCGCTCGTTTCTCGGCATGACCGCAGCGCTGCCGTTTGCCGCAGCCGCGTTCGCATCGGCGGCGAAAAAGGTCCCGGTCGGCCTTGAACTCTACTCCGTCCGCGACGATCTCGCCAAGGACGTGACGGGCACGGTCACTGCGGTCGGCAAAATGGGGTACGAGGTCGTGGAGTTCTACGCTCCGTACCTGGACTGGACCACCAGCGTCGCCAAGGACGTCCGCAAGCGCATGGACGATGTCGGCCTCAAATGCCACTCGACCCACAACAATGGACCGTCGTTCACCGATGATGGGCTGAAGAAAGCAATCGAGCTGAACCAGATTCTCGGCAGCACCTACATCATCATGGCGAGCGCGCCTCGGGCCACGGGCATCGATTCGTGGAAAGCTGTCGCCGACCAGCTCACGTCGATTTCAGAGAAGCTCAAACCGCTGAAAATGGGCACCGGTTATCACAATCACCAGACCGAATGGCGCCCGGTCGATGGCCAGCGCCCGATGGACGTCATCGCCGCCGGAACCCCCAAAGACGTCGTTCTGCAGTTCGACGTCGGCACGTGCGTCGAGGTCGGTGCCGACCCCATCGCCTGGATCAACGCCCACCCTGGACGAATCAAGAGCGTCCACTGCAAAGACTGGGCGGCCGGCAAGGGATACGCCGTCGCGTTCGGTGAAGGCCAAGCGCCGTGGAAGAAAATATTCGACGCGGTCGAGAAGACCGGCGGCGTCGAGTACTACCTGATCGAACAGGAGACCGGGGGGCCGGATGGGGCTCTCGCCATGGTGCAGCACTGCCTGGACAACTACAAAAAGATCCATGGATGAAAGGGTGCCAAGAGTGCCAGGAGTGCCAAGGGTGCCAGGAGTGCACCGGGTGCAAGGGGTGCCGCGGGTGCAAAGGGTGCCGCGGGTGCAAAGGGTGCCGCGGGTGCCAGGAGTGCCACGGGCGCAAGGGGTGCCGCGGGTGCCATGCGTGCCAAGGGGCGCTCACGGCGCCCTTTCGCACGCTTCGCACAGAGAGGCACGCTTGGCACTCATAGCACGCTTGGCCTTCTAGGCACCTCGGCCACTCCCGGCACTGTTGGTACCCGCAGCACCCTTCGCACTCACAGCACCCTTGGCACTCACAGCACCCCTGGCACCCCTGGCACCCTTGGCACCCAATTCACCGTGTCGGCAAAGCCGTATTATTCTTAAGGCTCGTGCCTTCGATCGAATTCCCCCATAGAGGTATCTGAATGCGTCCGAGACATAGTCTGGCCTTCGCGGCCATTCTGCTGATGACGACTATTGCGGTGCGGCTCGCCGCGCAGGGGCAGCCGCCCGCGCAGCCACCAGCACAAACTCCCCCGCAAACACCGGCCCCAGCAGGTCAGCCTCCGGCAGGACCAGGGCAAGGCGGCCGAGGGCGCGGGCCGGCGACTTTCCCCGCGCAGCAGCGCACGCTGGCGGATCCCGCGGTCATCGCGCGCGGCAAGACGCTGTTCGAGGTCAACTGCCGCTTGTGCCACGGCGCGGACCTCCGCGGCGGCGACATGGGTGGCGTCAACCTGCTGCGATCGAATCTGGTCCTGACCGATCAGCACGGTGAACTGATTCTCCCAGTTGTCCACGGGGGACGCCAGAATCCCGGAATGCCTCCGATGCCGCCGTTTCCGCAGATTCCAGACGATGACGTGAAGGCGATTGCGGAATACATCCACAGCGTCGCGTTCACGATGAGGGGACAGGGAAATCCGCCTCCCTCATCCGAGGCGGTCGTCCTCAACATCGTCGTCGGCGATGCAAGCGCCGGGAAGGCGTACTTCGCTGCCAAGTGCGCATCGTGCCATTCCGAATCGGGCGACATGCAGGGCGTCGCGTCGCGCTATGCCGATCCGGTCCAGCTTCAGAACGCCTGGGTCTCGGGCGGTCTCGGCGGGCGGGGCGGCGGTGGCGGTCGCGGGCGGGGCGGAGCGGCTGGCGCGAACCGCCGTGAGGTGACGGTCACGGTGACCACACCGTCGGGTCAGAAGGTCGACGGCAGGCTCGATCGTATTGACGACTTCGTCGTCTCGCTCACACCCGCTGATGGCGTGCAGCGAAGCTTCACTCGCAATGGGGATACGCCGAAGGTGGAGATTCACGATCCGCTCGAAGGCCACCGCAAGCTCCTCCCCGTCTACACGGACAAGGACATTCACGACGTGACCGCATATCTGGTGACATTGAAATGACGTTCAGAAAACTGATCCTCACCGCAGCGATTGCCACCGCACCCGCTCTCCTGGCCGGTCAGGGGCAGACGCAGAATACGCCGTCCAACCAAGGAGGGCTCGACCCGACGACGATTGGCAAGCCGCTCGCGGACTCGTGGCCGACCTACTCGGGCGACTACACGGGCCGCCGTTACAGCTCGTTGACGCACATCAACCAGACGACCGTCAAGAATCTCTCGCTCGCGTGGGTCGGTCGCGTGAGCGGTCCTCCTGGAGCGGCTGCAGCGGGCGGTGGCTTTGGCGGATTCGGCGGCGGACGCGGCGGTGGCTCCGGAGCTCCATTGATCATTGGCGGCGAAGGGTCGGATGATGCCGGCGGCTTCGCCGGTGGTATCACGATCAAGGGCGCCGTGCTGCAGGTCAACGGCACGCTGTACGCGTGCGCACCGGATCACGTCTGGGCGTTGGATGCTCGCGACGGCCACGAGCTGTGGCACTACTTCTGGAAGACGAAGGGCAGCACGCACATCGGCTGCCGCGGCGTCGGGATGTGGCACAACAACCTCTACGTCGAGACGCCTGACGATTACCTCGTCTCGCTCGATGCGCGAAACGGCAAGGAAAACTGGCACGTTCAGATCGCCAGCTTCGAGGAGCAATACTTCTCGACCATGGCGCCAATCGTCGTCAAGGATCACATCATCGTCGGGACAGGCAACGATTTGGACATGCCCGGGTTCCTGCAGTCGTTCGATCCCGAGACCGGCAAGCTGCAATGGAAGTTCTATACGGTGCCGATGAAGGTCGGCGATCCGGGTCTGGAAACGTGGCCCAACCTGAGCGCCGCACAGCACGGCGGCGGACAGGCGTGGATTCCCGGCGTCTACGATCCCGAGACGAATCTGTACATCTTCGGCACCGGAAATCCCACGCCGGGATACACCGGCGTCGGCCGCAAGGGGGACAATCTCTTCACCTGTTCGCTGATCGCGGTCGATGTCGACACCGGCAAGATGAAGTGGTACTTCCAGACCTCGCCGCACGACACCCACGACTGGGATTCGGCGCAGACGCCGATTCTCATCGACGCGACGATCAACGGCCGGCCGCGCAAGCTCGTCTCGACCGCGGCACGCAACGGGTACTTCTTCACCGTCGATCGGACGAACGGCGAGCACATTGTCACCGTCAAGTACGGCACGACGACGAACTGGGCGAAGGGGATCCGCGAGAACGGATCGCCCGATCCGAACCCGGAGAAGGAAGCGACGATTCCGGGCTCGCTCGTGTCGCCGGTCGAAGGTGGCGTGACCAACTGGCAGCCGTCCGCCTACTCGCCAGACACCGGCTATTTTTACGCGCAGGAAAATAACGGCTTCAACTTCGTCTACCTGACCGATCCGGACCCGAGAGGATCGATGGGGCTGGGCGGCAAGCTGACGTCGCCGGTCGGCTCGGGCGGCAACGCGCTGGTCGCGATCGATCCCAAAACCGGCAAGAACGCCTGGCGCCATCCCTGGCCCGGGAACGGCGGCGGCGGACCCGGATTGCTCGTCACTGCCGGAAAGGTACTCTTTACCGCCGACGGGAACGGCAACTTCGTGGCGTTTGACGCCGTCACCGGAAAAATCCTGTGGCACACGCGAATCGGCGGGATCACCAACGCACCGCAGACCTACATGATCGACGGCAAGCAGCACTTGCTGGTGGCGGTCAACGATATGCTTTATGCGTTTACGCTGAACTGAGTGGTTGTGGGGTCAGTTCTTGGTTTTTGGTTTTTAGTTATTGGTTATGGTTCTTGGTTTTGGTTTGAGGTTGGTTTTTGGTTTGAGGTTGGTTCTTAGTTTGGGGTCAGTTTTTGCTTAACGTGCGTTCCCAAATCGCGCGGATGTTCACGAAGGAATGGGGACCAAAAACTGACCAAAAACTAAAAACGAACCAGAAACTACAAACCACAAACCCTGACCGATAACCAAAAACCCAAAACCAAGAACTGCCCCCACTACGCCGTTTTCACGTCAATCGGCGTTTCAGGATCCAAAAAGAGCCAGCACACGGCCCCCAAGCTGTAGACCGCGGCTGAGACGTAGAACGTCATCGTCCAGTTCTGTCCGGTCCACGCGAGCAGGTAGCCCACCGCAAGCGGCGATAGCGCACCCGCGATATTTCCCATCATGTTCATGGCGCCCGAGACGGTGCCTGAATAGCGGCCGCCGACGTCCATGCAGGCGGCCCAGGCAGGTGGCATCACGAAGTCGTTGAACAGTCCGGCGATGCCGAGCACGATCATCGCATTGGCGGGATCGCTGATTTTCGTGAAGACAATGACGGAAATGGAGGCGCCGACAAAACCAATAATCGCGACAATCCTCCGGGCCAGGCCCATCGTGCCCACCACGCGAGCCAATCGAGGCACAACCCACCCGGAAATCAGGCACCCGACTCCTCCGAGCAGCAGCGGCAGGCCAGCCAGGATCGCCCCCATCTTCAAGCCAGTCCCCCGCGCTTCTCGGAGATACGTGGGCAACCACGTGATGTAGAAATACCAACCGTACGACAGCGCAACGTACTGCAGCCCGAGCAGCCACACCGCGGACGAAGAAGCCAATTCCGCCCACGGCGTCGGCCCATGAGCGATGGCGCTCTGGCGAGGCGGCGGCATCAGCGCGAGCTCCTCGGCGTTGACCTTCGGATGCGTCCGCGGATCGTCTCGGAACCAGCGGAAGAAGGCGATGGCCCAGACGAGGCCAAGCAAGCCGAAGAGCTCGAACGCCCGCCGCCAGGAAACGTAGTCGAGCACGTAGGCGACGAGCAGCGGCGTGAACGCGCCTCCCCACCGAGCCGCGAGCCAGAGGCTCGCCTGCGCGCGCTCCCGTTCACGCTGCGGCAGCCAGAGCGTGAAGATCCGGGTGAGGTTTGGGAAGCAGCCAGCTTCGCCCATGCCGAACAACGTTCGGGTGACGAGCAGCGAGACGACGTTCCAGGCCCACCCCGTCGCGGCGGTAAAGAACGACCACCAGATCACAATCCGCATCAGCACACGCCGCGGTCCCAACCTGTCGGCCAGCCACCCGCCGGGAATCTCGAACAGCGCATAGGCCCAGCCAAAGACCGAGAAGGCCCACGCCATCTCGACCTTGGTCAGCCCCAAATCCGTGCTGATGAGCGGCGCGGCCTGGGAGATACAGACGCGATCGATATAAGTGACGATCGCCAGCGTCATCGCAAACGCGATCGTGGTATAGCGCGCTCGACTCGCAACCAGCTGAGCGTCTGGAGACGGCCGCTGGGCGGCAGACGGAATGGCCATGGCGGTTGATCATATTTCATTCCGGGATCCGGGGCGCGGGATCCGGGGTCACGGCGTCTTCAGATTAGAAGCGGCGAACTCGAGACTGAGCTCACAAGTGATCTGAACCTGAAAACTCTGAACTGGGAACTGGAAACTGAAAACTCTGAACTGGAAACTGGGAACTGGCAACTGGGAACTGGAGACTGGGAACTGGAGACTGGAGACTGGAAACCGGCCACTGGCCACTGGCCACTGCCAGCTTAGAATCCCTCTATGCCAAATCTCCCGCGCCTCGGCCTTGACACCTACAGCTTGCGCGCCATGAACTGGGACGCGTTCCAGCAGCTCGATTACTGCGCCGCGCACGGCGTTCAGGTGGTGCACTTCAGCGAACCGCGGCTGATTGGCAGCCTGGAGCGGACCCATCTCGCGCGCGTGAAGTCGCACGCCGACTCGCTCGGGCTCGACATCGAGCTCGGCATGCTCTCGATCTGCCCGACGTCCGGAATTTTCGACGCGACGCAAGGCACGGCAGAAGAACAGCTGAGCCGAATGATCGACGCAGCCGTCCTCTGTGGCTCTCCACTCGTCAGGTGTGTCCTTGGAAATACATTCGATCGCCGGACTCCTGGTGGCATCGAACGCCACATTGAGCAGGTGTTGCAGGTGCTCGGTCACGTGAGATCGCGGACGATCGATGCGGGCGTGAAGATCGCTCTTGAAAACCACTCGGGCGATATGCAGGCGCGCGAGCTCAAAGCTCTCGTCGAAACCGCCGGGACTGATGCCGTCGGCGTCTGCATCGATTCCGGCAACGCGTCATGGGCCATAGAGGATCCGCACCTGACGCTGGAGACGCTCGCTCCCTACGTGCTGACGAGCCATATGCGGGACAGCGCGCTGTGGACGACCACCGGCGGAGTGGTGGCTCAATGGACGCGTATGGGTGAAGGCAGCGTCGACATCTCGGGCTACATCCGAACCTATGTCGAGCGGTGTCCGGGCCGCGCCGTCTCGCTCGAGCTGATCATGCACCGACAGCGCACGTTCGACTATCACGATCCGGAATTCTGGGCACCGTATCGCTCAACCCCCGCGTGGGAATTCGCGCGATTTCTGACGCGCGCGGAACAGGGCGCGCCGCGACCAGACGTAGACGCGTCATTGACCGAGACGGTCGAGGACGTGGACGCTGGTCTTGCGTGGCTGAGTGCCACGCTCGAATCCCTTATCGCTAATCACTGATCGCGAATCGCTGATCCCGAATCGCTGATCTTTGAATCGCTGATCATTGAATCAACAATCGAATCCGTAAATCCTCGAATCAGGTCCGGCCTCGATTCACAGATTCAGCGATCAGCGATTCGCGGATTCGATGATGAGTGATTCAGGATTAGTGATGAGGGATGAGGTATTGCGACGCGCGACCAAGCCGCGGGAAGTCCGACGCCGAACATGTGAATCAGCACGCCGTTGGTGACCACCGGCCAGACCATCGCGCCGCGTCCGGCGTTCGACAAAGGCAGAACGACGAAATTCATGAAGAGGTAAACGGCGATCCCGTACAAGAGGCCGCATAGAATCGGGCGTGCCCGCACCACGGACACGTATCGACTCAGCACGAAGAACGTTGCGACGATCATGAACGCGATGAAGTAGTGCAGTGCGGCTCCGAGAATTGCGGTGCGCAGCCCACCTGAAAAGGCGGCGCGCCCGAGCAGCCCGGCGGCGATGCTCTGGAAGATCCGAATCGGAGCCGCGTGACTGCGAATGCCAAAGAAGACAATCGCATCGAGGATGTCGAGTGTTCCGACCGTCAGCGTGCCCAGCAGCAGCGCCCGCGACGTGCTCACGGCGAATCCGCCTGGCCCAGGATCTCCTCCGCCCTTGCGACATCCTCGGCGCGGACCATCAGCGTGACGCCCCGCAGCCACAGCTGCGGCTGCGTGCCGCCGGCGTCGTCGTCGAGAATCGTCGATTCGATATCGGCAGCTTCGAGCGCGCTACGAGCCAGTTCGGCATCGATCCGAGTGCCAAACGTACGAATAGACACCAGTTCGGGAGTATCCATGGCTATCTTCTTCAATGACGTCGCGCACGCGCGCTCGGCGGCCGGTGACGGCACTTACGCGACGCTGTACGAGACGCTGCCGCCCGGCAGATCGATAGTGCGCGGCCCTTTCAACACAAACGCAATCACTGACGTTCCCGGTGGACGGTAGTCGACCGTCGGGGATACGATCCCGCCGGCATATGCGTTCACCCACCAGCCCCAGCACGCAATGCTTCCGCCATTATCGAGGATTATCGCGTCGCGTGCACCCGCATCGGCGAGGGTCGCAGCAATCTCTTCTATGGTGCCCTCTCGCTGCACGATGATGAGCTCGTTCGGTGTCAGCCCCAGCGCGTTGTGCACGTAACGAGCTCTCGGAACGCCGGACTTCCAGGCGTTCTGGACGTTGCTGACAAACGACGCCGGGTAATCGCGGTACAAACCCCGGCGGATCTCTTCTCCATCGGTTCGATGAGGATCGAAAGCAAGGACGTGCCGGATATCGTAGAAATGATGAGCGATCTCTTCGATTCGCACGAGCTGTCCATCCCGGACAATCCGTTGCCCCGCAGTCGCCCATTCGAGCTCGTCGGTCGAATCGCGAGCATCGCCGATTCGATGAACGCGATCGTCGTGGATGTCCAGGCGAAGATCATCGAGCGTCAGGCGTCCGTCACGCCAGGCGCAGAGGCATGAATACGACACTCGATCGAGCGGATCTTCCTGAACGCTGAACGTTCGCGGTGACTCACCGCGCTGCCACGCGACGTGGCCGTGGTTGGTTCCGAGATTACGGTTGGTGACTGCGACCGCCCCCCGCACCGCTTTGCTGGCCGCGTCGACGACCCCGAGATGCTGAAGGTGCTGCTCGAGCGGAACACGCGCCTGATCGAGCCCTTCCGCTTCGGCCGGTGTGGCTGTGCGATGCCGCGGAATCCCCGGCAGCGACATGAGCCGCTGCCGATTGGCGACGCTCAGAAGGGCGCATTCGATCTCGGCGCGGTCCAGCCGCAGCAGCAAATCGTTCCGAAGCCCCTCGATCCGCGTTATCTCGAGGCGCACGACGACTGACCTCTGCAACGAAAAAACAGGAGAAAGGAGAAAGGAGAAAGATTTTTCTTGAAAACCAAAGACTTTCCCTTCTCCTTTCTCCTGTTTTTTCCTGTTTTCCCTAAGACACGATCGCGGCGGGACAGTAAACTCCGATAATCCAGAGGCGTCAGTCGAATCGCGCAGGCTCTATTCTCCGCAACACCAGGAACAGGCTGGCCATGGCGAGGAGCGGGAGAATGCCAGCCGCGACGAAGACCTGCGACCAGCCATATTTATCGACCATGATCCCGGTGTAGAGGATCGCGAACGTGACGGCGCCGTTATCACCAAAGCCGGCGATGCCGTTCACGCGACCCGCAAGATGCTGCGGGACGATGTCCCCGACCGTGCCGATGTAGGTGGCGGCGTACCACTGGTTGCCGAAGAGCGCGAGCCCCATGAGGACCACCGCGGCCACGTTGTTCGACACAAACGGCATCGTCATGCTCAGCGCGCCGAGCGAGAACGCGCACACGAAGCCAAGCTTCCGGCCACGGTCGGACCCCATGGTCCTGACGAAGCGATCGGTGAGGACCCCGCCGAACACGTTGCCGGCCATGCCAAAGAGCTGCGGCACCGACGACATCAACCCCGTCGCGAACAAGGTCATGCCGCGACCGTTTCTAAGATAGAGCGGCAGCCAGGTCCAGTAGAACGTCGTGATCGGTCCTGAGAAGACGCGAATCAACAGCAGCCCGAGCACCTGATGATTGCGGAACAGCACGCCCAGCGGCACATCGGCCGACGCTTGCGACGTGCCCGGCGACGGCTTCAGGGCAATCGAGGTCATCGTCGCCTTGTCGGGGAAGATCGCCAGCCAAGGGATCAGCCACAGCAAGCCGAGAACCGCGGGAATGACAAATCCCATTTGCCAGCTCATGCCCATTTTCGCGATCAGGAGCGAGAGAATCAGCGGGCCAGCGAGGACCGAACCGAGCTGCGCCCCGGCATTGAAGACGCCGCCGGCGCGCGAACGGGTCTCCTTGGGAAACAGGCCGGCAATCGCCTTGATGCCGCCGGTATAGTTGCCGCACTCGAACAGTCCCATTACGAAGCGCAGCAGGAAGAAGCCGGCGAGGCCGGCGCTGATCTCCGGCACACCCGGAATAATCGACCAGATCGCACTGGAGACACTCTCGATCGCCGTGCCCGGCCCGGCCAGCGCGTGCGCCGCGCACACGAGCGACCAGCCGACAAAGATCGTCGCAAGCCCGATCTTTGTGCCCACGCGATCCAGGAACTGGCCGGCAGGAATCTGTCCGAGCATCATCCCCAGATTGAAGATCGTCGCGATGTAGCCGTACTGCGCGTTGCTCCAATGCCATTGCTCGCGCAGAATTGCCGCAAGCTGCGACAGCGTCTGACGATCGATCAAGTTGATCGTGATCGAGGCCGCCAGGAGGGCGACGATCGTCCAGCGCGTTTGCGTTGACAGAGATGAATCGCTCGCGGTTACAGCCATAGTCCTGTCCTACACCGTCGTCCACCGGCCGGTTTGTGCCGAGCGCTGCACGGCATCGAGCGCCTGCTGCACCGCCACGCCATCGTTGAAGTTCGGATGGAATACCTCGTTCTCCGCCAGGCACTGCAGGAACTCGGCAAGCGCCGCGATGAAGGTGTGCTCGTAGCCGATGATGTGGCCAGGGCGCCAGAAATTCGGAAACACCGGGTGCTTCATGTCGGTCACGAGCAGGTCGCGCAGCCCCTGCTCGGTCGACGGTTCCGTCGCGTCGAGGAACTGGAGGTGGTTCAGGCGCTCGAGGTTGAACCGCAGCATCCCTTTTTCGGCGTGCACTTCGAAGGCGTTGCAGTTCTTGCACCCGATGCCGAACCGAGTCGCCTCGAAGGTGCCAACGCTCCCGTTGGCGAACTCCACCATCGCGACGACGGCATCGTCCACCGGGCGATTCGGCGCGAAGGTACGCGTCGTCGCCACGACCCGGGTCATCGGCCCATTGAGGTAGAGAGCGGCATCGAGCAGGTGCGTGAGCAGATCGTCGCCGACACCCGATCCCGCCAGCGACGGATCCATCTTCCAGCTTGGCGGGCGCGTCGTATCGGCGCCCCACTGCTGCTTGTACGACGCATTGTAGTGAAAGACACGCCCGAGCCGGCCTTCATGGATCAACTGATGCGCGAACGCGATCGCTGGCACGCGGCGGTAGTTGAACCACACGAGCGTCGGAACGCCGCGCGCCGCGTCCGCCATCATTCGCGCCTCGGCGAGCGACATCGCCAGCGGCTTCTCGCACAGGATTGTCTTGCCCGCCTGCGCCGCCGCGATCGCGACCGGGCCGTGCATATGGTTCGGCAGGCAGATATCGATCGCATCGATGTCCTTGCGATCGATCACCGCTTGCCAGTCGGTCGCAGTCTCCTCCCAGCCCCACCGTTCCGCCATCGCGGAGAGCGAAGCCGCGTCTCTCCCGCAGATGACCTTTCGAACGATGCGGTACGGGAGATCGAAAAAATGAGGAGCCTGAACGTAGGCGTTCGAATGGGCCTTGCCCATGAAGCCCTGCCCAAGCAGGGCGACTCTGAATTCAGGAGGAGGCATCAATGGAGTTTCCAGTGTCCAGTCGCCAGTTTCCAGTGCGAACCTAATCTCACTGGGAACCGGAGACTGGCAACTGGCAACTGTTTCATAGCGCCTTGCTCTTCCTCGCCGCGGCGTCCCAGCCGAGCACCTTGTTCTGCTGCATCGCCTCGAGCGCGAGCAGGCATGGCAGCGCGGAGTTGTAGCCGATGTCCATCGGCGCGTTCGTCTTGCGGTTCTTCGCCTTGAGCTTGTCGAGGAAGTCGCGCGTGTGCGCGTGGAGCGGGTAGTCCTCCTCGACGGCGCCACGCGGGTTGATGGTGACCGTCAGCTCGACCGTCGGCTTGCCACCGCCCCCGCCGCCAAATCCACCAGGGCCGCCTCGTCCACCGCGTCCGCCCCGGCCGCCGCCGGGTGCACCACCCGGTCCACCGGCAGGGGGCGCTGCGGCCGCTGGCGCGGTGCTGAGCTGAACGTTGCCCGCTCCCGGAGGAGCCTCCGGTCCGACCCGATTGCGCGTCGGCTGCACGGGCGGGCGCAGCGCCCAGCCCATTCGGTTGACCTGCAGCGTGCCATTGCCGGCGTAAAAGAACACGCCCCAGCCCTCGATGTCGGGCGCCTTCGGATCGGCGAAATTCGGGCGCGGGTACACGCTATTAGCGAACGTCATCACGTGCGTGTCGTACAGCCATGAGATCGAGAACACGTTGAACACGCACTCAGGGTCGATATTCGGGTTCGAGTAGAAGCCGAGCGCCGCCGTCTTCACCGGCACTTTCGTGTCGGCATTCATGAACCAGTTGGCGACGTCGATGTGGTGCGCGCCCCAGTCGCCGACCAGGCCGCTGCCGTATTCCCACCAGCCGCGGAACCCGAGGTAACCCTGCTTGAACGGCTTCTTCGGCGCGTCGGCCTGCCACGCGTCCCAATTGAGGTAGTCGGGCACCGGCACGGGATCCTGCTTGTTCTGCGAGTACGCACCGGGCTGCTGAATCAGGATGTGGGTGACCGGGTCCAGCTTCTCCTCGAGCACCTTCTTCGCCTCGATGAAATGATCCCAGCTGCGCTGCTGCGTGCCGACCTGCACCACGAGATTCGTGTATTTGTTGTAGGCGTCGAGCATCGCGTTGACACGCGGGATCGAATTCGAGATCGGTTTCTCGACGTAGACGTGCTTGCCGGCGGCGAGCGCGTCGACCGCGATCCTCGCGTGCGAGAAGTCGGGGGTCGCGATCAGCACGGCATCGACGTCGTTGCGATCGAGAATCCGGCGATAGTCGTCGACGATCGGGATCTGCGCGAGCGGGCGGTTCGCGGCCTGGAACGTCTGAAGTTTCTGTTTGTTGACTTCGCAACCGGCCACGAACTGGCAATCCTGATTCCGGGACAGCGAGTCGAATACCCGTGCCGACCGCGTGCCCATTCCGATCACGCCCATACGGACCCGGTTGTTCGCCCCTTGCCACCCGAATATCGGCCTCGTCGCCGCAACCGTCAGGGCCGCGGCCGAGGTCTTCAGGAACTTGCGCCTCGAGCTTGCCATTGAACGCTCTCCTTCGTCTCGATCGTGTGAACGGAGCCGTAGCCTACACCTGATGGAATCGGCTGCGCAACGACATGGTATATCGTGAAAATGGATACGAAACAGCGGGTGTAAACGTTTACCGCAGCGGGGCGTAAAGAAACAGCAGTTATGAAAATCGTGGTCCTTGGCGGCGACGGCTACTGCGGATGGGCTACGGCCCTCTATCTCTCGAGACGCGGCCACCAGGTGTCCATCGTGGACAATTTCTGCCGCCGCCAGTGGGACTACGAGCTCGGCGCGCAGACGCTGACGCCGATTCGTCCCTTGCCCGAGCGCATCCGCGCATGGCAGCGGGTGACCGGCCTCGAGATCGACACATTCATCGGTGATGTCGGCGACTACGATTTTCTCGCCTCGGTCATGAAACGGGTCACACCGGACGCCGTCGTCCACTTCGCCGAACAACGGTCCGCTCCCTACTCGATGATCGATCGGAAGCATGCCGTGTTCACCCAGATGAACAACGTCGTCGGCACGCTCAATCTGCTGTTTGCGATCCGTGAATTCGCCCCCGACTGTCATCTCGTCAAATTGGGAACAATGGGCGAGTACGGCACCCCCAACATCGACATCGAAGAAGGCTACATCACCATCGAGCACAACGGCCGCAAAGACGTGCTGCCCTATCCGAAACAACCCGGCTCGTTTTATCACCTCTCAAAGGTGCACGACAGCCACAACATCATGTTCGCCTGCCGGATCTGGGGCCTCCGTGCAACCGATCTCAATCAAGGGGTCGTCTACGGAACGATGACCGACGAAGTCGCCCTCGACGAAGCGCTGGTGAATCGCTTCGATTACGACGAGGTGTTTGGAACGGTGCTGAATCGCTTCTGCGTCGAAGCGGCGGTCACATATCCGTTGACCGTGTACGGCAAGGGCGGGCAGACGCGCGGCTACATCGACATCCGCGACACCGTCCGCTGTATCGAGCTGGCGTGCGAGGTACCGGCTGCGCCTGGCGAGTGCCGTGTGTTCAACCAGTTCACCGAACAGTTCTCGGTGCTGGAGCTCGCGCACCTGGTTCAGTCCGCCGCCGAGAACATCGGGCTGCGGGTCGAGATCGATCATCTCCCCGATCCGCGGGTCGAAAAGGAAGAGCACTACTACAACGCGAAGCACTCGAAGCTGGTGGATCTCGGCCTCGAACCGCACCGGTTGTCGCAATCGCTACTCGATTCCTTGCTCAACATCGCGGTCAAGTATCGCGATCGGATCGACGCGACCCAGTTCACGCCGCACGTGGACTGGCGCAGGGTGAGCAATTCGCTGCAGCGGACCGACCAATCGCTAATCACTGATCACTAATCGCGAATCACTGATCGTGAATCACTAATCACGAATCACTAATCGCGAATCCGCGAATCGTCGAATCCTCGAATCCAGCGCTCACGTGGTTCCCCCGCAGCAATTTGCTACTTAGTCTGCAATGGAAGCGCGAACGCACAATAGACACCGCCAGACGGCAGGCCCGGCCGATCCTTGCCGCCGCCGGCTGCGATCACGACGAACTGACGTCCGTTGACCTCGTAGACCGCCGGCGTGGCGTTTCCTGAGAATGGCAGCGTCGCTTCCCATAGAAGGCGCCCAGTGGATTTATCGTAGGCGTGAAACTTGTGGTCGAAGTTGGTCGCGCCAATGAAGACGAGACCGCCTGCCGTCACCACTGGGCCGCCGTAGTTCTCCGTGCCGGTATCTTTCATCCCCTTCGCCGCCAGCTCTGGATACTCGCCGAACGGAATCGTCCACGCGTATTGTCCGGTGTTCAGATCGATCGCATTCAGCGTGCCCCAGGGCGGCTGCACCGCTGGGTATCCCTCCGGATCCAGAAACTTCTTGTAGCCGGTGAATCGGTATTTTTCCAGCAACGCGGCCGGTGGGGCTGGCGCGGCGCGGTCCTCGCCGGTGATCAGGTAATCCACCAGCGCATCGATGCTCGCGCGCTGCATGTAGGCGAAGCCGGGCATCCGGCCGCCCCCCTGGCGCACGATCGTTCCAAGCTCCTGGCGCGATCGGCGCTGGCCGACATCGATGAGCGACGGAATTTGGGGTGGGGCTCCGGCGCGATCGTCCCGGTGACACGCCGCGCAGTTCTGAAGATACATCGCACGGCTGGTTTGTCCGGCTTCATTCGGGGCGAGTGCTCCCGTCCAGGCGAGGTCGTTGGCGTTGACATAGAACAGCGCCGTCTCCGGATCGAAGGCCTGTCCGCCCCACTCCGCTCCGCCGTCGTATCCGGGGAAGATGATCGTGTCCTTCCCGACCGAAAACGGGATGAACGGACCGTCGCTGCGAAACGTGGTGAACTGATCGAGCGCCCACCGCTGCACGTCGGGCGTCCGCGTCGTCAACATGTCCTTCGTCAGAAGCTGCCGCGCGAATGGTTTCGGTGCGGACGGAATCGGCTGCGTCTCTGCGGCGACCTCACCAGGAACATTGCTCGCTGGAAATTTCTTGTATTCGATTGGAAAGAGCGGCCGGCCATTGGTTCGATCGAAGACGAACACATACCCGTGCTTCGTCGTCTGGACGACGGCATCGATCGATCGGCCGTTTCGCTTCAACATCGCCAGCGTTGGCGGCGACGGCGGGTCACGATCCCAGATGTCGTGTCGCACCAGTTGGAAGTGCCAGAGGCGCTTCCCAGTGCTCGCATCGATCGCGATCAGGCAATTGGCAAACAGGTTGTCACCGATACGATCGCCGCCATAAAAGTCCGCCGCCGCCGAACCAGTCGAGGCATAGACGACACCACGTCCTTCGTCGAGCGCCATGCCCGCCCAATTGTTCGCGCCGCCATTTCTGGTCCATGAGTCTTTCGACCAGCTGTCGTAACCAAACTCCCCCGGATGCGGAATGGTGTGAAACGACCAGCGCAGCTTGCCGGTCCTGACGTCGTAGGCACGGATGTCGCCAGGCGAACCCGGCAGCCCCTCGTTGACGCGGCCGCCAACAATCATCAGATCCTTGTAGATGACGCCCGGAGACGTGAGCCGGACATTCTGTTCGCCCGGATCCCGGCCGAGATCGAGCCGGAGATCGATTCGTCCTCTGTCGCCAAAGGTTTCGATCGGCTTCCCGGTTGCTGGATCGAGCGCATAGATGAACTGATCGACCGCTGCGAAGACGCGGCGTTCGTTGCCGTTCGACCAGTACATGACCGCGCGATTCGGACCGCGGCCGACGATCTGTGGATCGAAGGTCCACAGATGCTTGCCGGTATCGGCTCGCAGAGCGAATGTCTTGTGCGACGGCGTGTAGGCGTAGAGCACGCCCTCGATCACGATCGGCTGTGTCTGAAGGCCGCCTGCCTCTCCGCTGTCGTAGGTCCAGGCGGTCTGCAGCTGTTTGACGTTGGTACGATTGATTTGCGTCAGGCTGGAGTAGCGCATCTCTTCTGGCCCGCCGCCGTACGCCGTCCAGCCGCGATGCGCCGCCGCGATCTTCGGCTGCCGCGCCACCGCCACGACACTGCCGACCACGAGAATACCGAGTAGCACGAATGTGATGCGTTTCATCTCGAATGCTCGATGCTCATTGTTCAACGCTCAAGGTCGAATGTGTTCCGACATTTCTGTTGCTCGGATCGCAGGTGATCGCCGATGCATGTGAACGCCGCGTAACGACCGCGCATCGAAAACGTGATGAACGCCATGAGCAATTTCGATGTGTCGGCGCACTGATTGCATCGTAGAATAGTACGCGCTCGCACACGCCACCGCGTCGAGGGCACACGATCGCACAATCGACCACGGTAATAGCGACGCCTGATGAAGGGAGAGCCTTAGCACGCGTCGCGCGAGTGAACCGACAAAAACGTCGGGATCGACTTCGCCGAGAACATTCGTGTCGGTGAAGGCGGGGACCAGGGAACGAAGTTGAGGAGTAGAATGCCACGCGCACCAAAGAAGACGGAGACCACACCTACCGTTCGCGCAAAACGCACTCGACGCGCGACTGACACACCGGCGCCCACCGCTGAAGTCCAGGAAGTCGCGATCGCCACGGCCGTGACCGAAGCGGAAATCTCGCGGCTCGCTTACCAGATCTACCAGGCCCGCGGCGGGACCAACGGTTCGCCGCTCGAAGACTGGCTGGAAGCCGAGCGCCAGCTCACGGGTCGCTGACCGGTCGATTGCAGCGGAGAAAGGAGCTCAGATCTCCTTTCTCCCTGCCGGATTCCGAGAAACGCCCGCGGCTTCGCGGCGATACGCACGCGCCAGCAGCGACACCGGATGCACGACCTCAATGGGGGCACTCGCGGCACTCAGCCCGCGCGCGATTTGCATGTGACATCCGGGATTCGCGGTGGCGACGACCGCTGCACCGGTCGCGACAATATTGGCGGTTTTGCGCCCGAGCAGTCGCTCGGCCTGATCCGGCTGCGTGATCGCGTAGACACCCGCACTTCCACAACACCACGTCGACTCTGGCAGCTCGATCAACGTGGCGCCCGGCAGCCACCGCAGCAGCTGGCGCGGTGCCGTCGAGACCTTCTGGCCGTGAACCAGGTGACACGACTCGTGATAGGTAACGGTCGTCGGTTGTTCGAACGGCGACGCGCCCGGCACACGACAGCCGATCTCCACGAGCCATTCCTGAACATCGCGTACGCGCTGATCCCATAGCGTCGCTCGATCCCGATACAGCTGATCGTCATGCAGCAGCGGTCCGTAACGCCGCAAGTGTGATCCGCAGCCGCCCGCGTTGCTGATGATGGCGTCGTACCGATCGGGGGGAAAGAGATCGATCATCCGTCGTGCCAGCGTGCGTGCCCGCTGCAAGTCCCCGTTGTGCGCGTGCAATGAGCCACAGCAGGGCTGAACCGGTGGCGTATCGACGGCGCACCCGTTGGCCAGCAACACGTCCGCAGTATCGCGGTTGACGTTCGGGAATACCAGATCCTGAACACAGCCGGTCAGCAATGCGAGGCGGTAGCGAACGGGCCGCCCTGCCGGGACTTCGCGTGCCTCGATCAGACGATCGGAGAAATCAGGAGCAATCCGAGGCGCTTGCGGCTCGAGGCGACGCAGGTTTGACGGCAAGAGCCGCAACAGGCGGCCCCTGCGGATCAGGGCCTCGACGCCGCTTCGCTGATAGACCCGCATCGCCCGACCTGCGGCTCGCAGCGCCCGCGGCCGCATGAACAGGAACCCGAGCGTCACGCTCCGCCAGAACTTTCGCGCCAGACCCGGCTGGGCATTGCTTCGCTCGATGTCGCTCCTGGCGGTTTCGAAGAGCTCCGCATAATTGACGCCGGCTGGACACGCAGTCTGGCATGCCAGACAGCCGAGGCAATAGCTCATCTCCTCGGCGAATTCCTGCGTCACATCGAGCGCGCCATCGGCAACGGCACGCATCAGCGCAATCCGACCTCGCGGACTGTTGCGCTCCTGCTTCGTCTGGTCGTAGGTCGGACAGGTTGGCAGGCACATGCCGCAGTGCATGCACTGTTGCAGCACCGCGTAATCGATGGTTCGGAGGGTCGCGCCGGCCATCGATCAGTCGAAAATCTTTCCGGGGTTCAAGAGACCGGCTGGATCGAGCGCGTGCTTGATCTGCTTCATCACCTCGAAGCTGCTGTCACCCATCTGCTGGCGCAGCCATGCCTTCTTCGCGAGCCCGACGCCGTGCTCACCGGTGATCGTTCCACCAAGTTCGACCGTCTTTCTGGCGATGACATCGAGGGCATGATGCACCCGCGCCATTTCGTCCTGGTCGCGCTCGTCGGTCAGAAACGTGGGATGGAGATTGCCGTCGCCCATGTGGCCGAATGTGCCGATCTGAAGATTGGCGGCCCGTGCGGTCTCGGCAATGAACGTCACCATGTTGGCCAGCTCACTGCGCGGCACGGTGAAGTCTTCGAGAATTGTCGTCGGCCTGCGCCGCGCGAGCGCCGAAAACGCGTTGCGTCTCGCCGATGCCAGCGCCAGCGCCTCCGCGTCGTCTTTCGCCAGCCGCACGTCACGTGCCCCTTTGGCGCGGGCGATTTCAGCCATCTTCGCTGCCTCGTCGGCAACCGCGGCGGGATGGCCATCTGTCTCCATCAGCAGCACGGCCGCGCAATCGGTCGGCAGCCCGACATGGGCAAAGTCCTCGACGCAGATTGCCGTCATCTGGTCGAGGAATTCCAGCGTGCACGGGATGATCCGGGACTCGATGATCGCTGAAACGGTTTCGGCCGCATCCTCGATCCGCTCGTACAACGCCAGCATCGTCTGCCGCGCAAGCGGCCTCGGCACCAGCTTCAGCAGGATTTCAGTAATGATGCCGAGGCTGCCCTCGGAGCCGATGAAGAGGTCTTTTATCGAGTAGCCGGCGACGTCCTTGACGCAGGCGCTGCCAAATCGCGCGATGCGGCCGTCGGGCAACACCACTTCGAGGGCCATCACGTAGTCGCGAGTCACGCCGTACTTGAGTCCGCGCAGCCCGCCTGAGTTTTCGGCGACGTTTCCGCCGATCGAGCTGATGCGCATCGACCCGGGATCGGGTGGATAGAAGAGTCCGTGTCGCGACGCTGCCTCATCGATCTTCAACGTTGTCACGCCCGGCTGCGTTCGCAGGACGAGGTTCTTCGGATCGATCTCGAGGATGTTGTTCATCTGCGCGAGGCAGAGCACGACGCTGCCGTCGCTTGGCACACTGCCGCCGCTCAGCCCGGTGCCGGAACCACGCGTCACGATTGGGATCGACTGCGCCGCTGCAAACTTCACGCAGCGGGAAACGTCGTCGGTCGTGTGCGGAAAGACGACCGCCGACGGCATCTGCCGAAGCGCGGCAGTCCCGTCGAAGCTGTAAGGGATGATGTCTTCGGGTTTGGTCAGAACGGACGCTTCGCCGACGATGCTCACCAGGCCATCGGCGACCCCTCGCGGCAGCGACATAGCTTTATCTTATCGGCTCGGCACCCTGGCACCCTTGGAACTAAGCCACAACTTTCTGCGTCTGCTCCCCGAGCCCCTCAACTCCAAGCCGAACCACGTTGCCCTCGCGAAGGTAGACGGGCGGGATCTTGCCGTGTCCGACACCCGGAGGCGTACCAGTGGAGATGATGTCACCTGACTGCAGGCTCATGAAATTGCTCAGATAACTGATCAGGTATGGCACGTCGAAGATCAGCGTCTTGGTCGATCCATCCTGGTAGCGCTTGCCATCGACTTCAAGCCATAGTTTCAGGTTGCCGCAGTCGGCGACTTCATCAGCGGTGACAAGCCACGGACCGATCGGTCCGAAGGTGTCGGCGCTCTTGCCTTTCACCCATTGACCGGTGCCTTCGAGCTGATAGGCGCGCTCTGAGACATCGTGCACCACGCAATAACCGGCGACATGCGAAAGCGCCTCCTGCTGCGTCACGTACTTCGCCGGCTTGCCGATGACGACACCCAGCTCCACTTCCCAGTCAGTCTTCTGCGAGCCGCGCGGCAACTCGAGGTTGTCGTTCGGTCCGACGATGCAGGAGGTTGCCTTCATGAAAACGATCGGTTCCTTTGGCACCGCCATCTTCGATTCGGCAGCGTGATCGGAATAGTTCAAACCGATGCACACGAGCTTGCCGACGCGTCCGACACAAGGACCAATCCGCGGCGTCCCATTCACGCGCGGCAGCGACGCCGGATCGATCTGGCTCAATCGCGTGATCGACGCGGGCAGCAGCGCGTCACCGGCAATATCCGGTACGACGCCCGACAGATCGCGGATCGCGCCGGTTGAATCGAGGAGGCCGGGTTTTTCCTGCCCGGGAGAACCGTAACGGAGAAGTTTCATTTGTCAGTTTCCAGCTGATCTTCCGCCTAAAAGGATCTTCCGCCTAAAGGCGGAAGCTACGAGAGACAATTACCAACAATCATTCAGCAATCAGCATCGATCAATCAGCAATTACAACGCGAAGCGCTAATGCGATTCGCGCGCGACGTCGTGCCCGCGGCAGCCGACAAGGAAATCCAGATCCGCGCCCTGATCCGCCTGCTGGACGTGCTCGATGTAAAGCCGCGCGTAGCCGCCTGGCGGCAAATTGGGCTCCGGCTTCTTCCATTCAGCCCGCCGCTTCGCCAGCTCCGCATCGCTGATATCAAGATGGAGCCGGCGAGCGTCGACGTCGAGCTCAATCATGTCACCGTCGCGGACCAGCGCGAGCGGTCCTCCGGCGGCTGCTTCCGGTGCGACGTGGAGAACGGTCGTCCCATACGCCGTGCCACTCATGCGGGCGTCCGATACGCGGACCATATCGGTCACGCCGGTCTGCAGCACCTTCGGCGGCAGTCCCATGTTGCCAACTTCGGCCATGCCCGGATAGCCTTTCGGGCCGCATCCTTTGAGCACGAGCACGCAGTCTTTGTCGACATCGAGTGTAGGATCGCCAATTCGTTCCTTGTAGTGCTCGATGCTCTCGAAGACTACAGCACGTCCCCGATGGCGCATGAGGTGTGGTGACGCGGCGGACGGTTTCAATACCGCCCCTTGCGGCGCAAGGTTCCCTCGGAGTACGGCGATGCCGCCATGTGCGGCGAGCGCCCGGTCGATTGGTCTGATCACTTCCTGGTTGTAGTTCGGTGCTTCGCGGCAGTTCTCCCAGATGGTATGGCCATTGACCGTCATCGCGTCGCGATTGAGCATCCCGTTTTCGCCGAGCGTGCGGATGACGACGGGCAGTCCGCCGGCGTAATAGAAATCCTCCATCAGGAACCGGCCCGAGGGCATCAGGTCGACGATGGTGGGAATGGTGCGGCCGAGATCGTCCCAATCCTGGAGCGTGACCGGGACGCCAACCCGTCCCGCAATCGCCAGCAAGTGCAGCACCGCATTGGTCGATCCGCCGACGGCGCCGTTTACCTTGATCGCGTTCTCGAACGCCGCGCGCGTCAGAATGTGAGAAAGCCGGATGTCGTCGTGCACCAGCTCGACGATGCGGCGGCCGGCGAGATGCGCTTGCGCGAAGCGGCGCGAGTCGACGGCGGGAATTGCGGCATTGTCGGGCAACGTCAAGCCGAGCGACTCCGCCATCGACGCCATCGTCGACGCCGTGCCCATCACGTTGCACGTGCCCGACGAGCGCGACATGCACGACTCGGCCTGCATGAATTCTTTCAGGCTCATCATCCCGGCGCGGACTTCTTCGCTGAAGCGCCAAACGTCGGTTCCCGATCCGAGATCGGCACCGCGGAACTTGCCGTTGAGCATCGGGCCGCCGGAGATCACGAGTGCGGGAAGGTCGCAGCTCGCCGCTCCCATGATGAGCGACGGGGTTGTCTTATCGCAGCCGCAGAGCAGGACGACGCCATCGATTGGATTGGCGCGGATCGACTCTTCGACGTCCATCGCCGCGAGATTGCGGAAGAGCATTGCCGTCGGGCGAACGCTCGTCTCGCCGAGCGACATGACAGGAAATTCGAACGGCACGCCGCCGGCTTCCCAAACGCCTCGTTTCACGTGTTCGGCCAGCTCGCGGAAGTGGCCGTTGCACGGCGTCAGCTCGGACCAGGTATTACAGATGCCGATGATCGGCCGTCCGTCGAAGATGCCTTCCGGCAACCCGCGACCGACCCAGCTGCGATGTATGAACCCGTCTTTGTCCGGCTTGGCGAACCAGGCGGACGAGCGATATTTTCTCAATTTGTGAATTGCCGAAACGGTTGAATTAATGAATTGTACTTTGCGAATCGGTGAATGGTGAATGGTGTGTTGGTGAATTGCTGAATTCGTGAATTCGCTCCGCCCCTAACGCACTGGCGCCGTAACTCACCAATTCACCGGCCACCAATTCACCCACGGCTCCTTATTGGACGCCCCGACCTCTCCCGGCAGCCGGCGCATCGGTCGTACCAGGCCCTCGGCCACCGCGGCCAGGGCGTTCGGTCATCAGCGTATCGACGGAGCGATGGGCCGCCCAGGCGATGCCACGCAGCAACATCGGCTGGATCTGCGGATCGCTGAAGTTCGAATAGAAGTGCCCCTGCATCCAGACGAAGGCTCGATAGGGCTGCCCCGTGGGCGCCGGCGTGAGCTGCTTCTCGTAGGTCCAGATCTGTGGAACGACCTCGCCAGCGTGTCCCGCTTGCTTGGCCGTCGGGGTCGCGTCGATGACCGCCGTCGCGAGCACGTGCACTTCGGGAGCCTTCGACCACGTCATCAAATAAAACGCTTCGTCCTTGATCGCGAAGTTGGTGGGCATGCCCTGCATAATCGGATTCGCGGTGTCGACGACCGTGTACGGAATGTTCGCTTCGAGCGTGAAGTTGGTCTCGCCGTGCTTCTTCGCGCCGCCGACGATGTCGGCAAACCCTGCCGGGTCTGGCCCGCACAGTGAATCGTGAATGCTCACGATGCCACCGCCTCGTCGCATGTAGGCGTCGAGGTTGGCGCGGTCTTCCATGCTCATGTAGCCCGCATCTCCCTTGTAGATGACGACCACGTCGGTGTTCAGCAGCTCTTTCTCTGACGGGAAGTGCAGTCCGCCGTCGACGATCGCGTTGCGGTTCATCAACAGCTTGCTCCAGTCGGCCAGGAACTGCGGATAGTCGTGCTGGCCCTCCGCATGCGTCTTCAATCCCGCATAGAGAAAGATGCGCACCGGCGGCGTGGAGAACGGGCTTTGCTGGATGCCGCCCTGCCCCCGTCCGCCGCGACCACCGGGCTGCTGCGCGCCAGCTGGTGGCTGCCCTGCTGCAGGTGCGGGCGGTGTCGTTGCCTGTTGCGCAAACATCGTCGTGCCGGCGAGAACGACAACGGCCGCGAAGAGTGAGATCCGAGTTTTCATACGAGCTCCTGATATTGCCTTCCGCCTGAAGGCGGAAGCCACACTGACCTGTTGAAGATTACTGCGCCTTCTGCCTGAACCCGGAAGCCACACACGCTGGCTTCCGCCTAAAAGGCGGAAGCCACAGTACCTGTTGAAGATCACCAAGTGAACACCGTGGCTTCCGCCTTTAGGCGGAAGATCAACTGCGGAAGATCTCTAGTGGTCGTCACTTCGTGCTGCGTCCAGGGCTACCGACCACCTGCCGCTTGGCGTACGACTTACTGAACCCATTG
>JBPYFA010000066.1:0-12150 GCA_051986585.1 Vicinamibacterales bacterium | reverse complement strand
GGTTGCGGCCCCACGGTGGTGATAGCGGCGACCGGCCGAGCGAGGCACTCCCCTGCGTGATCACACGCCGCAGGTACGTCGCGTCGCGGACGTTCTTCGACGATGTCAGGTCGGGTGGCGGCGGATTCAGGTTCGAGGCGTTTTGCCCGTCGCCCTTCCCCTCATCGCCATGACAGGTCGCGCAGTACTGTGCGAAGAGACGCTTGCCCTGTCCCTGGCCGTACGACAAACCACCCACTCGCTCGTCCGCGCGAATGCTGTCCAGCATCGGATCCGCCGGAGGTGCGCTGGCGTGGCGGCAGCCGGCGACCGCAAGCAGCATCAGCGCGGGTGCAATCATCCGAGCCGGCCAGTGCGGGATCATTCTGCGCCCTTCGACGAAGCAGGGGCCGGACGGCCCGTTCCACCGAGACTACTGAGATAGGCGGTCAGGGCTCTCGCGTCCGCCGGAGACAGTCCGTAATTGGGTTGCAGCGTCCCCGCCCTGTAACGTTGGGGGTCGGTCAGCCACGCGGCGATCCAGCCCGGCCTCAGGCGATTGCCCGTGTTCGACAGCTCGGGCCCGACGTACCCGCCAACGGTGCCGAGCTGGTGGCAGGCGGCACATCCGAACTGTCCATATAGCTCCTGCCCGCGACGCGCGTCGGCGGGGGTGAACGTCGTGTCGTATCGATCGAGCGCGTCGTCGAGGAGCACGGTCGACATGTAGTCGGCAATCGTGTTCGCCTCTTGCGGAAGCATGTGGAACACCGGCATCCGCGCTTCGACGCTGACGCGAACGGCGCCGGGATTCAACAGATACTTCGAGATGTAGTCCCGTCGGAGCTGGCTGCCGATTCGATCGAACGGCACGGTCGACAGCGTCCCGCCGGAGCCGCCGACGCTGTGGCAGCTCAGGCATCTGTAGCGCGTTACCAGCTCGCCGAAAGCCCCGGCCGGCTGGTAGGCCGGCGGCATGGGTCGCGTACGAACGTACGAGGCAGGCAGATCTGCCTTGCGGATGCTCGCGAGCGCCAGCGCTATTTTCGCCGCGTCGATCGGTGTCAACCCGAAGGTTGGCATCATGGACGGCTGCGCCATCGAGTCAGGATGAAGGACCTTCAGGAAGATGTAGTTGTCCGCGGTACGGCGGACGTTGACGTTTCCGCCAAACAGGAGCTCGTCCGGGTTGCGATCGGCGATTCCAGCGAGGCTCGGCCCTATTCGACCTGCGTCTTTCAAGTCTCCGACGTGGTGGCAACTGGTGCAGCCTCGCCGGACGAACGTCGCCCGCCCGGACGCAATCGCCCGAGCGTCTTGGTACATGACCGGCGGAGGTTCGGCCGCTGTGTCGGAGGAACGATATTCGTCGAGCAGGAAGGCGGAGAGATCGCGCAGTTGATCGTCGGTCAGCCGGTACTGAAGCATCGCCGTCTCGGGCTGAAGTCGATGCGGATCCTTCAGGAAGGTGAAGAGCCAATCGCGACGCACCTTATCGCCGATGCGTGTCAACTCGGGGCCCATCGTCCCGCCGCGGCCCTTGACCGCGTGACAGCTCACGCATCGCAGCTCGCCGAACAGCGCGCGCCCGTTCGAGGTGTCGGCCCTGCGCCAGTCGACGCCGGTGCTGTCGAACGGCGCCCCGCTTCGTTGCGAGAGCAGAAACGCCTGCAGCCCTCCAATCTCATCGTCGGACAGCCGGAAGTTGCCCATCTTCGACTGCTCGAGATAGCTTTTCGGATCCTTCAGCCACACACGCAGCCACTCGGGGCGAACCTTCAGAGCGATGCTGTCTAGCGCCGGGCCGTGAAACGTCAGTCCTTCGAACCCGGGTATCTCGTGACAACTGAAGCACCCGGACCGGAGGATGAGCGCACGCCCTTCGTCGAGCCGCGGTGCGTCGGGCGCGTCAAGTGCACGGTGGCACACGCCGCAGTTCGCCTCGATCGTTTCGAGCGGCCGCATCGGACGCGTGACGAAGGGGAGTGGCTGGTGCGCGGCGTTGCGGTAGTCGGTCGCCTGGCCCTGTCCGTCGTGGCACGTCGTGCAGCCGAAGCGATCGACCGGATGCGTCGTGAGCCACGTGCCCGGGTGCGATGAGAACGGCTGCGGCGCTGAGACGAGCGCCGGATCGTCGATGCCGAGATGGCAGGTGCCACATCGATCGACGCGATCCAGATCGGGCAGCCAAATCTGCCGCAGTCCGCCGACGCTCGCGGACGTCGCGAGCTGGTGCGGATTCTTCACCGTCGCCTCCAGACGGAGAAACCGCGCCTGCGTGGTGCGCCAGTCGGCCACGTTCTCATGGAAGAGGACCCACGAGAAGATCGCCAGAAACGCGAGGCCAAGCGCGGCGAACGCGATGTGAAGCGAGAGCGGCGAGCTGTTTTTCACCTCCACGGCCACACCCACGCCCAGTTGGGGCCGCGGAAGAACGTTCCTGTCACCGTGAGGCTCGCGATGATCACCACAACGACCGTGAACACGATGTTGCTGACGCGCCGTTCCGGCGCGAACCAGCGGCCGGATCCGGCCGCACCGCGGTCGAGGTACGGCAGCGCGATCAGCGCAACAACCAGCAGCGTTGGAACGATCACGCCGCCGATGAGCGCCGAGTAGTGCACCAGCTCCTGGAGGCCGAGGAAGTACCATGGCGCCTTCGCCGGGTTGGGCGTGCGCGTTGGATCCGCGATCTCCTCCAGCGGCGCCATGAACATGAGAGCGACCGCGTGCAGCGCGACGATCACGCCGAGCGCGACGAGCAGCTCCCGATACAGCAGGTGCGGCCAGGCGAACACTTCGTCGTAGGGATCGCGCGCCTCCACGGACACCCTCGGGCGCCGGCTGAGCGACATCAGGCCGTACGTCTTCGTCGACGCCGGGAACACACCGGCGACCTCCTCGATGGCAGCCGCCTGCACGGGCGCCCCGCTCAGCCCGTCCTTCCGAACGCGCCAGACGTGCATCGAGATCAGGATCAGCATTGCCAGCGGCAGGATGACGCAGTGGAGAACGTAGAACCGCAGCAGCGTAATCGGTCCAATCATGTGTCCGCCGAGGAGCAGGAACTTCACCTGATCGCCGACAACGGGCGCGTAAGCAGCGATGTTCGTCCCGACGGTGATGGCCCAGAACGCCAATTGGTCCCACGGCAGCAGGTAGCCGGTGAACGACAGCGCGAGCGTCAGCAGGAACAGAAACACTCCGACGACCCAGTTGAATTCACGCGGGGGTTTGTACGAGCCGGTCCAGAACACGCGGCACAGATGGAGGAAGACGACAGCCACCATCGCGTGCGCGGACCAGCGGTGCATATTCCGCAGCACGATCCCGAAGGTCACGACGAACTGCAGGTCCTTCATGCTGCGGTACGCTTCCGGGGGATAGGGCACGTAGTACAGCATGAGGGCGAGCCCGGTGACGGTCAGGACGACGAACAGGATTGCGGAGATGAGACCGAGCGCCCACGTGTAGGTCGGCCGTAGCACGTGGTGGCTGACGCGCGCGGGATGGATGTGCAGGAACAGGCTTGAGATCATCGCGGCCGCGCGGTCCTTGTCGGTTTGCGGCCAGCCGATTCGGAAGACGGATCGCACGCCGCTGTCGAGCCACCGGGCCGCCCGCGTCGAGAGTCCGTTCACAACGCGCTCCTCACGCCCGAAGCCGGAAGTCCGGACCGACCACGCGGTCCAGGTCGACGATCAACTGATCCCGGGGAGAGAGGCTGAGACCGTACCACTCGAGCGGCTTGGGTGCGGGGCCTCTCGTGACACGGCCGTTCTCGTCGTAGTGGCTCCCATGACACGGACACTCGAATCCTGCTCCCACGTGCCTGACGTTGCAGCCGAGATGCGTGCACACCGACGAGATGCAGAACAGACCGTCGGGGCCGTTGAATACGAACAGCCGACGTTCCGGAAGGAACGTGGCCGAACCGACAGGAAAGCCCGACGGGTTCCCGATCGTGAATCGTCGGGACGGTTCGTACAGCACGTTCGGCACCAGGTATCGCACCGTTGCGCCGGCGAAGCCGAACGTGGCGGCGCCGAGACCGACACACCCCATGGCGAAGATCGTGCGCCGCTGCCTGTCCGGCGGCGGCTGAGTTCTCTGCTCGTCGTCGCGTTCGCCGCTCATACGGGCACCTCGTCCATCGCTTCGTGATACAGCCCGAGCGCGGTCTGTGGCGACTCGTCGATCTCGAGCGCCTCCATCGTGATTGCGCGGGTCGGACAGCGGTCGGCGCAGAGGCCGCATCGAATGCACCGGCGCTCGTCCTTCACGATGGCGCCGAGGTCCTCGATCGACCCGAGCGACGCCCGCAACGCGTCAAGTTGCGGGTTCGGCGCGAGTCGCGACGCCGGCACCAGCGCGAGGCACGCCTCCGGACAGATCTCGACGCATGCGCTGCACAGGATGCACTTCTCGGAGTCGAAGATCGTCTCGACGTTGCACCAGAGGCAGCGCGAGCCTTCCCGGCGTGCCTCCGCATCACTGTACCCAGCCTCCACCTCACGGAAGCCCGTGCGGCGCGCGACAGGAAGCGTGGGAATGGTCTGGCGCGGGATGCGATCGTAGCGATCACCGGCGCGATGCAGCTCGACGGAACGGAACCGTGCGCGCCCGCGCGGCACGGTTCCGCCGCCGAGCGATTCATGGATCGCCAGCGCCGCGCGCTTGCCGTCCGCCTCTGCCTCGATGACGATGCGCGGCCCGAATGCGAGGTCGCCGCCGCAGTAGACACCCGGCATATGCGTCGCCAGCGTTCGGCGGTCGATTGCGACCAGCCCACGCGGCGTGATCTCGATCTCGCGGTCGGCAGCCAGGCACTCGGTGTCGGGCCGCTGCCCGACAGCGAGGATGATCGTGTCGACAGGCATGACCCGCTCGCTTTCGACGACGAAGGTCGGATTGAACCGGCCGCTCGCGTCGAACAGCGACGCGACCTCGAGGGTCTCGAGGCCCGAGACGCGGCCGTGCCTGCCCAGGATCGCCTTCGGGCCCCGACCCGGGACAACCGCAATTCCCTCCTCTTCCGCTTCCCGCACCTCGTCGGGGTGCGCCGGCATCTGGGCGCGCGATTCGAGCGACACCAGCTCCACGTGCCGCGCGCCGAGACGTAGAGCCGTGCGCGCCGCATCGATGAAGGCGTTGTCGTATCCCCACGTGTGTAGGAGCTGCTCGGCCGGTTCGGGGAGCTGCGCGGCGCCTTCTGCCGCGGCGTATCGCAGGGCTGTGCGCGCCACGTCGATCGCCACGTTGCCGCCGCCAATCACGACGACGCGCTCGCCGAGCGCGACGCGATAGCCGAGATTCGCGTTCAGCAGAAAGTCGACGCCGTTGATGACGCCGTCGAGCGTCGCACCCGGAATCGCCAGCTCGCGCCCCCGTGTCGCGCCCAGCGCGAGGAACACGGCTGCAAAGCCGTTGCGCCGCAAATCACCGACCGTGAAGTCGCGCCCCAGGCGCCAGTTCGTCTTCAGCTCGACGCCGAGCGCCAGGATTTGATCGACCTCGGCGCGGATCAGATCGCGCGAGAGACGGTATTCGGGGACGCCCTGGTACAGCATCCCGCCCACGACCGGCGCGGCCTCGAAAATTGTCACCCTGTACCCGAGGAGCGCCAGGTCGTGCGCGCAGCTCAGGCCGGCAGGGCCCGCGCCGACGATCCCGATGCGTGCCGGCCCCTCCGAATCCGTGACCGCGAGACGCAGCGGGGTGAGCCGCAGCGGTTCAGCGCCCAGCGTGTTCTCGACGCCGTGCCGTTCGGTCAGGCTCCGCTTCAGCGCGCGAATGGAGATCGGCTGATCGATCGTCCCGCGGCGGCAGTTCGACTCGCAAGGATGCGCGCAGATGCGGCCGCAGATCGACGCGAGCGGGTTGGGCGCCCGCGCGATACGATAGCCGCGCTCCGTATCCCCTTCCGCGACAGCGCGGACGTAGCCCCCGGCGTTTGTACGGACGGGACATCCCGTGCGGCAAGGAATCAGATCGAGGAAGTACCGGAAGTCCGGTACGACCACCGGATAGGAACGTGCCGACATGTGCGTCACGCCTCAGCGTGCGACGACGAAATCAACGGTCTCGGACTTGCCGGCCGCGACCGTCACGGGCTTGGGCTGCGCCTTGCCCTTCTGGTGCCACACCGCCAGCGTGTAGCTCCCCGGCGGCACGTTATCGATCGCGTAATGCCCGTCCTTGCCACTGACCGCGAAATACGCGTTCTGCAGCACGACGACGTAGCCTTCCATCTCTGGGTGAACGCGGCACAGCAGGGTGTACACGCACGGAAATTTCGTGCATTTGTTGAAGGTGTACTCCTTCGATTGTCCCTGCGGCCACGTGCCCAGGTTGAACTTCTCGTTGTCGGGCGAGAATACGTTGTGGGCTGTCGGGTCGCTGTTGAGGAATCCCACCGGCGCACCGGCTTGAACCGCCGTCACGTGCGGCGTGAACTGCATTTTGCTCTGGTCCACGGTCACCGGCTTGGTCGGCGCCGCGGCCGCGGGGGCGTTCTGGATGTACACCACGGCGTCGGCGCTCGAGGCGGCGCCCGTAACCTTGACGGTGCCGCTGATAGTGCTCGCGGCGGCGCCGATCGTAACGGGGTTCGACAACAACAGTGCGCCTGCGGCGATCGAGCCGAGTGCATAAAGGCGTTTCACGATATGTCTCCCTCTGGGCTTAAAAGGCAAAACGAACGACGCCGATCCACGAGTGGTTTTCTCCCTGGTGCAGGTCGCGTGCGTACTCGAACATCGCCTTGACGTTGGCGCGAATCAGCGCGCTTACGTTGAACACTCCGGTCTTCGACGTCGGCACCGTACGATCGCCCGGCGTCAGCGCCTCATAACGGAACGTGCCCTGAAGCCAGGGATACACGAGGTAATCGGCCTGCGCGAACCACGCTTTGTAGTCGGGTTCGAACACCGGTTCGATGGGCTCGCCATCCGCGAAGAGCTGTAGCGAATCGGTGCCGTGCACGTAAGCGCCGAACACATTCAGATCCTGGTAGAAGGCGCTTGCGTAGAGGCCCGTTCTCAAGAAGTGAAGGTCCTGCAGGGACTGCGTCGCGCCTCCTTCGGCCGTAACCGGAGAATCGATCCCGCTGCCATCGCCGCGGTAGACAAAGGCGCCGAGGCGAATCGAATTGTCGCGCCAGTTCTTGTCTGGAACCTGCGCACCGCCCGTGTAGCCGTCGAGCCCCCGGCCGCCAATCTTGTAGTCGAAGCGTGCGTACACGTCCTTGGCGTTGTTGCCGTCGAACCTGCCGTTGGCTCCCGGTCCTATCCCATTCGACAGGCCCGCCACCCACAGCGCGTGGTGCGCCACGATTCCGTAGCCCTCAACACCTCGGACCCTGTCGGGAATAGATATCGGCGCTGGCGAGACGTCCTCGGCGAGACCGGTCCCACCGTTCACGCCGATCGGGTTGTAGGCGAACAGGGAGTCGATTGCCGCATCGGTCGAGATCCACATCTCCTGAAACCCATCGGCGAGGTTCGGCGCGAACTTGCCGATGCGGAAGTGAAAGAGGTCCTCAGGGCCGAAGGGTGAATCGAACTGCAGCCGCGCGTGCTCCAGTTCGACCGAGACTGAGCTGTCCGCGTTTTCTGCGAACGTCACTTCGGCGAGGTACGACACGTGCTCGCCCAGCGTCCCAGCGCCGAAGATGTTCAGCTCCTGCGGAAACTGCAAGTCGTTCTTCACGCTCGTCACGCTCCCATCGTCGTTGAGCGCCGAAGTGTTGACATCGGCCAGCTTGATATTGACGGCGAGCGGGACAGTGCTCGAGACTTCGCCGGGCCAGACGGCCTTCGGCCACAGCTTCTTGTAGGCGGGAGAGCCGAGGCTGACGGGCGGCTCCTTGACGAGATCCTCCGTCTCGCCCGGCATGCGATAGCCGCGCAGCCGGAATGCTTCTCCAAACGCATTGAGCTTCGGAAAGACGATGTGACAGGTCTGGCAGCTCGTTTGATACTTCCGCGCGAACGCGGGCACGGCATAGGCAGTCGACGCCGTCGCGGCGACGAGGAGGAGGATGAGGACAACGCGGACAATTCTGAACGCTGCAGGCTGTGAGATCCGCATGTGCCTCCCAATCACCCTCTCTAGGGTCTGACTGATCTCTGGCAATGCCTGAACCAGCCGGGAGCGCGCCGCGATTGGAGAATCTGCGCCTGTTTCGCAGAGAGTGCGGCGCGCGCGTTCGGTGCGTGTCTGTCCGAGAATCGGACAGACACGAGGTAAGCGCCTGAGGACGAGCCGGTTACGCCTATGTCCGAGAGTCGAGCAGATCGGCCGCGATATTCAGCTCGTGGAGTTTGCGATAGAGCGTATCTCGCGAGATACCGAGTGTCCTCGCCGCAAGGCGTTTGTTCCCGTGTGACTGGCGGAGCGCCTCGGTGATCGCCCAGGCCTCGAGCTCGGCGAGCCGGAGCGGGACTTGAGAAGCGTCGCTGGTCCGGTGCTCGGCGCTTTCGCCGCGGCGCCGCAGCCAGCCGCGCACGTCCTCGGCGACGATGGCATGACGGTCCGGCGGCAAGATCAGGCTGATCCCTTCGAGAAGGTTCTCCAGCTCGCGGATGTTGCCTGGAAACGGATATCTGGACAACAGCTCCAGGGCAGCGGGATCGATGCTGTTCACCGCGTGCGCACCGCGCTCACGCATCGCCGCGAGAAAATGCGTCACGAGCAGAGGGAGATCCTCCCGTCGATCGCGGAGAGGCGGGATCTCGATCACGAGCACACAGAGCCGGAAGAACAGATCCTGGCGCATCCGCGCGTCGCGCATCGAGATGAGCGTTCGGTTCGACGCGGCAATGATGCGCACGTCGACCCGGCGGCTCTCGAGGCCGCCGACCGGCCGCACCTCGCCGTCCTGGAGCACGCGCAGGAGTTTCGCCTGCACTTCCAGGGGCAGCTCGCCGATCTCGTCCAGGAACAGGCTGCCGCCTGTCGCGGCCACAAAGAGACCGGGGTGATCGGTCGACGCCCCTGAGAACGCGCCGCGGCGGTGGCCGAACAATTCGCTTTCCACGAGATCGTGCGGCAGCGCAGCGCAGTTGATCGGAATGAACGCGCGCTTCGCGCGGCGGCTGTTGGCGTGGATAGCGCGAGCGATCAGCTCCTTCCCGGTGCCGGTCTCGCCCAGCACGAGCACCGGCGTGTCGCTGCGCGCGGCGGCCTGGGCGCGGTCCATGACGGCCCGCATGTGCGGCGAGCGGCTGATGACGCGCTCGAAGCCGTAGCGCGTCGCGATCATCCGACCGAGCGTGTCGACGCGGTCCCGCAGCTCGGCGGCCTCGAGCACGCGCGCGACCTCCTTCAATACGACTTCTTCCGAGTACGGCACCGGAACGAAGTCCTCGGCGCCTCGGCGAATGGATTCGGTCGCGTGCGCAACGGTCGGATGCGCGCCCACAAGGAGAACGGCGAGGTCGGAACGGATCTCCTTGATTTTCTGCAGCAGGTCGAGCGCGGCGAAATCATCGCCCGGGTCGCACACAATGACCAGGCGCAGCGAAGCACGGTTCCGGATCTCGGCGAGCGCGGAGCCGTCGTTGCGGTCGTGAAGGACGGGCTGGTAGGCTGCGAGCAGGTCGCTGAGCGCGCCGGTAAGGTCAGGATCCCGCCCCGCAATCAGAACACGCGATTCGAGCGGGGGTCCGGTGGGCACGGGTTAGCCCAAGACCGGCGGCACGTCCGACGTCAGCCAAATGTACAAAGACCAGGAGTCAGTCATGAGCCGCGACAAACACACGTCATGCGTGGCAGGCGGTTACGCCGCCGGCGTCCCGGTCCCACACAGGATCGCCGCCACACCAGGCGCTGTCAACTGGCAGTGCCGTGTAGCCGGCTGCCGCCCTCATGAGCGGCCGCTGGCTCGTCGCGAGCACGCGAACACCGCGCCAGGAACTGACGCTCGGCCATTCGCAGATCAGTTTGACTCTGAACTCGTATTTGCACGTGTTGCCGGCGCTACAGGCCGACGCCGCGGCGAAGCTGGATGCGTTCTGTCGCGATAGGGGGTCACTTCGGGGTCACTTGTCCGCCCACCTTCGATCACCCCGCGCTTTGTTGAGGATTTGGTGAGCCGCGAAGGAATCGAACCTTCAACCCGCAGATTAAGAGTCCCACTGGGCGGTGTCCGCTGGATGCCGCCCTTTCTTTTTGCTTAGAAATTTGGCGATTCCTTGTCCGCTGCATGTCGCCAAATCCGCCCGTGTTCGTGGGTTTGGCTGTCAGAATGGCTGTCAAGGACTCGAACCATAAGTCGCTCACGGCGCAACCACTCTCAGAATCGGCTCACCATCCCCTCGGCTACTGATCGCAGCTTCTCCATCGACACCATGTCCTTTTGGCTCTTGGTCATGATGACGATGGTGGCGAACATCGGCGCCTTGATGCTGACGGTGCAGTTTGTGCTGAACCCATGGTCCGCCATATTCGGCGGTGGCATCGTCGTCATACAGGTGACGCCGTCCGAAGACTTGACATCCACCCGCGCCCCCATTTTCCTGATTGCGTCAATCCTCGCCGTCTCCTTGGCGCCCGATGGGTCATCGGTGCGTCTGAATAGGCGAATCACCATGGTCGCCGTCGGGCCTTCGGCGTTGCAGCCCCGCACTTCACCCATAGCTCCGCTTTTGAGGTTCACCTTTGCGCCCAGCAGTAACTGAACTTCGGACTCCGTTACCAGGTCGCAGGCGTTCACAGCGTCAGTCTGGGCCGCAAGTGTCCGAGCACAGGTCAACGTCAATATGGCCGACAGGAGAAGGAGCGTGCGAGTCGAGCGATTCATCGGTCACTCCTTTAGTGATAGGGATGCCATCAATTAGCATTCATGGGTTGCAATGATCGTTCAACGCCGCTTGACCGTCACGAGTTCCAGCTCACAAGCTTCTTCGCAATCCGCCATGGTGAACCGACCGAATCACGGCGAAGCCACACGTAGCCTCCCTCACCGCATGTCCCGCCACACCTGGCTTCGTAATACACCAACGCATTCAACCCATCGTCGGTGAGCAGGGCGTCCGAGAACGCCAGCCATCCTTGGGCTTTTGTTTGAGTCCTGAAAGCGGACCAATGGTCCTCGATCCCTGAGCCCGCAAAGATGGTCGCGACCGTCGCAGCCGACACCAACCGCGTTTGACTTGGAAGCAACGCCGCATCCAACGGATGGCGTTGGGTCGGTGATGGTCGGTTCGCAAGTTGTCGAAGCGTGAGAGGAATGGTATCGAACTGCTTCAGCCATTCATTTGAAGAGCCCTGCAAGGTGCGCATCGCCACAGTCGTATCCTGAACGACCATGAGAGAACCGTGGACGCCATGATAGCTGTCGCTGAGCAACGGGGCATACACTTCGGCTTCATCGCGTGCTTGGGTGAACCCAGACGCACAAATCAACGCGGCGATGACGAGAGAGTCATTGAGCCTCATGGTGTTTTCCTGGTGTCAACCCGATAGCCAAGGCTGGCGATGTGAGTCGTGTCCCAGTTAGCATTACCACGCGATGAAAGTGGAGGCGACGAAAATTACAGCACTGATGGCTGGTTCATGGAGTGCATTCGGATTGACGCTCAGTGGGCGACTCGGCTGTTACGGTCCGTCCTGTGGTTGGAAGGCCGCTGCCGTAGTGATGATTTTCATTGTTGTGCCTCTCATCGTCTGGGTCGTCGGAATCGATGATCGGAGCCGACGTTGGTCACAAGCGCATCGCTCTGGAAGAAGGGTTCATGGTGGCGGCATTCGCGCCATGCGTCGATCCATTCGCGCACGACTCGGATGGCAGTTCACGAAAGAAGCATGGCAAAAGTGGCCGGGTCGCCAACGCTTGGGCTCTCCCTAGTTCCAGAAGAGCCAGAGCGACACGACGCACAACCTCGCCAAATTCTAAATTTTTTCGAGGACCATCCCCCACCCCCGGCCTCGCTTGATCGCCTGCGGGCCGTCCCCTACCCCTCCCCGCCCCCTTCAAATCGCCCGAAAGCCCGTGCTCATAAACGGTTGTTTTTGAGCCAAATCGACAGCGTTTAGAAGATCCAAGCAAATCGCGGCGAAAGTCTCGGCGGCGAGGACAAGGATTTTGACCCTCCCGACTTGTGTCGGCTCCCGGCGCATCTGCGACGACGTTGCAAGGCAGTTCCCCTGGCGACAACGAGGGAGCGG
>JBPYFA010000065.1:0-5498 GCA_051986585.1 Vicinamibacterales bacterium | reverse complement strand
CTTTCGAGCGAAGCGCTGGGGGAATTTTCTCTCAAGCCACGGCAATCGGAGGTGCGCGCGCTCTTCCTGCCGCTGTCGAGGGTTCAGCGCGATCTCGCGGTCACCGACCGGGTCAATACAATCGTTGTCGCCGGTTCCGATACGAATGCAATCTCCGACACGGTGCGACGCGCTGTCAGCCTCGAAGATCTCGGGGCAACGGTCGCGATCGTCTCGAACCCTGAGAGCCTTGTACTCGAGAGTGCGTCCGGCGTCCTCAGTGAACCGCTGCAATCTGCGGCAGTAAGTGCTGGCGAGTCGATCGGTCTTCGTGCCGTACCCGTCTTCACCTATCTCGCGAACACCATTCGCGATGGCGATCGACAAATTCCCTACTCGCTGGTTACCGCCATCGACCTGAAGGCAGGTGAATCGACCGGGTCACCCGCGCTCATCCCGGCAGATTCGATCTCACTCAATCAATGGGCAGCTCGCGAACTTGCCGCGAAGCTCGGAGACACGATTACGCTCGACTATTACCTCTGGGACGCTGCCACAGGCCTGACGGCACATAGCGCGGAGTTCAAGCTGGCGCAAATCGTTCCGATCGAGGGCGTGGCAGCGGATCGCCGTCTCGCGCCTGAGTATCCGGGCATCACTGCCGCGAACAGTTTGTCCGACTGGGATCCGCCTTTTCCGGTGGACCTGTCACGTGTGCGGCCACGGGACGAGGCTTACTGGAAGGAGTACCGGACGACGCCGAAAGCGTTCATTGCGTTCGTACGAGGCCAGCAGCTGTGGCGGACCAGATACGGAGCGGCCACATCGGTGCGATTTCCGATTCCGGCGGGCTCGAACGCAACTGAGACGGCAGCGCGCTTTCGCGATGCGATGCGGCCGCTTCTCAATCCCCAAGCGCTCGGCCTGACGATTTCACCAGTGCGTGCGGACGCCCTGGCCGCCTCGAGCGGCGCCACCGATTTCGGCGAGTACTTCACCTACTTCAGCTTCTTCATCGTCGTCTCGGCGCTTCTTCTGGCCGTGCTGTTCTTTCGTCTGGGGATCGAGCAGCGCCTCAGGCAGATCGGCATCTTCCGTGCGATCGGGTTCACGGTGGCGCAACTGCGCACGTTGCTGCTGGTGGAAGGAATCGTGCTGGCGATCGCCGGAAGCCTTATCGGGATGGCGATGGCATTCGGGTACGGCTGGTTGATGATGTACGGGCTGCGAACGTGGTGGGTCGGGGCGATAGGCACGACGCGGTTGACGCTGCATGCGTCGTGGCTTGCTCTGCTGATCGGCGCCGCCGGCGGACTGGTTGCGGCAACCGTGTGTGTAATCGTTTCGCTGCGATCGGTGGCACGCCTGAGTCCGCGCGCTCTCTTGAGCGCGCAAGCGATCGAGAGCGATCGGCGGGTTGGACAACCCTCCAGCCGAATCGAACTGGTGAAGTGGGTCAGCCTGGCCGCTGGCGGGGCGATGCTCGTCATCGGGTTCACCGGTTTTGCCGACAGGGCGGCGACGTTCTTTGGCGCCGGGACGGCCCTCTGCATCGGCGCCTTGTGTCAGCTCTCGTCGTCGCTCGGACGCCGCGATTCCAGGGCAATCGCCGGCCGTGGCGGCGTCGCGCTCTGGCGGTTCGGTTTTCGCAGCGCCGCGTTCAGACCGTCGCGAAGTGTGCTGTCGGCGGCACTCATCGCTGCGGCCGCCTTCATCATCGTGTCCGTCGACGCGTTCCGCCATGGCGACGCTTTTTCGACCGACACTCATTCCGGCACGGGTGGGTTTGCGCTGATGGCTCAGTCGGAGGTGCCGATCCTGGCCAATCCGAACGATGCGGCCGGGCGCGAATCGCTGGTGGTCAACGCGCCAGACTTCACGCGCATCCGCTTCACCCGATTTCGCCTGAGGCCTGGTGAAGACGCCAGCTGCCTGAATCTGTTTCGCCCGTCCACGCCCACGATCATTGCGCCCGAACCAGGGTTCATCGAAAGCGGTCGATTCTCGTTCTCGGCCTCACTCGCCGCGACCGAGCCCGAGCGGGCAAACCCGTGGCTGCTGCTGCGCCGTCCGGCAACCAATGGCGTCCCCGTGATTGCTGACGCGACGTCGCTGGAGTACGTGCTGCACGCGTCGGTTGGCGACACGTTCTCAATTGATGCGGGTGGCGACCACCCGCTCGTGTTTCAGTACGTCGGCGCGGTGCGGGACAGTGTGCTCCAGGGAGAGTTGGTGATTTCGGAGGAGAACTTCACCAAGTTGTTTCCGGCCGTCCAGAGCTATCGGCGGTTTCTGATTGACGACCCCGCGGTGCACTCGCGCGAGCAGGCGAACGTCGTGGCGGGCACACTTGAACGTGAATTGGCACCTTTCGGATTCGACGCGGTCAGCACCGCCGAACGGCTGGACGCCTTTCATCGAGTTGAAAACACGTACCTGTCGACGTTCCAGATGCTTGGCGGCCTCGGTCTGCTCCTCGGCACGATTGGTGTCTCGGCGGTCATGTTCCGCAACGTGCTCGAACGGCGGCGTGAGCTGGCGCTCTTGCGCGCCGTGGGCTACGACGCGAGGCGCGTTTCCATCCTGATCGTCGCTGAAGTGTCATTGCTGATCGGGGCCGGCCTCTTGACCGGCGTCGCGTGCGCCGCAATCGCGATTGCGCCCGCCTGGATCAGCCGTCAGCAGACAGGACCGGGAGCTGGTCTGCTCATCCTGCTGGTGGCGGTGGTTGTTGCGGGGTTGCTGTCGTCGGCCGTCGCGGTCCGTGCGGCGACGCGCGGCCGGATCCTTGAAGCGCTGAGCGCGGAGTAGGGGGCACAGGTCAGGGTCAGACACGGGACAGACCACTGGTCTGACCCTGGTCTGACCCCTGCCTGTCCCTCGTCTGTCCCCGGTCTGTCCCTGCGAGCAGCGCGGATGAATCGTTGAAAACGCTGAGTGGAGAAAAGGTAAGAAGAGGACAGACCATAGTCTGACCCCGGTCTGTCCCGTGTCTGACCCCGGCCTGTCCCCCGCGTTGCCCGTCCTACGCACTGAAGCAGAACGTCTCGCCGTGAAGCCAGCAGGAGGCAGAAGGCTCGTGCGGGTCGCGACGCATGCGCTTGAACGACGGCATCATCCCCTTCATGAATGCATCACGAAGGCGATCGTTCAAGCGATCGTCGCGAATTCCGATCCCGTTATAGATCGCCGTCATCGTCACGACCCTGGCGCCCCACGATGTCGAGTCGTTCCGCGTCACGAGCGCCATGACACCTTTGCCGATTGTTCCCATCGCCGGCACCGTGAATGTGAGCGGAATCAGGAGGCGGCCGTCCGTGCGCAAGGCGTCGAGCCACGACTCGTGCGGGTGCGTCATGCCCGCATTGACGAGGATGGCATCGAACGAACCAGGTTCGACCTCCGTGCCGTCGCCGTGCCGAACGTCGACCCAGCTCATGTCCGCCAGATTCGACCGCGCCGTGCCGGCAAGGTTCTCATCGACTTCCACGGCAGTGAGCGAGCCCGTCGGGCCCACGACTTGCCCGATCAGCGCTGAGTAGTAGCCAGTGCCGGCTCCGACGTGGAGCGCGCGTGCGCCCGATTGGAGCGACAACGCGTCGATGCATATCGCGAGGAGGCTGGGTGCGCCGTTGAACAGCTGCCTCGCCGGATCGATCGCGATGGCGACGTTATGATAGACGTGGCGCGGATCGGCATCCGGCGTCTGACGATTTCCGCCGCCGTAGTCGATCTCCGAGCGGATCAACCATGGACCGGGCGGAAGAAACTTTTCGCGCGGCACGGTGGCCAAGGCATCGATCAGCCCTGGGGTTCTCAGGTTCGAAAGCACGGCGATCTCTTCCGCGTAGAAACGGCGTCGGTCATTCAAGTCCATCATGTCGGATTCCATAGAAGGCGCGGTTCAGTCTGACGGCGCGGAAGGCCATTTTCGTTTGTTATCCTGAGTCATGGTGCGTCCGCTGCTTACACTCGTAGTGACGATCTGTTCCCTGGCGTCGCTCAACGCCGACAACTGGCCGCAGTGGAGAGGCCCGCTGTTGAACGGCGCCAGCACGGAAACGAATCTTCCCCTGAAATGGACCGCCGATTCCAACGTCGCATGGAAGCTGCCGCTGCCCGAATGGAGCGGCGCGACCCCTATTGTCTGGGGAGACTTCATCTTCCTCAGCGTCGCGCAGGGTTCAGCACTCTCGCTCTGGTGCATTGATAGACGCGGGCCGGCGGTCGTGTGGAAGGCGCCGCTTGGCACCGGCAATCACCAGGAACAAAAACAGAACATGTCGTCTCCATCCCCGGTCACCGACGGTTCGCACGTGTACGTGATGACCGGAACGGGCATCCTCAAGAGCTTCGACTTCAAGGGCCAGGAGGTGTGGGGACGCGACATCCAGCACGAGTATGGCCGGTTCGGCTTGAACTGGGGATACGCATCATCACCTTTGCTCTATCAGGATGCGATCTTCGTGCAAGTGCTGCACGGGATGAAGACCAACGATCCGTCGTACCTGCTTCGTGTCGACAAGAACACGGGCAAGACGGTGTGGAAGGTCGAACGTCCGACCAGCGCGGTCCAGGAATCCCCGGATGCGTATACGACGCCGGCACTCGTGGTCAATGGAGCGGAGGCAGAGCTTGTGATTAGCGGTGGTGATGTGGTCACCGGCCACGATCCGACCACCGGGAAGGAATTGTGGCGGCTGAGCGGATTGAATCCATCGCATCACGGTTCCTATCGCATCGTGGCCTCGCCCGTGGTTGCGGGTGGCATGATCATCGCGCCCTCGCGGCAAAACCCGATGATCGCCCTTCGCCCGGGGGGGCGCGGAGACGTGACCCAGTCGCACAAGCTTTGGCAGTTTCCCCGCGGTCCCGACGTTCCGACACCCGTCAGCGACGGCACGCTCGTGTTCGTCGTCACCGACAATGGCGTCGCCTACGCGCTCGATGCGAAGACCGGCACGACGATCTGGGGACCGACACGGCTGAAGTCCGGTACCTACAGCTCTTCACCGGTTCTCGCCGATGGACGCGTGTACGCGACCAACGAAGATGGCATGACCTCGGTGTTCAAAGCGGCGGCGACGTTCGAATTGCTGGCAGAGAATCCGTTGAACGATTACACGCTGAGCTCGCCGGCCGTATCGGACGGGCAAATCTTCATTCGGACGGCGAAGCACTTGTTTGCGATTGGGACCCGCCGGTAGCTAGTTGGCTCTACGCCGCGGGTCTGAAGTACAGAACCATCGCTGCGCCAACCGCGGTCACCAGGAAGCCGACATAGAGCAGCGGATTCGGCGCGCTCTTGGGCGGATGAACGGCCATCGTGTAGAGCACGTTGATGAGCGGTGCGCCTCCGAACACGAGCGGCATCACGTAGGTCGGCGAGCCGCCGGCGCGGAACGAAAAAATGATGCACGCCGCGCCGATTGCGCCAAGCGCGCCGGCCACGGTAGCGAACGTCGCGCCAGACGAGTTCCAGCCTCGCGAATCGAGCTGGCCCTGCGACATCATGGTGA
>JBPYFA010000064.1:0-3443 GCA_051986585.1 Vicinamibacterales bacterium | reverse complement strand
CCGGCGGGACCGGCGCCCGACCCTGTGTTGGGCACGGCCGTACCGTTCAGCCACGCTTCGGCAATGGCCGCAATCCCGCAAATCGAGGTCGTTGCGGGGTGTGACATCGTCGCGGCAGCCAGGGATCGCTTCGTCGCGCAGTGGAGCGGCCGCTGGCCCGGTGTCCGTGCCTACGACGACTACCAGGAGATGCTCGAACGCGAACGACCGGACCTTGTCGCGGTTGTCATTCCCGACCACCTTCACACCGCGCCGGTCCTCGCCGCGATTGAGTTCGGAGCTCGGGGCATCTTCTGTGAAAAGCCGCTGGCCACGTCCATCGATGAAGCCGATCAGATCGTCGCAGCCGCGGCAACGTCAGGCGTCGCGATCTGTGTCGATTACACACGGCGGTGGATGCCTGACTTCGTGGAGGCGCGACGCCTCGTCCGATCGGGCGCTATCGGGCGTTTATCCCAGATCGTCCTCCAGATAGGCGGACCCCGCGCCATGCTCTTCCGGAATCACACCCACATGATCGACCTGCTCAACTATTATGCGGAGGCCGATCCGCAGTGGGTGATCGCGGAGCTCGAGCCGGACCTCGCCGACTATGGCACCACCTATCGAGGCGACGGCGGGACCGACCCCTCGACCGATCCTGGAGCCAATTACTACGTTGCGTTCGCGAACGGCGTTCGAGCGTATGTCAGCGGCATGAAAGACACCGTGCCCGAGGTCCGTGTGGACCTCGTCGGTGCGCAAGGTCGACTGTCGATTGACGCCGAGGGATTCCGGTTGATCACTTTCGAGAGCGACGACCTGCGATCCAGGCCACCGGTGGTTCGCAGCCAGCGCTTGTCGCCCAGTTCGACCGTCTCTGGCATTCAGGCGGCGCTGCTCGATCTGATCGGCGCCATCGAGACCGGTCGACAACCGGCGAGCACACCCGCGACCGCGCGGCGAACAGTCGCCATCACGCAGGCGATTCTGGAGTCGCAAGCGCGCGGCCACGTACCGGTCCAGGTGGTTCGGCCGCCAGGCTAGGTCTCGGGGACGATCGGGTTGCGCAGCACTCCGAGCCGCTCGATCTCGCCCTCAACCGTGTCGCCGGGCTTGAGCATGATCTCTTCGCCCAATCCGTGCGGCATACCGGTCGTAATAATGTCGCCCGGCCGTAGCGTCATCAGTCGCGACGTGAATGCAATCAACTCGTCCCACTCGATGTTGACATTCTTCGTCGATCCGTCGACGCGCACTTCACCGGAGATTCGGCTGACGATGCGGACATCCCCCAGGTCGCCGGCTTCGTCCGCGGTCACGATCGATGGCCCGAGAATCGCGAAACCGTCCAACCACTTGCCGTTGAGCCAATCGATGAACGCGTCGAGTTCCTTGCTGCGGCGGCCGGGCGCTGGAACAGCGAGCTCACGGCCCGAAACGTCGTTGCAGATCGTGTAGCCGAAGACATGTTCCATCGCTTGCTCGCGAGGAATGTCCTTACCTTCTTTGCCTATGACGATGGCGACCTCGATCTCATCAATCACGCCGGGCGACATTGCCCAGAGCGTGATGGGATCGCCCGGGCCTTTGATGTCGTCGGTCCGCTTGGCGAACAGAAGCGGCAACGCGTCAGGTCCGAGCGGTTCGGCGCCATCGTGTTCGTAGTATCCGCCGGCAACCGCGATCAACTTGCCCGGATTCACGATCGGGGCGAGAAGGGACACGCTGTCCTCCGGAACCGCCTGCCCTGCACGCGCAGCAGAGGCCACTTCGTCGATCACCGCCTTACCCTGTGACAACAAAGCTCGCATGTCGCCACCGGCGGCTCGACCTCCCGACGTGGCCTCGAGGTCGTAAATCTGGCCATTTTCGAGCAGCCCGAGCCGCGGCCGGCCATCCTGCATCTGAAATCGAACGAGTCGCATGTGCCGTGTCCTTCCCGCTCTCAGATTAGACGTTGCGGGCGTGCACCCGCTCCACGTGCATGTGGATGCCGATTCGATCCGACCCCTGGATGACCTCCCAGCGGCGGCTGCCGAGCCGCTGGCCGATATAGCGCGGTGCGATCAACTCGTTCACCTCGCGCTCCTGTTGGGCGCGATCCTCAATCAACTCCGCACGACCTTCCAGGGTCACGTAGCGCATGCCGTCCTCCACGCACAGGCTCATGCGCGAATCACGACGCAGGTTGCGATCTTTGAGAAGGCCGCGCACCGTATTCAACACGACGACATCGGCGCCTTCGACAAGTGCGTACCACATCACCGTGAGCTGCGGCGTCCCCGAGCTGTTGATGGTGGCCATGACCGCAAATCGCGGTTCCTCCAGAAATGCTCGGACGTTTTCAACGATCAACTGGTGGGTCACAGCCACCCATGCTAACTGCATGGGCGGGTGAGTAGGTATGATGCCCGCTGGAGCGTGACGGGATGGAGATCTTCAACCGCTCGTACTACGAGGAAGTGCTCGTTGTGCGCGTGCATCGCGAGTTGCTCGAGCGTCAACGATTGCCGCCGGGTGTGGTAAGCGGAGATCTCTGGAAGAGGCGTTTCACAGAGCTCAACGCGTTCGAGCAGTACCTGGTGGACAACGGCATCGCCGTGCTGAAATTCTTTCTGAACGTCTCGAAAGAGGAACAGAAGAAACGCTTCCTCGATCGCATTCAAAGGCCAGAGAAAAACTGGAAATTCTCGGCAAGCGATGTGCGTGAACGTGCGTACTGGGACGATCTTGGGCAAACAAGCGCCACGGTTCAAATCGCTGGCTGAAGCCGCTATTCCGTGGCCATTTGTGCAAGCGATCGCCGTAGCCTTTCCGATGTCGATCTCCGCGCCCGTCGAGATCTCGCCGAACATAAGTCGCTCGTTCACCGTAGACTGATCGGTGGTGCGGATCGTATCCCTCTTGCCGTCGGCAACAGAAATCGTGTGCTTGCTGGGCCTGGCAGATCAACTCGTGGGCGTCTCGCACGATTCCGATTGGCCCGCAGATGTCGTTTCCACGTTGCCGGTCTTGAACACGGTCTCAATCGACACGTCGCGCATGACCAGCCGCGAGATCGACGCCGCCGCAAGTGACGGGCACAGCGGCGCAAGCCTGTACCACGTCAATCCTGAGCTTCTGCGCAGCTTGCAGCCGGACCTGATTCTTACCCAGGAAATCTGCGAGGTCTGCGCCGTCTCACGCCGAGACGTCGAACTCGCGACGGGCGCCCTGGGGTATATGCCGACCGTACTCTCGCTCAGCCCGGTGACGCTCGAGCAGGTGCTCGAGGACATCCGCCTGGTCGCGCGCGTGGCCGGCCTCCCCGAAGAGCGCGGGGTGAACGCGGCAAGCTCGCTGCGCAAACGAGTCGACCGCATCCGCGAGGCCGCCCGCGACCTGCCGCGCTCGAGAGTGTTCTGCATGGAGTGGCTGGATCCGCCGTACACGGCCGGTCACTGGATGCCCGAAATGGTCGA
>JBPYFA010000063.1:0-15839 GCA_051986585.1 Vicinamibacterales bacterium | reverse complement strand
TTCCAATTTGCTTGTCATGACGTCACCACCCCGATCCGAATTCTTCTCCTCGGGACGTTATGCTACGAATATCGCCCTAAACCACGCGCTTGTCATGAAGGAACAATGTAGAACTCTGAAATTGTCGTGAAGAGTTCGCACTTCCGCCGACCTCCGTTCGGTTCGGATCTTCGTGTGAACCAGCGCGGGCTTTGCTCCGTAGAATAGGCGTCGCTGTCTGACGAAGCCGTCTTGCGGAGATCCGTCGATGTTCAATCTGTTCAAGGAACTCAGATATAGCTGTCGCGCGTTGTTCAAACGGCCGCTTCTGACGTTGACGGTGACGACGACCCTGGCCCTGGGCCTCGGCGCCAACGCGGCAATTTTCAACCTGATCGACCGGCTCGTGCTCCGACCCTATCCACTCGAGGATCCCGACTCTGTTGTCGTGCTGGCAGAGACTGCGCCGAACCTCGAGTTCAAGAAAGAGTCCGTCTCTCCCGCGAACTTCTTCGACTGGCGATCGGAGGCTCGCACGCTCGATTTTCTGTCAGCCTCGGTTTTTTGGGATGCGAGTCTGGTCGACCGTGGCAATCCCGAGCGAGTGCCCGGCTTTCAAATCACCAGTGGTTTCTTTGAGGCGCTGAGCGTTCGGCCGGCGCTCGGTCGAACGTTCGTCCGCGACGACGAGACGTTCGGGCGGCATCACGTCGTGATCATCAGTGACGCCCTCTGGAAACGGCGTTTTGATGGCGACCCGGCAGTGATTGGCCGGACGGTCACCGTCGACGGCAATCCACATCAAATCGTCGGGGTGATGCCTCCACGATTTGCGTTTCCTGACGGATGTCAGATCTGGGCCCCCGTCTCTTTCGATCCGAAGACCGCTCCGAGTCGCACCGCTCGCTACATGACGCCGATCGCCAAGCTGAAAAGCGGCAGCACACTCGACACCGTTCAATCCGAGATGTCGCTTATCGCCTCCCGACTCGCCCGCGAATACCCGCAGGCCAACCACGACCACGGGATACGGGTCTACACGCTGACTCAGGGGATGCTGGACGAAGGCACCGGTCCTCTCCTGTCGCTCTGGCAGGTTTCGGCGGCGATCGTCTTGCTGATCGCCTGCGCCAACATCGCCAACCTGCTGCTCGCCCGCGCGGCCGAGCGACGTCACGAGACCGGAGTACGGATCGCACTGGGCGCGAGCCGAGGCCGGATTGCGCGCGAATCGTTGATCGAGAGTGGACTGCTTGCGCTGATTGCAGTACCGCCAGCGATCGGATTTGCGTGGCTGAGTCTTTACGCCATCCGCATCAGCATGCCGGCCAACATCCTTCGCTTCGTTCCAGGATTTGAATCGCTCGGTCCTGACATCCGGCTGGTCAGCTTTACGCTCGCCATCGCTGCCGCGACCGCTTGTATCTTCGGTGTCCTTCCAGCCTTGCAGTCAGCGCGATCGCCGGTTACGGAAACCCTGAAGGAGGGTGGTCGCACCGCCACCGGCCGGCAGCGCCTGCGACGTGCGATTGTGATTCTCGAGATCGCGATTGCCTTGCCGCTCCTCGTCGCCGCCGGACTCGGCGTCGCGGGCACTCAGCGTTTCCTGACTGGACCACAGGGCTACGACCCGGACGGTCTCCTCACGATGAAGCTGATTCTGCCGGACCGTACCTATCCAGACGATGCGGCGCGGCGGCTGTTTGTGACGAAGACGATCGACGCGCTGCACCGAATTTCCGGCGTCGAACAGGTCGCGGCCATCAATAACATGCCGACGAGCGGCTCGAACTCCTCACGCGCGATTGAGATTGAAGGACATCCTCCTGCCGATCCGAACAATCTGCCGGTCGTCGATTTTCGAACCGCGACAGCGGAGTACTTTTCGACGCTCCGCATTCCGATTCGGCGCGGACGCGATTTCACGATCGCCGATCGGGAAGAGACACAGCAGGTCGTCATCGTTTCGGAGTCGATGGCTCGCAAATTCTGGCCGGATGAAGATCCGATCGGCCGGCGCCTCAAGGTGCGAAATGGTCCCTGGCTGACGGTAATTGGCGTCTCCGGCGACGTCATTCACGATTGGTTCAATCGACGGAACACTCCGGCGATGTACCGGCCGTTGACGCAGTCGCCCACCGACTACATGTGCCTGCTGCTTCGAACCAGCGGTGAGCCGACGACGATTGCGCCGGAAGCCCGGCGCGTGCTTCTCGGCGTCGATCCCGATCAGCCGATCTTCGACCTCATGACCATGCGGCGCGCCCTGCACGAGCGAACGATCGGTTTGCAGTATCTCGCCGCCATCATGACGACCTTCGCGGCAATCGCACTGTTGCTGGCAACGGTCGGCCTTTACGCGCTGATTACCTATTTCGTGGCACAGCGCCGGCACGAGATCGGTGTACGAATGGCGTTGGGTGCCTCGGCGAAGGACGTCGTCCGAATGACGGTCAGCCAGGCACTGCGGCTGATACTCGTCGGCGCAAGCATCGGGGTTGCGCTTTCGATCGCGCTGAGTCGCCTGATGCAGGCCGGCATGCTCGGCATTGCGAGCAGCGATCCCCGCCTGTTCGCCGGGTTTGCCGGTGTACTGATCGCGACGTCACTTCTGGCGGGCTACGTGCCGGCGCGGCGTGCTGCCGCAACCGATCCGATGACGGCACTGAGAGTGGAATAGAGAATTCAAGGCTCTCTTCCGCCTGAAGGCGGAAGCCACAAAATCATAAGTTGGCCCTAGCCCTGCTCTGATCGCAGCGTCCGAAATGTGATCGAGTACCGAAGCGTGGCCACCGCCGGTATGTGGTGTTCGTACGAGGTTCGGGCTGGTCCCGTCATCAGATACGCCGATCTGGCTTCGAGCTGGATCTCGTGGGTCGCGACTCGCCGTGGTCCGCCGGCGCGTTGCTCGCCGGGACTGAGATACGGCCTGAACTTCATGCGACAGGCAGACAGGAGCGAGATTCCGGCGACGATGTCGTACTGCGGTGCGTCGCGGTGCCATCCGATTGGCGCGCCAGGCCCGTACTCGTTGATCAGGGCCATGGCGAATAATGTCGGATCGACGCCAGCCCACACGGCCAGCGCTTCGCGTGCCGGAAAGAGGAACGATGGAATCGGCGGCGACGATGCGCCGCCGCTGTCGTACGAGCGGCCAAAGAACGCGACCCGGCGTCGTGCGATCACGCCACGCATTTCAAAATTCGCGAACTCCACGCGCTGGATCTCGGCGGCGAGCCGGTCTTGTTCCTGGACGGTGATAAAGCTCTCGCGATAGCGAAAGCCGTCGGGCACATTCGCGCCGAACAATGAGCCGCTCGCGGGCACCACACCCCAGTGTGGCACGGCCATGCCGACGAGGTGCGTTAGTTCGTTAGTTCGTTAGTTCGTTAGTTCGTGGGTTCGTGGGTTCGTGGGTTCGCACGGTCGTCAATCTAGCGTTCGCGAACCCATCGAACCATCGAACCATCGAACCATCGAACCATCGAACTATCGAACTATCGAACCATCGAATGGCGAACCCCGTTGACACCAGGCACGTCCAGGCCTGACGATCAAGGGCGTGTTCTCCGCGGTCATACTGTTGACGCTGTTTTTGCTATCCCCTCAGCGTGGTGCGCCCGCGGGCATCGGAACCCTCCACATAAAAGTGACGCTGGTGGACGCCGACCAGAAGGTCACGCCAGTTCCGCGCCACGCGTTGCTCATCAGCGACAACCCGGCAAGCGCGCCGCCTCGGAGGGTGTTCACCGCGCTCGATGGAACGGCTGACGTGCAGTTGCGCGCCGGCAATTACACCGTCGAATCGGATCAGCCCGTCGCCTTTCTGGGCAAGGCATTTCAGTGGACGCAGATGATCGACATCCGCGCCGGGCAGACGGCAACCCTGGAATTGACCGCCGCGAACGCTGAGGTCGGCGCGCCAACGTCGACGACAACGAGCCTGACGGGACCGCTTGAATCCGATCCGTCGCTCGTTCTCCTGCCGTTTCACGACAGTGTCTTTGGCGTCTGGAGTCCGACCGCGCACGCGTCCGGATTCTTGATCGATCCCACCGGGCTCGTGGCGACGAACCAGCGTGCCGTCGGTACTTCGACCGCGGTTGAAGTTCAGCTCACACCAACCGTCAAGGTGCCGGGCCGCGTGTTGGCCACGAATGCCGAACGCGATGTGGCTCTCGTACGGGTCGATCCCAAGACGGTCGAATCTCTGAAAGCCGTGCCACTGGCCTGCGGCCAGCCGCCACGAAAATCTGTCAATGAAGGCCAGGAGATCTTCACCATCAGCGCACCGCTTCGCCAGAACAAGGGCATGACGGCCGGTGTCGTGTTGGGCGTCGGGCCGCACGCGATGGAATCGGACTTCAGGATCGCGATCGGCGGAGCTGGTGGTCCGGTCTTTACTGCCGACGGCGCGTTCCTCGGCCTGACGTCGGTCGTCGACGAGAGCGACACGACCGCGCGCGGCGACCTGAAAGTCATTCGCGCCGACGACGTCTGTGAGGTTGTCGCCTCGGCGTCGAAGAAAACCAAAGATGTGGCGCCGCCGGACGGAACCCATCTGCCAATCGAACCGACGCGTCCGTATCCTGCCGATGCACTGAAGGACGCCGTGCAGCACCGCGCCGGCAGCCTGAACCCGTATCAGATGTCGTCGAACGATTTCGACATCTCGTTCATCACGCCGATACAAGTCTATGGCGCCCAATATCAGGCCGAGCAGGAAAGCCGTCGCGATCATGCCGCGCGCGGCAAGCGTCCACCCACTCAAGAACCCGAGCCGGTCATGTCACGGCCATTGCTGGAATTTGCCAACTGGTCCGAGTACGTCGCGGACGTGCCTCCAGTGCTGATGATTCGGGTGACGCCGAAGTTCGAAGAGGGCTTCTGGACGAAGGTGGCTCGGGGCGCCGCGCAGACGCAAGGGATGGCGATCCCGGCGATCAAGCGATTCAAATCCGGCTTCTCGCGACTCCGCGCTTTCTGCGGCGACGCCGAGATCACGCCGATTCATCCGTTCCGGCTCGAACAGCACGTCTCGGAGACGGACACAATCTACGAAGGTCTCTATATCTTCGATCCCGCTGCGCTTGGTCCGCAGTGTGCGAATGTGAAGCTGACGCTCTACTCAGAGAAGGAGCCGGACAAGGCCGACACTCGTCCGGTCGATCCGAAGCTGGTGGAGCAGATCTGGCAGGACTTCGCGCCGTATCGTCAATAACTAGCCGCAGCGGCTTCGCCCAGACAATCAGGCGTTCAGACGCTCATTCGGTCGCGGTTCTCATAGAGACGTGCTCCGAGCGTCAGGAAGAACGCCGTCGACCATCCGCACATCAGGATGCCGGTCAGCGCTTCAACTCCGGCAAGCAGCCGCCATTCCTTTGGCAAGACGAGATCGCCGTACCCCGTCGTCGTGTAGGTCACGACGCTGAAGTACAACGCGGATTGCAAGTCGGGCATCGCCCGGCTCCAGTCGTAGAACAGCGCCCACACCGCGATCTCGGAGAGATGCAGCACCACAATCCAGGCCGCGACCATGATGAACAACCACACCACCGGCCAGAACTTTGGCGAGGGGGCATACCGTCCCAGTCGCCGAAGCGCGGCGACAACACCGGCCGAGTGGATGACGATGCAGACGGCCATGAAGCAAACGGCGAGCAGCAGTTTGGTCAGCATAGACGATCAACGCGCAAGCTCCGCCCAAGCGCTCCGACAACAGCGTTCGGCATCCTGAGCTTCGAACCGGATCCTATTCCTGTTATGCTCCGAGCACACCATGTCTTTGGGGGTCGGCACGCGCCTCGGCGCATATGAGATTACCGGTCTGCTCGGCGCTGGCGGAATGGGCGAGGTGTACCGCGCTCACGACAACAGGCTGCAGCGCGACGTCGCCATCAAGGTGTTGTCGGCGCAGCTGGCGGCCACGCCCGACGCGCGCGGGCGATTCGAACGGGAAGCCCTGAGCGTCGCCAAGCTCTCCAATCCGAACATCCTTTCGATCTACGAATTCGGCGAGCACGAAGGCGTCGCCTACGTCGTCACCGAGCTGGTCGATGGCGAAACGCTGCGCGCCCGGCTCGAGCGAGGCGCCCTGCCGCAGCGCAGAGCCGTCGCCTACGGACTGCAGATCGCGCGTGGGATCGGCGCCGCGCATGCGCGGGGAATCGTGCATCGCGATCTCAAGCCCGAGAACGTGATGATCACCCGCGACGATCACGTCAAGATTCTCGACTTTGGCCTGGCGAAGCCGGTTGAACCGTCCCCGAGCGACGAAACGCGAGTCGCAGGCGTTGCCACCAGTGCCGGCATGGTCCTCGGCACCTTCGGCTACATGGCGCCCGAACAGGTTCGCGGGCTGCCGCTCGATCATCGGGCTGATATTTTCGCCTTCGGCGCCGTGCTCTACGAAATGCTCAGCGGCGAACGGGCGTTCAAGGGGGAAACCGCTGCCGACACGATGACCGCCATTCTCACGAAGGATCCTCCCGATCTCGACGTCGCTCGGCTCTCGATTTCCCCAGGTGTCGAGCGGATTGTCCGCCGCTGTCTCGAAAAGAGTCCCGACCTCCGATTTCAATCGGCCAACGATCTTGCGTTTGCGCTCGATACGTTGTCGACCGCGACGACCTCGTCTGCGATGCGCATCGAACCTGCGGACGTGCCGGCGCCCGTTCGTCGCCACCCGTGGTTGCCTTGGGCGATCGCGGCCGCGGCGTTGATTGCGGCGGCCGGCAGTTGGTTGTATAGACCCGCTGCGGTCGTCCCTGAACTGCCGTGGCAGCAGTTTACGCGCGTCACCGAAGCGGCCGGCGTGGAGACCGGTCCGACGCTGTCTCCCGATGGCACGACCGTCGCCTACGCCATGCTCGTGAACGGCAGCTGGGACATCTATGCGCAGCGGGTCGGCGGCCGAAATGCGACTCCCATCGTCAACGATCCAAAGCGTGATGAAGGTGCGCCGGCATACTCGCCGGACGGGACGATGATCGCCTTTCACGAATCCGACGGTGACGGAGGCATCTTTGTCGCCGGTGCGACTGGAGAGTCGGTTCGGCGCGTCACCGACACGGGTTTCGATCCAGCCTGGTCGCCTGATGGAAAGCGCATCGCATTCTCCACAGAGGAAGTTCGCGATCCGGCGGTGCGCCAGACATTCAGCGAACTCTACGTCGTCGATGTCGCAGGGGGGACTCCAAAGAAGATCGTCGAAGGCGATGCCATCCAGCCGTCGTGGTCCCCTTCGGGCGATCGGATTGCCTACTGGAGCAACAATGGCGGCCAGCGGGATATTTTCACCGTCGCCGCAGCTGGAGGCGCTCGGGTGGCATTGACCGACGATCCGGCGCTCGACTGGTCGCCGGTCTGGTCGCCGGATGGACGGTTCGTTTACTTCTCGAGCGACCGTGGCGGTGCCATGAACCTGTGGCGCATCGCGGTAGATCAATCGTCCGGGCGTCCGCTTGGCGCGCCGACACCAGTGACCATCGGCGTTCAGGCTTCGGCAAGTCTGCCCCGGTTCTCAAGGGATGGAACGCGCCTCGCGTTTCGTTCGCGGGTGGGATCGGTCAACCCGGTTGCGATTCCCTTCGATCCAGCAACCGCTCGCGCCGGCGTGCCAACGGTGCTCGACGGCTCAAATAACATTCGTATTCCAAGCGACGTGTCGCCTGATGGATCGCAGATCGCGTACTTCAGCGTCGGCGAGCGCCAGGAGGACATCTTCATCAGCAATGCCGATGGCAAGAGCATCCGTCACGTCACCGATGATGCGTTTCGCGATCGGGCACCGGTCTTTACCCGCGACGGGCAGTGGCTCGTCTTTTATTCCAACCGCGATGGTTCATGGAGCATCTGGGCGATTCGAACGGATGGCAGCAACCTCCACAAGATCGCGTCGCATGCAGACGGCCTTGCTTACCCGATCGCATCGCCGGTCGACGACCGAGTGGTCTTCTCAGGTACGTTTTCGGGAGCCGGCGTGTTCTGGGCTCGATTCTCGGGCAGTGGTCAAGCCGAGCTCCTTCCCGGGACGAAAGTCCCGATCGGTTATTTCTACGCGACGTCGTGGAGCCACGACGGATCCCGGTTAGCCGGCGGCCTGGTTGCAGAGAGCGGCAGAAGCATCGGTATCGGCGTGCACGACTTGCAGTCGCACACCACCACATCGATTGCGACGGACGAAACCTTCGGGGTCCGCTGGCTACCGGACGACCGGCGGGTGATCTACTTCGCGAATACCGGAAGTCACGTGCAGCTCGTGGTCGTCGACGCGGCCACGCATCAGCGGTCGCTCGTGCCGGTGCAGCTGCCAGGACCGTCGATCGACGATGTGTTTTCGATCAGCCCCGACGGCCGAACGATTTACTACGGCGCCGTGCACGAAGAAGCCGACATCTGGATCGCTGAGCGAAAGTGAGCGGCGCGCTCAGCATCGTCGGATGCTCAAACGATTGATCCAGCTCTAAGCCGGGCAACGCGGCGGCGCGTCGACCGCGCTCCTCCGCTATTCGGGAGGAACTCCGGCGGGGCGGAGGAGGCTGCGACCACACTCCCCGCCCGGTCAGTCAAAGCTTCGACATTTCATCCGATCGCAGAGGACGGCGCGTTCGGCCACACGGGCACATCAATTGCCCCCAGCTGGTTGGTTGGTGGAATTACTCCAGGACTCCAAAGAGGGCTTTCTCGCGTTCCCACAGTCCTGGTAAACACGCCTGACCCGAGAACGGGCGGGAGCGATCCGTGAGTCAGCAAGTCCGGACGGCGACGGTAGCGTGGCTGATCACGGCGATGTACTACTTCTACCAGTACACGCTGCGATCGGCCCCGGCCGTCATGATGCCGCAGCTGTCGGACGCGTTCGGGTTGAGTGCCACAGCCGTCGCGTCGATGGTGGGACTCTTCTACTACGGCTACTCGCCGTTCAGCCTCGTGGCCGGCGCCGCGATGGACGGTCTGGGACCCCGGAAAGTCGTCCCACTCGGCGCTGCGACCGTCGGGATCGGCGCGTTGCTGTTTGCCACGGGCAATAACCAGGTGGCGAGCATCGGTCGGTTTCTGCAGGGGGCCGGCGGTGTTTTCGCGCTCGTCGGCGCCGCCTACATTGCGACGACCAACTTTCCCGCGTCCCGTGCAGCTACGCTGATCGGTGCGACCCAGATGTTCGGCATGGCTGGCGGATCGGCCGGCCAGTTTCTCGTCGGCCCGATGATCGGTGCCGGGGTTGGCTGGAGCACGTTCTGGGTCGGGATGGGGATCGGCGGCCTGGTCATCAGCGTCGTGCTCTTCCTTCTGCTTCCCGCCTCGGGATCAGGGCAACAGCGTGAGGGGTGGCTGAAGAATGCGGGCCCTACGTTCGGGGTGGTGTTCAAGAATCCACAGTCGATCCTGTGCGGGATCATCGCCGGCCTTCTGTTCATTCCGACAACCATCTTCGACATGACCTGGGGTGTTCGTTACCTGCAAGAGGGACACGGCTTCGATTACGCGACGGCGGTTCTGCGCTCCGCGTCTGTGCCGCTTGGATGGATCATTGGCTGCCCGCTGCTCGGCTTCATTTCCGATCGCATCGGCCGCCGCAAGCCGGTCATCGGCGTAAGCGCGGTCGTGCTCCTGGCATGTTTCGCCTGGATTCTCTACGGGCCGACCGATGTACTGCCGCCGTACGTGCTGGGCATCTTGGCCGGCATCGCCTCGGGAGCGGCGATGTTGCCGTACACCGTCATCAAGGAGGCGAACCCGCCGGAGATGAGCGGCACGGCAACCGGTGTCGTGAACTTCCTCAACTTCACATTCAGCGCGCTTCTCGGGCCAGTCTTCGCGCGAATGCTGATGAACGCGAGCAGCGGTGCCCCGACCATGAGCATCGAGCATTACCAGAGCGCGTTTCAGTTTCTGCTGTACGGCATCGGACTGGCCATCGTGCTCACCCTGCTGTTGAAAGAAACCGGACCTGCGGCACGCCGCCCGACGGCGAAGCGCGCCGCCTACGAGGAACTATGAATCGAACAACCGGAACCGGGAAGTACGAGCAGCTGCTGGAAAGATGCCGGAGCATGGAGCCGGTTCCCACGGCGGTCGCCCATCCGTGCGAAGCCTCAGCCCTTGCCGGCGCCGTCGAGGCTGGCGCGAAAGGGCTGATCGCGCCGATTCTCGTCGGACCGATCGCCAAGATTCAGGAAGTCGCGATCAAGGGCGGAATCGACATCAGCAGGTCGCAAATCGTCGATGCACCGCACAGTCACGGTGCGGCGGCCAAAGCGGTCGACTTGGTACGACAGGGTAAGGCGGAACTGTTGATGAAGGGGAGCCTGCACACCGACGAGCTCCTCGGTGCTGTCGTCGCGAGAGAGACAGGGCTTCGCACCGGCCGGCGCATCAGTCATGTCTTCATCATGGACGTGCCGACCTATCACAAGGTCCTCATCGTCACGGATGCGGCGATCAACATTGCGCCGGCGCTCGATGACAAGGTGGATATCTGTCAGAACGCGATCGATCTGGCGGTGTCGCTCGGCGTGTCGAAGCCCAAAGTCGCCATTCTGGCGGCGGTGGAAACCGTCAACTCGAAAATGCCGGCAACGATCGATGCCGCCTGCTTGTGCAAGATGGCGGACCGTGGCCAGATCCGCAATGGACTTCTCGACGGACCACTGGCATTCGACAACGCAATCAGTAAGGACGCGGCAAGGATCAAAGGCATCCAGTCCGAGGTTGCGGGAGATCCCGACATCCTGCTGGCTCCAGATCTCGAAGCCGGGAACATGCTCGCTAAGCAGCTCAGTTTTCTCGCCAACGCCGACAGCGCCGGGCTCGTGCTCGGTGCACGGGTGCCGATCATTCTCACCAGCCGCGCCGACAGCGTGCGATCGAGGATTGCGAGCTGCGCCGTGGCGATGCAGGCCGCGCATGCGAGGCGGAAGACGATGCAGGTGGCGACGTAATTCGTTGTTCGCGATTCGCGATTCGCGATTCGCGATTCGCGATTCGCGATTCGCAATTCGCAATTCGCGGTTCGCTCGGATGTGTTTGTGGCTTCCGCCTGTGGCTCCGCCGTCTTTAGTTTGTGGCTTCCGCCTTTAGGCGGAAGGCCCGATCGGGATTCACCTATGACCGATTTCGTCATCGTCCTGAACGCCGGCTCGTCGAGCCTGAAGTTCAGCCTGTACTGCCGGCCCGAGTCTGGAAACTGGAGTCTTGGCGCGCGCGGTCAGATTGAAGGCATCGGCACATCGCCGCACTTTTCCGTGAAGGACGGTGCCGGCCAGCGGATCGCGGACCAGGCGCTCGACAAGACGGCCGTCCGCGATGGCCGAGGCGCACTGGATGCGCTCGCGAAGTGGCTGCGCTCCACCTACGGCGGTGCGCGGGTGCTCGGTGTCGGGCATCGCGTCGTCCATGGCGGAGCCCGGTTCACGGGGCCGACGCTCGTCACGCCGCAAGTGTTTGCCGAGTTACAGAAGCTGATCCCGCTGGCGCCACTGCATCAGCCGCACAATCTCGCGGCGATCGAAGCCGTATCAGAACAACTGCCGAACGTTCCGCAGGTCGCCTGCTTCGACACCAGCTTTCATCGTGGGCAGTCCGCCGTTGCCGAGCTGGTGCCGCTGCCACGTGAGATCCGTAGCGGCGGCGTTCAGCGCTATGGTTTCCACGGACTCTCCTACGAATACATCGCATCGGTTCTGCCCGAGGTTGCGCCCGAGATTGCTCATGGACGCGTGATCGTGGCGCATCTGGGAAGCGGCGCCAGTCTCTGCGCGATGCGGGATCGCAGAAGCATCGACAGCACGCTTGGGTTCACCGCGCTCGACGGCCTGTGCATGGGTACCCGCCCCGGCGCGCTCGACCCAGGCGTGGTCTTGTATCTCTTTCAGAACCTCAATCTCAGCGCGAAAGACGTAGAAGCGATTCTGTATAAGCGCTCGGGCCTGCTCGGCATTTCCGGCACCAGCAACGACATGCGGGATCTGCTCGGCAGCAGCGACCCGGCGGCGAAGCTGGCACTCGATTATTTCGTCTATCGGGCCGCGAAAGAGATCGGCGCGCTGACCGCCGTTCTTGGTGGCGTTGACGGCATCGTGTTTACCGCTGGTATCGGTGAGAACTCGGCAGAAATACGGAGCCGAATCTGTGACGCCTCGGCCTGGCTCGGTCTCGAGTTGGACAGCGATGCCAACAGCCGGAAGGAAACCCGAATCTCACGAGCCGGAAGCCGCGTGTCGGCATGGGTGATTCCGACCAACGAAGAATTGATCATTGCGAGACACACCGGCGTCATGCTCGGGCTTATCGAGGCTCGCGCGTAAGCGTCGAAACTGAAAGTAGAGGACACCACAATGGCGGTCACCGCATCGCACGAAGAGAAGACCGATGCCGCGGCTTTGGCGTGGAAAGGCTTCCGCACCGGCCTGTGGCAGAAAGAGATCAACGTCCGCGACTTCATTCAGCAGAACTACCAGCCATACGACGGAGACGAGTCCTTTCTCTCGCCGGCAACCAGGCGCACCTTGAAGATCTGGGAACAGCTGCAGGCGCTGTTCATCGAAGAGCGGAAGAAAGGGGTGCTCGACATCTCGCAGATCCCAAGCTCGATCACCGCGCACGCCCCCGGCTACATCGACAAGGAGAACGAGCTGATCGTCGGCCTGCAGACGGACGCGCCATTGAAACGCGCAATCATGCCCAATGGCGGCTGGCGCATGGTGGCGACAGCGCTCAAGACCTACGGCTACGAACCCGACCCGCACGTCGTCGAGGCGTTCACCAAGTATCGGAAGACCCACAACGATGCCGTGTTCGATGCCTACACGGCCGACATCCGCCGGTGCCGGAGCTCGCACATTCTGACCGGCCTTCCGGACGCCTACGGCCGCGGCCGCATCATCGGCGACTACCGTCGGGTTGCGCTGTACGGCGTCAGTCGATTGATTGCGCGCAAGCAGGAAGAGAAGAATGCACTTGACCCATTTCAGTCGACCGACGAGATCATCCGCGACCGCGAGGAGCTGTCGGAACAGATTCGTGCGCTCAAGGAATTGCAGAAGATGGCCGCGAGTTACGGGTTCGACATTTCCGGCCCGGCGCGGACCGCGAAGGAGGCTGTGCAGTGGCTGTACTTCGGCTACCTGGCGGGGGTGAAGGAGCAGAACGGCGCGGCGATGTCGCTCGGACGCACGACGACGTTTCTTGACATCTACTTCGAGCGCGATTTTGCCGCCGGCACGCTCACCGAAGAACAGGCGCAGGAAATCGTCGACGACTTCGTCATCAAACTCCGCATCGTCCGCTTCCTTCGGACGCCGGAATACGACAACCTCTTCGCCGGCGATCCGACATGGGTGACTGAATCGATCGGCGGCATGGGCGACGATGGCCGATCGCTCGTCACCAAGACGAGCTTCCGCATATTGCAGACGCTCTACAACCTCGGGCCGGCCCCCGAACCAAACCTGACGATCTGGTACTCGGCGCGGATGCCAGACGGCTTCCGCCGGTTCGCCGCCAAGGTCGCTATCGACACCAGCTCGTTGCAGTTTGAAAGCGACGAGATCATGCGGCAGGCCTGGGGAGACGACGGGGCAATCGCCTGCTGCGTTTCGCCGATGCTGCTCGGCAAGCAGATGCAGTTCTTCGGCGCACGGGCAAACCTGGCGAAGTGTCTGCTCTATGCCATCAACGGCGGCCGGGACGAGATCACCGGTGATCAGATCGCGCCGGCGTGCGAACCGGTCAAAGGCGACTATCTCGACTTCGATGATGTGCTGGATAAGTCCGACCGGATGATGGAGTGGCTCGCCGGCGTGTACGTCAACGCCATGAACGTCATCCACTACATGCACGACAAGTACGCGTACGAGCGGATCGAAATGGCGCTGCACGATTACGCGCCGCTCCGGACCATGGCGTTCGGCATTGCCGGTCTCTCGGTCGTCGCCGACAGCCTGTCCGCGATCAAGCACGCCAAGGTGCGCGTCGTCCGTAACGAAACCGGCTTGATCACCGACTATCAGACGGAAGGAACGTTTCCGTTCTTTGGCAACAACGACAATCGCGTGGACCAACTGGCGGTGTGGCTGGTCACCACGTTCATGAGGAAGTTGAGGAAATATCCGACCTACCGCAACGCGGTACACACGCAATCCGTGTTGACGATCACGTCGAACGTCGTCTACGGCAAGGCGACCGGCAACACGCCAGATGGCCGCCGCCACGGGGAGCCCTTTGCACCGGGAGCCAACCCGATGCACGGCCGCGATAGCCACGGCATTCATGCCTCGGCGGCCTCGGTTGCCAAGATTCCCTATCGGGACGCCGCGGACGGAATCTCGCTCACCTCCTCGCTCGTCCCGACCGGCCTCGGCCGGATCGCTGCGGATCGCGTTACCAATCTCACCTCGATGCTCGACGCCTTCTTCAGCAGTACGGGCTATCACATGAACGTGAACGTGCTGAACCGGGACATGCTCCTCGACGCCATGGAACACCCCGAGAAGTATCCCAGCCTGACGATTCGCGTCTCAGGCTACGCCGTGAATTTCGTGCGGCTCACGCGTGACCAGCAGATGGACGTCATCAACAGAACATTCCACGGAACAACCCTGGCACCGGACCAGCCCACGTCCAGCGCTGCCGTGCAGCACGCGTAGCGGGGATCTATGACCACACCGATTCAACAACAACCGACACCGCTTGAAGCCAGGAGCCCGTTCGAGCTGCGCGTGAATCTCGGAAAGGATGTTCCCGAGACCGACGTTCGTTCGGCTCTTGCCAGCGGCGATATGGGGTTTCTGCATTCGTTCACCACCGGCGCGACCGTCGACGGCCCAGGCGTTCGCGTCGTCGCATGGACGGCCGGCTGCATGTGGCGATGCCTGTATTGCCACAATCCTGACACCTGGACGATGAGCAACGGGATGCCGGTGACGATCGCGCGGGCTACCGAGGAACTGCGCAAGTATCGTCACGGCCTGAAGGTCATGTCGGGTGGTTTCACGCTGAGTGGTGGCGAACCGCTCATGCAGCACCGCTTTGCGGCCAAGCTGTTCGCGGCGGCGAAGGGGATGGGAATCCACACGGCGCTCGATACCAACGGCTTCTACGGCGACAAGCTCAGCGACGCTGAACTCGAGACCATCGATCTGGTGCTGCTCGACATCAAGGCGTGGGATCCCGCGAGGCACCGTCACCTTACCGGAATGGATGTCGCGCCGACGCTCGATTTCGCGCGGCGCTTGGCGGCTCGCCGTCGTTCAATGTGGCTGCGATATGTCCTGGTTCCCGGACTCACCGATGATCCGGCCGACGTTGAGTCGATCGCGGCCTTTGCGGCTGAACTCGGAAACGTAGAGCGTGTGGACGTGCTCCCGTTTCACCAGATGGGGCGGTACAAATGGCACAAGCTGGGGCTGAAGTACACGCTCGAGGACCTCGACCCTCCGGCCAACGACCTGGTCGAGCGAACGGTGGCGATTTATCGGTCGAAAGGGTTGGTCGCATACTGAGACGAAGCTGCTGAACGCGATCCAGTCGTGGTGACGTTGAATGGTGGCCGCTGTTGGGTGCCGTCGCGAAGAACCAGCGTCGCCGCTGAAGCGCATCCGATTCGTGTGGGTCGCCGTTTTCCTGCTGAGCGTTAGCTGCAGCGGGAAACCCCTGAATGCCGATCAAGCGACGCTCGCTGAGTTACCCGCCGATCTCGTCGAACGGTTGCGCGCCGACCCCTTCAACTACTTCCGGTTCATCAATCACGAGTGGACGACACGCGTGTGCGACATCTTCGCCGCGGATCTTCCACGAGAACCGATCGTACAGCTGCACGGCGACGCGCACGTCGAACAGTATGCGTTCACGTCGAATGA
>JBPYFA010000062.1:0-7327 GCA_051986585.1 Vicinamibacterales bacterium | reverse complement strand
CAGCACGGTCTCGCCGAAACCTGCGTCGACGGTATCGACCGCAACGAGGTAGCTTCCTTCCGGCTTGCCGTACGGATCGACCGGGCGGGCCACCAGCAGCTTGTTGCTGACCAGCCGCTCGTCCTTGCGTGTGGCAACGACGGTCCCCACGACCTTGGCAACGATCATTTCGTCACGGCGTTGGCCTTGCCGATCGGCAGTGCGTCCTCGAGATTGGCATGCGGTCGCGGAATCACGTGCACCGACACCAGCTCGCCGACCCGGCGTGCCGCCGCGGCGCCGGCATCGGTCGCCGCTTTCACCGCGGCCACGTCGCCGCGCACGATTGCCGTGACGTAGCCCGCACCGATCTTTTCCCAACCGACCAGCGTCACCTTCGCGGCTTTGACCATCGCGTCGGCCGCCTCGATCATCGCGACGAGACCTTTCGTCTCGACCATGCCGAGCGCCTCACCCATGAACCTGCCTCCTGAAGCTCCCAGCTTGCAGCTGGCAGCTTCCCGCTATTTGAGATGTTTGACTGCGTCCTCTATTAGAGCCGTGAGTTCGCGGTATGTTAGCCGAATTTCGTCGTCAGCTCCTACGGCTCCGATCCGTTCGGGCACGAGCCGTTCCCCGGTGGCGGACGGAGGCGCAAACACCACCTGGCAATCATCCTGCGCTCTGTCTGAGGCGGCTACAGGATCCGGACAGATTGGCGCGGGCGCCGCAATGCCGTATCGGCCACGAAGCCCCTGCAGCCGCATCACCTCGTCGCGCGACAGCAGGCGCTCGCCACCGAGCATCCGCGCGACGAAGCTGATGTTCGCGAAGTGCTCGATCGTCTCCATTTTGTAATACGCGGAGAACAGATCGTTGCCGAGTGTCAGGGCGCCGTGGTTGGCCAGAAGCATCCCATCGTGCGCCTTGACATACCTCCGCACCGCTTCGGGCAGTTCTTTGGTCGACGGCGTCGCATATTCCGCGATCGGCACACTCCCAAGCGTGGTGACGACCTCGGCCAACACGGCGCGATCGAGCGGAATGCCAGCCACGGCAAACGCTGTCGCAACCGGCGGATGCGCGTGGACGACTGCTTGAATATCCGGCCGCTGACGGTAGACCTCGAGATGCATCTGGATCTCCGACGAGGCCTTGCGCTCACCGGCGATCTTGTTGCCATCGAGATCCGTGATCACCATCATCTGCTCGTTCATGAATCCCTTGCAGACGTTGGCCGGCGTCACCAGCAGCCGCTGCCCGTCCAGCCGCACGCTGATATTGCCGTCGTTCGATGCCGTGTACCCGCGCGCGTACAGACGTCGCCCGACTTCGACGATGTCTGCGCGGAGCTGAGCCTCGGACATTGTTCTCGGTTCTACACGGTTCTACGGGGTTCTACAAGGTTCTGCTGGGTTCGGTTCGATGGTTCTTCTAGGTTCGAGGTTCTTCTAGGTTCGGGTTCTGCTGGGTTCGGGCTCTCCCTAGTTGTGGGGCTCGAATCGAACCCTGGAGAACCTGAGAACCGAACCTTGCAGAACCCAGTAGAACCTCGTAGAACCTCGCAGAACCCTGAAGATCCCAGACTCATCTCTTAGTCCATTTTTTCCGACAGTCTTCCGAACAGAAATATCGCGTCGCGGCGCCGGTGCCGACGGTCAGGGCGTGCCCCGGCACGACGTAGACTCCGCACACAGGATCGCGGACGAGACCAACGCTGCGTGGCGATGCGCTCTCCCTCGTGTAACCAGCGCCCTCGAGCACGCCGTGCAGCAGCCGGGACAGCGATCGCACGACCACCACCAGGAGGATGGCCCAGAGGATCAGGCGAGCCATGCTATTGCCCCGGCGGCTTTGACGCGGGCGGAGTGCCGCCCTGGCCATGCCCAGCGCGAAGGCCGTCCAGCCCTTTCTTGGCGACCTCCGCTTCCGGCGTGTTTGGCGCCAATTCGAGAACGCGCTGCCACGCCTTCTCGGCGCCATCCAGATCCTGCTTGCCGAACGCGCGCACGATACCGATGTTGAGCAGCGTCTTCGAATGTTTCGGATCGATGGCGAGCGATCGATCGAACTGGGCGAGCGCTCGATCGGGCTGGTTTGAATAGTAGTAGGCGATGCCGAGATCGGTGCTGGCGTTCACGTCCTTCGGATTGACGCTCAGCGCCTGTTCGTACCACCGCGCCGCCTCGTCGTAGCGTTCGGCGTCGAAATAGAGGTTGCCGAGCTGGACGCGGACGTCCGAGTTGGTCGGATTGCGATCCGCCTGGGTCTTCAGCTCGGCCGCACGCGCCTCGTCGAAGGCCGGTGCCGCCTGTCCGCTTGTCGATCCCGCCGCTGGCGCGGCAGCGGCCGCCGCCGGGGGGGCGATGACGGTGGCGCGCTGGCTCCCGATGATCCAGCCGACCAGTACGCCGAAAAAGATGCCGGCAATGCCGAACACCACGGAGTCGCTACGCATTTAGTTCAAGGTTCTACGGGGTTCTACGGGGTTCTACCAGGTTCTACTCGGTTCACGGGTTCTACAAGGTTCTGCCGGGTTCGGCAGGATCTCGTCGACTAAAAGCCGATCATAGCAACGTGCGGCGAAACCAGTCCACCACCGTGCGCGCGAGATCGGAGTCATGTCCGAGCATCACCGTGCCATGGCCGGCATGATTGAGGAACAGCGCCTCGCGCGTGCCGCCGCCAGCTTTCTGCAGCTCTTTGACCGATCTCGAGGCATACGCGTCATCGTCGCTGGCAATCAGCAGCGCCGGGCGGGCGCCATATTTCTTCATCGCCGCGTCGATCCGGAGCCCGCGATAATCCGTGGAAGGTGAGAGCAGCGCGAGGCTCGCCACCGCCGAGTCTGCAGAGGCCTCGAGCACCGCCAGGTTGGCTCCAATCGAGGCGCCGGCAATCCCAATTCGCGACGGCACGACGTCGCCTCGCGTCGCCAGGTAGCGTCGCGCCGCAGCGACATCTCGGACCAGGACGGAGTAATCGGCCGCTTCGCCTTCCGGCAGCGTTCCCGACGATTCTCCGTGGCCCCGAAGATCGAGAGCGAGCGCACCGATTCCTTGCGAGCCCAGTTCGGCCGCCACCGCTTCCCAGTCGTGACGGCTCTTGTGCAGCATGTGCACGAAGACGACCGCTGGCGCCGATCGCGAGCCCGGCTCGTACCATGTCGCCGCGAGCGACACGCCGTCGTCAGTTCGAATCGTGACGCGCTGGCCACTCGCGAGAGGATGCGCGACCACAACAACGGCGAAGAGGGCGATCGTCGCGAGGATGCGCTGGACGCGCCCGGTCACCGTGACTGGCTCCCGAGCAGGGAAACCATGTCCCTCACGGCTCGGTCCATGCCGACGATGGCGGCACGCGCGATGATGCTGTGACCGATGTTGAGCTCAACGATCTCGGGAATGGCCGTAATCGCCTGCACGTTGGTGTAGTTCAGGCCGTGGCCTGCGAGAACCTCGAGACCCAGGCGATGCGCGAGCGCCGCGCATTCGGCAATGCGGCCCAGTTCGCGTTCGGCACCGGCGCTCGCATCGGCATACTTGCCGGTGTTGATTTCGACAGCGTCAGCCGCGGCCGATGTGGCCGCCCGAACTTGATCGCCGTCGGCATCGAGGAAGATGCTGACGCGAATACCCGCATCGTGCATTCGCGCAGCGAAGTCCTTGATCGCCGACGCGTGCGCCACCACGTCCAAGCCGCCCTCCGTCGTCAACTCCTGCGGACGTTCGGGCACCAGCGTCACTTGATCGGGTCGAACCTGCAGCGCCACTCGCGCCATGTCGTCGGTGACGGCCATCTCGACATTCAGCTTGGTCGCAATCGCCTGCCGCAGCAGCTCGAGATCTCGTTCCTTGATGTGACGCCGGTCGCTGCGCAGATGAACGGTGATGCCGCGAGCGCCAGCCATCTCGGCCGCGAGCGCTGCCGCCAACGGCTCTGGCTCACGCGCTTTTCTGGCCTCCCTGAGCGTGGCGATGTGATCGATATTGACTGCTAAATGCATTAGTTCTAGGTTCTACGTGGTTCTGCTGGGTTCTACGGGGTTCTACAAGGTTCGGTTCTTGTGTTCTACAGGGTTCGGTTCCGCGGGGTTCGGTTCCGCGGGGTTCGGTTCCGCGGGGTTCGGTTCCGCGGGGTTCGGTTCGGTTCTACAAAGTTCGCTTCTACAGAGTTCAGTCCTACAGGCTGAACCCTGCAGAACCCTGAACCGAACCCTGCAGAACCCATGAACCGAACCCCGCAGAACCCCGCAGAACCCGGTAGACCCCCGCAGAACCCAGATCTTTATCCCAGATGTTCGCGAACGACTCCGGCGATCTCCGCCGCCCAGGCCTGGATCTGTTCCTGGTTCTTGCCCTCGATCATCACGCGAAGCAGCGGCTCGGTCCCCGAGTAACGGACCAGCAGCCGGCCTTCGCCGGCGAGGCGAGTCTCGACTCGTTCCATGGCTGCGGCGATCGATGGCACACTCGTCAACGCCTGTTTTTCACGTACACGCACGTTGACGAGCACCTGAGGATAAGTCACCAGCTGCGACGCGAGATCGGCCAGCTCCCTCCCGCTCTCGGCCATCACGCGAAGCACGCTCAGCGCGGTGACGATGCCGTCGCCGGTGAAGAGGTGCTCGGAAAAGATGACGTGGCCTGACTGCTCGCCGCCGAGCGATAGATCTCGCTTGATCATCTCCTCCATGACGTACTTGTCGCCCACGGCGCAGCGGACGAGGTCAATCTCCGACTCGCGCAGCGCGATTTCCAGACCGATATTGCTCATCACCGTCGCCACGATCGTATTTCCCTTGAGCCGGCCGGACGCCTTCCAATGTCGCGCGCACATCAGCAACACGGCGTCGCCATCGACAATCCGGCCTTCGGCGTCGACGAAGATCGCTCGGTCGCCATCGCCGTCGAACGCGACACCCATACGGCATCGCGCCTCACGAACGGCGCGCGAGAGCTGTTCCGGGTGCGTCGACCCACAGTCCAGGTTGATGTTTCGTCCATCAGGGTTGGCGCTGAGCACCACGACGTCGAACCCCAGGTCGCGAAACAGCTTCGGTGCCACGGTCGTCGTCGCGCCATTGGCGGCATCGATCGCCATCCTGAATCGCCCGAGCGGCGCCGGATTCGGCAGCGCCAGCCGCGCGTGCGCGATGTAGGCATCGATCACGTCGGTGCGATCGACTGGAACGTCGGACGGCCCCTCGACCGACCAGCCGCGATCGTGAACGATCGCTTCCACTTCCCGCTCGAGCACTTCGGTGAATTTCTCACCGGCGCCGGAGAATACCTTGATGCCGTTGTCCTCGAACGGATTGTGCGACGCGGAGATCACAAGACCGGCGTCGAATCCAAGATCGCGCGTGACAAACGCAATCGCCGGCGTTGGAATCACGCCGGCGGTCGTGATTTCCGCGCCCGCCGAATGCACGCCTCGGGCAAGCTCGCGTTCAATCCACTCGCCTGACTCTCTCGTGTCGCGTCCGACGACGAATCGCAGCGGCCGCGCCGACTCGCGTGAGTGCTGCATCGCACGCACCAGCGCACCGCCGAGCCGGGCGACGGTCTCGTGATCGAGCGGATATTCTCCGGCCTTTCCACGAACACCGTCAGTGCCAAAGAGTCGATGGGACATGTGCAGATCTTCACACTCGAGGGCTACTTGATCGTCACGTCAACAACGGCGGGCTCGATGCCGCTGATGCCGAACGTCTGCGATGGGTCCACCTGGACACGAAGATTGTATCGGCCGGGGCCGAGACCGTAAAGATCGACGAACGCGTCAATGTCTCCGGCCTGAAGACCCGCGACCCCCTCCTGCCGTCCGCGAGCCGTGACCCGCGCAAGAATGGGGTGAATCGTAGCGGTCAGGCCGCTTTGCAGATTTCGCCACCGGATTGGAACCCCGGACAGCTGGCGCTCCACCGGCGCCGGCACCACATCGACCGTGATGACCGCGTTCTGCGGCTGAACGAGTCGCACGGCGGAGTCGGTCATGCCAACATTCACTACGTCACGCACCCGGGCGCGGCTGCCAGTCACCTGCACCGGCTCGGTGGTTGCGCCAGACAGCTGCTTGAGCCGGCTTTCCGGCCCCGCAACCTCCACGGTTGCCGGCTCCGCGGTCACTCGGCCGATGACAAACCCGGGAGCCGGCTCGCCGTCGAGCGCCGGAACGATCGGCACCGTGCGATGACTGGATTTTTCCAGATCGACCGCGAGCGTGTTCGGGATTACCTGCGCCACCTCGACACCATAGGGGGAGCGAACCTCATCGCTCCGGAGATGAAACATGCGCGAGCCGGGCCGCGCCGACGCGAGATCGAGCACCGCGACGATGTCTCGCGGCTCCAACCGTCCGAGCAGCGCCGACGACCCGCGCAGCCGCACCTCGACTTCGGTCGGTGGATCGCCCACCAGCTCGAGCTCTGTCGGAATGTTCCGGTACTCGAGCGGCACGCGCAGGCTCCTCTCGACGAGATGATCGCCGGCGACGATCAGCCACAACAGCATCGCCAACGCCACAGCCATCAACTTCAGGCCCAGATGACGGAAGGGGGAGAAGGTCATGAATCCTTAATCGCTAATCGCTAATCGCGAATCCCTGATCCTGAATCACTAATCGGTGAATCACTAATCCTCGAATCCTCGAATCACCGAATCCTCGAATCGCCGAATCCTCGAACCGCGAACTGCGAACTGCGAACTGCGAGCCGCGACCTGCGAACCGCGAACTGCGAACTGCGAACCCCGAACTGCGAACCGCGAACGGCGAACCGCGACCCGCGAATCGCGAATCGCGAATCGCGAATCGCGAATTGCGAATTGCGAATTGCGAATTGCGAATTGCGAATTGCGAATTGCGAAGATTAGACATCGTACGCTCTCGCGCCTAGTTGTCGTCCGGACTTGCGCGTGGTGATCAGCGTCCGCAGTTTCGAGCGCAGATCGTCGGGACTCAGTCGGCGATCGATCTTCCCGTCGATGGCGACGGAGATGGCGCCGGTCTCTTCCGAGACAATCACCGCGACAGCGTCCCCCTCCTCCGTCAGTCCGATTGCTGCGCGGTGGCGCGTGCCGAGCTCGCGGCTGACCCGCGGATTCACGGTCAAGGGAAGAAAGCAGGCGGCGGCGGCGACGCGATTCTCTTGCAGGATCACCGCGCCATCGTGCAGCGCGGAGCCTGGATGAAAAATGGTCACGAGCAGGTCGTAGGTCAGCGTCGCGTCGAGTGGAATCCCGCTTTCGATGTAATTGCGCAGGCCGATCTCCCGTTCGACGGCGATGATCGCGCCCACCTTCTGCGACGAGAGCATGGTCGCCGCGACGACAATCTCCTCAATCGT
>JBPYFA010000061.1:0-14078 GCA_051986585.1 Vicinamibacterales bacterium | reverse complement strand
CTAGCTTGCTACGGTCCGCTTGCGTCCGTGACGTTGCCCGTGATGCCACAGCGCGGACGCGACCAAGCCTACACCGAGGCACAGCAGGAACAGAGTCAGCCACGCGAATCGGTTTCCCCACATCCGGTGCCATTCAGGATTCGGAGTGGGCGGGCCACCCGCTGCCCAGATGTGAAATGCCGCTAAATTGAGAAAGTAGGCTGCTCCCCCAAAAGCCATCCCGGCACCAATCCAGAGTGCAACCCGCATGGGGAGTCATTCTAACGGCCTTTCCTGACGAGGTTTTCGCGACCCACTAGCTACTGTCGCAATCTCCTGGATCGAAGATTCAGCCTTGTGGCACAGCGATTGCCGCCCGCGCCCCCGCGCCTCACGCGATCACGCGAAGCAATCACACGCGCACGCGATACGCCCGCGCTCCTGCCTGGTCTTTTTGATCTGTGAAAGACCAGGACAGGAGGTAGACATGAAACTCGCCACGAGATTCCGCCTCGGGAACGTCGTCGCTACTCGCGGGGCCATTCAGTATGTCGATCAGGGCGTGAGCGGCGCGAAGGACAAACGTCCCGCGCTCGACCAACTCGTCGCGGATGCAAAACGGAGGCGGTTCGACGTGGTGCTTGCATGGCGGCTCGATCGCGTCGGCCAACTTGCGGCACCTGGTTTTGCTTCTGGAGGATCTGCAAGCCGTTGGCGTCACCTTCGTATCGTTGAATGAAGGGATCGATCTCGGCACAACGAGTATCGCCTCGCGAAGATCATCGGCTTTGCGCTTCCTGGTCAGGACGGGATGACGCGGGGTGCCAAGGCGTTGACGGCGATCACCACTGAAGACATCGAGGCGTTTCGCAACTGGCGCAAAGCACAGAAACTATCTACGGTGACAGTGAATCACGATCTCAAGCTCCTTCGGAAGATGTGGAATTGGGGAATTCGGAGGGGCTACACGGATAAGAGTCCGTTCAAGATCGGCACGGAGGCAGCGATTTCGCTGGATAAGGAAATGCCACGCGACTGGCGCTTTGCCTCCGACGAAGACGAGCAGAAAGTGCTGGACGCATGTAATCCGCACCTGCGCGCCGTTGTCACGGCATTACTCGATACCGCCTGCAGGCTCGGGGAGATCCTGTCTCTTCAATGGCGAGACGTGAACCTTGAAAAATGCGAACTGCTGATTCGGGCGGAGAAGACGAAGACGAGACAGAGCCGGTTGATCCCGATCTCCACACGCCTGGGCTCGATTTTGGAGATGCGGAAGTTCGATGCCGATGGCAAGCAGTTCCCGCCAGAAGGGTATGTCTTTGGCACCGCGACCGGCGAGGAGGTTACGTCCGTCAGAACAGCATGGGAGAACGCAACGGCGACAGCCGGATTGAAGGGACTACAGCTGCGGGGCCTGCGTCATGAGGCGGGGTCACGGTTTGATGAGGCGGGCGTGCCCATCAGCTACACGAGCAAGATCCTCGGGCATTCGAACCTGAATACGACCAGTCGGTATCTGAACATCCATCGCCGCGGGCTCCATGACGCGATGCAGAAGTTGGAAGGTCATCGACCCGCCGTTGCACAAGCGCTGCACACGGCTCCGCAGGACACACCAGCCGATGTGCAGCCTGCCGAAGGAGCCCCCGCCGGGAACTCCCCTACAATTCAATAAGTTAAGAGTTGGTGCGAAAGGAGAGACTCGAACTCTCACGGTATTGCTACCGCCAGCCCCTCAAGCTGGTGCGTCTGCCAATTCCGCCACTTTCGCGAGGGGGGAGGGCAGCCTTCGAGGCTGCGCTACACGCTACGAAACGAACGAACCGACGCTGTGCTACTTCTTCGGCGTCTGCGGCGCCGGCGGTTGAGGGGCCGATGCCTTGTCGGCCGGAGGTTTCTCCGCCGGAGTCGTTGACGATGGCGCCGGTGTCGGTGGCGCCGGAGCTGGCGTCGGCGTTGTCGCCGGTGCGGTGACCGGCGCGGCTGCCGGTGCCGGCGCGCCGAGGCCGCGCATCAACGATCCGGGGCCCCGCTGACCCATGACGCCGAGACCGATCGCGCCCAGCATGAACAGCACGCCGAGCACGGTCGTCGCCTTCGTCAATACGGTGGCGCCGGCGCGAGCGCCAAACGCGGTCTGGCTGCCTCCGCCGCCGAACGCGCTGGCCATGTCTCCGCCTTTGCCCTGCTGCAGCAGCACGACCAAAAGCAGGAGAAAACAGACGAGCACGTACAGCACCGCCACCAGGTAATAGAGCATAACGTCCGATTATACCGCGCTCTGCCGGCTCCGCGCCACAATCTCCCCGAAGGCGCGGACGTCGAGGCTGGCCCCGCCGACAAGCGCGCCGTCGACATCCGGCAACGCAATCAGTTCGTGGATGTTGTCTGGTTTCACGCTGCCGCCATAGATCACATGGCATTGATCGGCCGCGGCTCCGCCAAACCACTGACGAAGTCTCGAACGAATATGCGCATGTGCTTCGCCGGCTTGCGCCGGGGTGGCGTTGCGACCGGTCCCGATCGCCCAGACTGGCTCGTAGGCGATAACCAGTCCGGCGACCTGATCGCCCGTCAAGCTATCCAGGCCGGCCTTGATCTGGCGATCGAGCACCGCCAGCGTTTCGTTGCGCTCCCGTTCTTCGAGCGTCTCCCCGATGCAAACGATCGGCGTGAGCTGCACGCCAAGCGCGGCGAGTACCTTGCGATTGACGGTTTGGTCGGTCTCATGGAAGAGCCGACGACGTTCCGAGTGGCCGATGATCACGTACTCGGCACCGGCATCCTTCAGCATCACCGCGCTGACTTCGCCGGTAAACGCCCCTTCACGTTCCCAATGAAGATTCTGTGCGGCGACGCCGAGGTTCGAGTTTCGTGCCACCTCGACGACGGAATGAAGCGCGGTGAACGGCGGCGCGAGCACGATCTCGACATCCTTGACGTCCTTGACCACCGCCCGAAATTCCTTCGCGAACGCGAAGGCTTCGTGGATGGTCTTGTACATCTTCCAGTTGGCTGCAATGAAGGGCACACGCATTGGTTGATCCTGTAATTGCTGATTGGTGAATGCTGATTGCTGAATGAGTTGACCCTTCAATCAATCAGCAACCAAAAAGCAGCACCTTCAGCGCGAGGCGATTCTATCCGAGCGCGACGACGCCCGGCAGCTTGCGGCCGCCGAGAAATTCGAGCGATGCGCCGCCGCCGGTCGAAATGTGCGTGATGCGATCGGTCACGCCTGCTTTCGCCACCGCCGCAATCGAATCGCCGCCGCCAATCACGGTCGTGCCTTTCACGTCGGCGACGGCTTTGGCCACCGCAATCGTGCCGTTGGCGAAGGCATCGATTTCGAAGACGCCCATCGGGCCGTTCCACGTCACCGTCTTCGCGCCGGCAATGACGTCGCGATACCGCGCGATCGTCTTCGGTCCGATGTCGAGCCCCATGCGATCGCCGATCGCCGGATCGCCGACGTCGAGCGTCTCGGCCGGAGCGCCGGCCTCGAGCTTCGGCGCAACGACATGGTCGGACGGCAGCTCGAAGCGCAGCTTACGCGATTTCGCCTGCTGCTCGACCTGACGCGCGGCATCGAGCAGATCGTCTTCGACGAGCGACTTGCCGACCGGCAGTCCGCGCGCCTTGAAAAACGTGTAGGCCATCGCCCCTCCGATGAGGAGCGCATCGACCCGGGGCACGAGATTCTGAATGACTTCGAGCTTGTCGGACACCTTCGCGCCGCCAAGCACTGCGACGAACGGTCGATCCGGATGCTCGAGGATCTTGCCGAGATACTGCACTTCGGCCGCCATCAACAGGCCGGCGGCGGCTTGCTTGACGTGGTGCACGATGCCTTCGGTCGATGCGTGCGCACGATGCGCCGACCCGAAAGCGTCGTTCACGTAGACATCGGCAAGCGACGCGAGCTCTTTGGCGAAACCGCTGTCGTTCTTCTCCTCTTCGCCATGGAACCTGAGGTTCTCGAGCAGCACCACCTTGCTGCCCTTGGCCGCGCGGTCGATCGCCGCACGGGCCGGTTCGCCGACGCAATCCTCGGCGAACTCCACCGGACGGCCGAGCAGTTCGGACAGCCTCCCGGCAACCGGCTTCAGCGAGTATTCCGGATTGGGTTTGCCCTTCGGTCTTCCCAGATGCGACGCGAGAATGACGACAGCACCGTGATCCAGCGCATATTTGATCGTCGGCAGCGACGCGCGAATGCGGGTGTCGTCAGTAATCGCGCCGTTCTTGATCGGGACGTTGAAATCGACGCGGACGAACACCCGCTTGCCGTTGAGATCGAGATCCGTGATGCTTCGCGCCAACGGTTACAGCCCCTTCTTGACGAGATAGCGCAGCAGGTCGACGCAGCGGCTCGAGTATCCCCACTCGTTGTCGTACCACGAGAGCACCTTGACGAAGTCGCCGTCCATCACCGCCGTGTAGGCGGAATCGAGAATCGATGAATGTGCGTTGCCGCGGAAATCCACCGACACCAGCGGCTCGGTCGTATATTCCAGGATCCCCTTCAACTTGCCGTCGGCGGCGGTCTTGAACGCCGCGTTCACTTCCTCCTTCGACGTCTTCTTGTCGACGATCACGGCAAGATCGACCACCGACACGTTGGGCGTCGGCACCCGCATCGCGATCCCGTCGAGTCGACCTTTGAGTTCGGGCAGCACTTCGCCGACCGCGGTGGCAGCGCCGGTGGTCGTCGGAATGATCGACAGCGCGGCCGCACGGGCACGACGGAGATCCTTGTGTGGCAGATCGAGCAGCTGCTGATCGTTGGTGTACGAGTGCACCGTCGTCATCCAGCCCTTCTTGATGCCGAACGTCTCGTGCAGCACCTTGGCAACCGGCGCGAGGCAGTTGGTCGTGCAGGACGCGTTGGAGATGATGTTGTGCTTCGACGGATCGTACTTGTCCTCGTTGACCCCGAGCACGAGGGTGAGGTCCGGCCCCTTTGCTGGCGCGGTGATGATCACTTTCTTCGCACCCGCCGCGATGTGCTTGGCTGCGCCGTCCCGATTGGTGAAGATGCCGGTCGATTCGAACACGACGTCGACGCCGAGCGACTTCCACGGCAGCTGCGCCGGATCCTTGACCGAGAGGACCTGGAATGCGTCCTTGTTGACCGTGATCTTGTCGCCACTCGCCGCAATATCCGCCTTCAAGTTCCCTAGAATCGAGTCGTACTTCAGCAGATGGGCCAGCGTGTCGGCATTCGTCAAATCGTTGACGGCGACGAAATCGATGCCGCTGTCGCCCATAGCGGCGCGCATGATGTTGCGGCCGATACGGCCGAACCCGTTGATCCCGACTTTGATAGCCATCTACGTTTCCTCCGAGCTGCAGTCAAATAAATGATTTTAATGAACGGCTTGCGCGGTGGTCAACGCCGGTCTAGTCTTATTCGAGGGGCTTCGCCCCTTGAACTCCCCACACGCATCCGCAGATGTACGTGATCTACAGCGTCCTGATCGTGGCGTTTTTCGTCGTGATGTCGCCATCGCTGATCTATCAGGCGTTGCGCCACCGCAAGTACATCGGCAGCCTCACCGAGCGGCTCGGCTATCTGCCAATCTCGTTCAACCTCGACGCCGATGAATCGATCTGGATTCACGCCGTCTCGGTCGGCGAAGTGTTGACCGCGCGTGCGTTGTTGCCAGATCTTCGCGAGCGTTATCCAAAGCTGCGTCTCTTCCTGTCGACGACGACGATGACCGGCCAGCACATCGCCCGCAACAATCTGCAGTACGTCGACGGCGTCTTCTACTTCCCGTTCGACCTTGGTTTCATCGTCAATCGCACGGTCAAGCTGGTGAACCCGCGTCTGTTCATCATGATGGAGACGGAAATCTGGCCGAACCTCCTGCGCGCGTGCCACCGCGCCGGCGTCAGGACGATGCTCGTCAACGGCCGGATCTCATCTCGCTCCTATCCGCGATATCGAATCGCCCGTCCATTCTTCCGTCGCGTTCTTCGCCACATCGATCGTTTTTGTATGCAGAGCGACGAATCGGCGCGCCGGGTCATCGATATCGGCGCCGAGCGCGAGCGCGTGCTGGTCACCGGCTCGCTGAAGTTCGATTCGCTCCAGTTCCCCGGAACGGCCGCGGTCGATCGCGGACGGAATCGCGTGCTTCGGTATTTCCGCGTCGCGCCGGATCGCCCCGTGCTGATCGCGGCCAGCACCGTCCGCAATGAAGAGGAACCGGTGCTCGAAGCTTTTCAACGCATCCGGGCGACGATGACGAACGCGCTCCTCATCATCGCGCCGCGAAAACCGGAGCGGTTCGACGACGTGGAGAAGCTCGCGCGTCGCTCCGGCTGGAACGTCGCACGCCGGACGGAGCTCCGTGTCGATGCCGATCCCCGCCACGACGTCGTCATTCTCGACACGATTGGAGAGCTGGCGCAGCTCTATCAAATCGCGACGGTCGTCTTTGTCGGCGGCAGCCTGGCCGACATGGGAGGTCACAATATCCTGGAGCCTGCCGTCTTCGGAAAGCCAATTGTGTTTGGCCCTTACATGCAGAACTTCGCCGAGATTTCGCGCACGTTTCTCGACAATAGCGCCGCGGTCCAGGTGCATTCGGATCGCGAGCTCGAAGCGGCCCTGCTGGAATTGCTCGGCGATCCGGTCCGACGGGCGCGGCTCGGCGCGGCAGCTCGCGCGCTGGTCGAGGCCAACCGCGGCGCTCGAACGAAGACGCTCGCCGCCATCGCGCAGGTGCTCGATCCCGCCATCGTCGTGCGGCCCTTCAGGCGCGTGTGAATCATCTCGCTATTCGCAATTCGCAATTCGCAATTCGCAGTTCGCAATTCGCGGTTCGCAATTCGCGGTTCGCGGTTCGTGGTTCGTGGTTCGTGGTTCGTAATTCGTAATTGGCCGATCGAACGATGATTAGCGAACTCTATGCCGCTGTGGTTCGCCGACGACGGGAGCGCTATGGTCGCCGTCCAGATCTCCGGCGTCGGCTTCATCGGCCGGTGATCAGCATCGGTAATCTGGCGGTCGGAGGTCGGGGCAAGACGCCGTTGGTCGCGGCGGTAGTTCGCGAACTGTTGAACATGGGGGAGCGTCCGGCCATCCTCAGCCGTGGGTACGGCCGAACATGTCCTCAAGACGGCATCGTCGTGGTACGCGATCCGGAAGGCATTCGCAGCGACTTGCCACGTGCGGGGGACGAACCGTTGATGCTCGCGCGGGCGCTGCCTGGGGCGTCGGTGCTGGTGTCGGCGGACCGCTATCTTGCGGGCCGGCTGGCCGAGCACGCGTTCGGCGCGACGGTCCACGTGCTGGACGATGGATTTCAGCACCTGCAGCTCGATCGTGACATCGATCTGGTCCTCGTCGGACGAGACGATGTGGCACAACCGGTGACGCTGCCGTCGGGCCGTTTGCGCGAGCCGTTGGATACGTTGGTCGCGGCCGACGCGGTGCTCGCGGCCGACGATGAGGTAGATGTCAGCACGGTCGGGCTGGACGTTCCGTTTTTCCGGACGCGTCGCTCGATCCACAAGCCACCGACCGACGACCGGGCCGTCTTTGCAGTTGCTGGGATTGCACGGCCTGCCGCGTTTTTTGACGATCTCCGCACGCTCGGATGCAGCGTGACCGGCAGGCTTGCCTTTCGCGACCACCATGCATTTTCGCGAAAGGATGTGAGGAAGATGATCGATTCCGCCAGACGTGCGCGTGCGCAAGTGATCGTCACCACCGAAAAGGATTACGTCCGTTTACTGCCGTTTCGGCCTTTCGCCATCCCGATTGCGTGCGCGCCGCTTACAATGGAGCCCGATCCGCTTTCCGAGTTTCGGTCCTGGCTGGCCGGCTCGCTGCGCGCGGCTCGCGACATCGTTGACTGATCAACCACCCGCGTCAGGGGCGGCGACGGATCGCCCGCGGCCCTCGTTCCGCCACCGGCTCGAGTATCTCGCCGTGGTCAGCGTCGTGGCGGTCGTCCGTGTGATGCCGATGCGGGCGGTGCTCGCGGCCGGAACCCTTCTCGGACGCGCCTTCTACCTCGTCGATCGCAGCCACCGCCGACTGGCGATCGAGAACCTGCGGGCGGCGTTCCCCGTTCGGAGCGAGCAGGAATGTCGCACGATCTGCCGCGAGACGTTCTCTCATTTCGGGCGGTTGTTGATCGTGCTGCTGAAGTTCAGCACGATGCGCCCCGACGAAATGCTGGCTCGGGTGGAATTCGACGGCGAGGAGCGCGTGGTGCACGCGCATGCCCAGAATCGCGGCGTTCTCTTGTACACGGGGCACTTCGGCTACTGGGAAATCAATGCGCTCGTGCATGCGCTGACGATCAAGCCGATGGCGGTGCTCGCGCGTCCGCTCGACAACCCGTTGCTGCACGATCTGCTCGAAACCGTCCGCACCGCGACCGGCAATTCGGTGTTCTATCGGCGCGGCGCGATCCGCCGGGTGCTGCGCGCGCTCGACGCCAACCAGGCGGTCGCGTTCCTGATCGATCAGCACATGCAGCCTGCCGATGCCGTTTACGTGGACTTTTTCAACCGCCCCGCGGCCACCACTTCCGCGCTCGCCGCTTTGGCGCTCAGAACCGGTGCGCCGGTCGTGCCTGTGTTCGCCCTGCCGCTGCCGGGCGGCCGTTTCCGCATGGTCTACGAGCACGCCGTCGAGCCGCCAGATTCTGATAGCGATCACGCGATCACCGAGTTCACGCAGCGATGCACCGACGTCCTGGAAATGTACGTCCGCCGCTATCCCGAGTTGTGGCTCTGGATGCACCGGCGCTGGCGCGACGTTCCGGGCGGCGAAGGCGTCAAAGGCATGTTCCCGGCCGCATCTCCCGAATCGACCGACGCGACTGACGAAGTTGAAGCTCAGTGAATGGGTTCTGCAGGGTTCTACGGGGTTCTGCTGGGTTCTACGGGGTTCGGTTCTTAGGTTCTACACGGTTCTCAGGTTCTACACGGTTCTTAGGTTCTGCAGGGTTCGGCTAGGATCACCCGGTTGACTGAACCCCACGAGAACCTGGCAGAACCGAACCTTGTAGAACCTCAGAACCGAACCTTGCAGAACCCAGTAGAACCCAGCAGAACCTTGCAGAACCCAGATCTTTGACCTTGAAGAACCCAGATCGTTTACTCGTTCGCGCCCCCAACTGGCTAGGCGATGCGGTGATGGCGTTGCCGGCGCTGGCGGCGATTCGCGCCGCGCTGCCGGAGACGCACATCGCCATCGCCGCGATTGCGTCCGTCGCGCCGGTGTTTCACGAGACCACGCCGGCCGCGCCGAATCAGGTACTGACGATCCCTGATCGCTCGAGCGAGGTGAAGGCGATCGCCGACGAACGCTTCGACACGGCGCTGCTGCTGCCCAACTCGTTTCGGTCGGCTTGGAATGCGCGCAAGACGGGAATTCCGGAGCGGTGGGGGTTCTCGACCAGCTTCAGAGGATGGCTGCTGACTCGCCGGGTCGCGCCGCCGCCACGCCGGCTGCATCAGTCGACGTACTACCTGTCGCTGATGTCGGGCCTTGGCTTCGGCGTCAAGGAATCGCTTCCCCGAATCAGTGTTCGGCCCGAGACCGCTGCCCGTGCAGCGGAGCTGCTCAGCAAGTTCAACATTCCATCATCGTCGACCCTCGTGGGTTTTGCCCCTGGTGCGGCATATGGGCACGCGAAGCGCTGGCCCCCCGCTCGCGTCGCTGAAGTGGTGACGCGCGTCTCGCGCGAACGCGGCGCGGTCTCGATTCTTGTCGGCGCGCACGACGATCGCGACGCTGGCCGTGAGATAGAATCATCGTTGCCGGTTGGTGTGTCGGTGGTGAACCTGATTGGGCGAACGGATCTCCGCCAGCTGGCGGGGATTCTGGCTCTGTGTTCGGCGTTCGTGTCGAACGATTCAGGGGCGATGCACCTGGCAGCCGCCGTAGGCGTGCCGGTGACCGCAATCTTCGGCCCGACCGACGAGCGGGTGACTGCGCCGCTCGGCGACCATGACGTAATCCTGCGCGAGGTGTTCTGCCGCCCCTGCATGCTGCGTGACTGCCCGATCGATCATCGTTGTATGAAGCGCATCACGTCCGACGCCGTGTTCGAGGCCGTCGCGGCACGGCTGGCTGCGGCACAAGCGCTCGGGCCCCGAGCCATTCGCGAAGGCGTCGAGCGAAGCGGGGGTGCAGCTCCGCAAGCACCAATAAGCGGATAATGTCGCGGCCTGCGGTGTTTCTCGATCGTGACGGTACGCTGGTCGAAGAGGCGGGATACCTCGATCGACTCGAGCGGCTCGTATTTTTTCCCTACAGCGTGGACGCGGTGCGACTGCTGAACCGGGCGAACCTGGCCGTCGTCATCGTCACCAACCAGGCTGGGATCGCACGCGGGATCTTCAAGGAATCATTCGTTGCCGAGGCACACCGTCACATCGCCGAACGGCTTGCCGCCGGCGGCGCTACGGTGGACGGCTTCTACTACTGCCCGCATCATCCGGAAGCGGTCGTCGAGCAATACCGACGGTCGTGCGACTGCCGCAAACCGCAGCCTGGTTTGCTTCGACAGGCAGCCGCCGATCTCGACCTCGCACTCGATCGCTCGTTCGTGATTGGCGACCGCTGGCACGATCTCGAGGCCGGCTCGCGCGTCGGGGCGCGGGGGGTACTCGTTCGCACCGGGTACGGCCGAACCGAGGAAGCCACGCCACATCCCCGCGTCTCTCCGGTCTCGGTGGTCGACAACCTCGTGGAAGCAGTCTCCTGGATCCTGCAGACCTCGTAATGCGAACCGCCAGGACACCTGCCGTCGATCCCGACCGGCTGCTGCAGATCATCGATCGCTTTTCCGACGTGCGGGTTGCGATTTTTGGCGACTTGATCGTCGACGAGTTCATCTACGGCGAAATCTCACGCGTCTCGCGCGAAGCGCCGGTGCTCATTCTCAACTACGATTCGACCGACATCGTGCCCGGCGGCGCCGGCAATGCGGCGAATAATGTGGCAGCGCTCGGGGGCGCCGCGATCGCCATCGGATTCACCGGCCAGGATGAAACCGGGCAACGTCTTCTGCATGCACTTCGCCCCCGGGTTGACGTGCGATCCATTCTTCGGCCGACGGAATTCCGGACGCCGACCAAAACCCGCATCCTCGCTGGAGGTATCCATTCGGCGAAACAACAGGTCGTACGGATCGATCGCGCTACCAATCCGGAGGTCGGAGAGCGAGATCGGCGGTCCATTCGCGCGAAGCTGCTGAAGACAGTTTCCCGCTGCGACGCATTGCTGGTCTCGGATTACGGCGGTGGAGCGGTTGTGCCGCCACTGGTCGCCGATGCGCAGAGGTCGCTTCGGCGACGGGGCCATGAGACGGCGCCGGTTCTGATCGATTCTCGATATTCGCTATTTCGCTACCGCGGGATGACGACTTGTACCCCGAATGAGTCGGAAGTGGAACAATTGCTCGGCATTCACATTGGCGAGAACGGACGCATCCTCGAGCGTGCCGGCCGCGAACTCCTTCGCCGCACGCGATCGGAGGCAGTGCTCATCACCCGGGGCAGCCGCGGGATGGCGCTCTTCGAACCGGACGCCGCCACTGTGCACATTCCGATCTACGGCTCCGATCAGATTGCGGACGTTACCGGTGCGGGTGATACCGTCATCGCAACCATGACACTTGCGCTGGCCGCTGGCGCGAGCTTTCTCGAAGCCGCGCGGCTGGCGAATTATGCGGGCGGCATTGTGGTGATGAAGCGCGGCACCGCAACCGTGAGCGCCGACGAACTCCGGAACGCCGTGCTGAACGATCGTGGCTGATAAGATCGTCACCCGCGATCGACTCGCCGAGCTGGTTGCCGCGGATCGGAAGGCGGGCCGGACCATCGCATTTGCCAACGGCTGCTTCGACCTCCTGCACGCCGGTCACATTCGCTACCTGCAGGCGTCAGCCGCCGAAGCCGATCGCCTTGTGGTTGCGGTGAATGCCGACGCGACTGCTGCAAGCAAGGGACCCGGCCGTCCGATTCTGAAGGCCGAAGATCGCGCCGAGCTCGTGGCAGCCCTCCGCGTCGTCGACTACGTCACAATCTTTCCCGAACCCACCGTGGCTCCGCTACTCGAGCTCCTGCAGCCGGATGTGCACTGCAAAGGCACGGACTACACTTCCGACTCCGTGCCCGAGCGCGCGACGGTGCTCGCCTATGGCGGGCGCATTGCCATCGTCGGCGATCCCAAGGATCATTCGACACGGGATCTGCTCGCGCGAATCCGCGGATGAACATCCTGATCGTGCGCCTCGGCGCACTTGGCGACATCGTCCATGCTGTGCCGGCGGCAGCGGCGCTGCGGCGTGCGTTCCCGGATGCCAGAATCGACTGGCTCGTTGAAGCCAGGCACCGGCCGATCGTGGATCTCGTCACGGTGATTGACGCTCCCGTGGTGCTCGAGCGGCCGTCGCCGGCAGCCTGGCTCAACGTGGCGCGCCGCATGCGGAGCACGCGCTACGACATCGCAATCGATTTTCAGGGACTGATGAAATCGGCGGTGCTTGCTCGGGCATCAGGAGCTCCGAGGGTGATCGGTTTCTCGATCTGGCACTTGCGTGAGAAGACCGCGCGGCCGTTCTACTCGGAAACGGGGGGGCGCGAGCATCCGGCCGAACGAGCCGATCATGTCGTGCGGCGAAATCTCGCGCTCCTGCGCAGCGTGGGCGTCAACGACTCGCGGATTGAATTTCCACTGGCTGATGTCGCTTCGCACGCGCTCACCGAAATCCGCGCCATTGTCGGAGGTGATCATCCGTTCGCCCTGATCAATCCGGGTGCTGCGTGGCCGAACAAGCGATGGCCACCCGAACGGTTCGGCGAGGTTGCGGCATTCCTCCGAGAGGTCCGCGGCTTGCCATCGTTCGTCCTCTGGGGACCCGGTGAGGAGGGACTCGCCGGGGCGGTGGTCGAAACTTCCGGCGGCGCCGCCCGCGCCGCTCCCGCGACGAGCGTTCCGGAACTGGTTGCGTTGTCGCGGGCTGCCGCGCTGGTAATTTCCGGCGACACTGGACCTCTGCACATCGCCGCGGCCGTGGGGACACCGACAGTGTCGCTGTTCGGCCCGACGGATCCTCATCGGAACGGTCCCTGGGCGTTGGACGACGTGGCGGTATCGAGGTATGGCGCATGCGGCTGCCACTACGAGCGACGATGCCGTAAGCCGGAGTGGTGCCTCGAATCGATTCCGGTGGCTGAGGTCACGGCGGCCATCCAGCAGCGATTTCAGCAATGACCGCACTGCGTCGAATCGCACGGCTTCGTGTGCCGATCGGGTTCGTGGCTGGACTCGTGGTGCTGTGGTTTGCCGATCCCACCGCGCGCAGCCTGACGATCGGCGGTCTCGTGGCCGCGGTCGGCGAAACGCTTCGCGTCTGGGCGGCCGGGCATCTCGAGAAGGGAAGGGAGGTCACGGTCTCGGGACCGTATGCCTGGATGCGGCATCCGCTATATGTCGGGTCGACAATCATCGGAATCGGTGTGGCGATCGCGTGCGCGAGCTGGGTGGTGACGTTGCTGGTGCTCGGCTATCTCGCAATTACACTCACTGCCGCGGTTCGGACCGAGGAAGCGCACCTGACGGAGAAATTCGGCGAGGCGTATCCCGACTATCGTGCCGGACGGGTGACAACCACGTCGCGCACGTTCAGTTTCGCGCGGGCGATGCGCAATCGCGAGTATCGAGCCGCTGTCGGTCTGCTGATCGCGGTTGCGCTGCTTGCCGCGAAGACGTTTTTATAGGAGACCTCGCGGGGACTGGTTCGTCTTGGCCTGCGTTGCGGCTTCCGCGACAGACTTGCGGGTCGGGTCAAAACAGAATGGCCAGCCCAACGGGGCTGGCCGGAACGTACTCGCGAACGAGCGAAGGTGCTCGTTGAAAACACAGAACGCCCACCTGCGCATCGCGCTACGGTGGGCATCCTTCGCGTGCATTCATGAGCGAAGGATGGCGGGGCCGACGAGACTCGAACTCGCGACCTCCGGCGTGACAGGCCGGCGTTCTAACCAACTGAACTACGACCCCAAGGACAAACAGAAATCATACACGAGTTTTGCGCGCAAAAAAATCGGGGCAGTGA
>JBPYFA010000060.1:0-14075 GCA_051986585.1 Vicinamibacterales bacterium | reverse complement strand
ACCGAGGACACCGCGGTCAATGGCGGCCGCACCATGCATGACGCGTTGACGAAAGCCGGCGTGAAGCACATGTGGAGTGAGGATCCCGGCTACGGCCACGACTACCAGATCTGGCGGCAGTACTTTTACCGGCTGATGCAGCAGACCTTCCGCGACTGAAAACGACCTCCGCAGTTCGCGCCTGGTTTTTTCGCCGCGACCGTCCGCCTGGCGCGGGTCGCTGCAAACAGCGCGTGGATTCTGCAGCGTCAGCGGGCCGGATCCGCGGCAAGCCATCCGCTGGCGCGCCGCTGGCGGACGCGGGCCAGGTACCGGCGCGTACCGCGATGCGTCAGCCAGAGGACGACGAGGCCGAAGACGAGGCAGAAGAGCGCGAGCCACCAGCCGTGCGACACCACCGTGCCGGGTGCAACCGTCAGCTCCCAGCCGGCGCCGCGGAACTGGCCGTTGACGGTTCTGATGCCCACGTTGTCCGGGAAGATCGGCTTGGCCACGGCGACGAGCAGCGCCGCGCAGGACAGGAGATAGCCTACGACGAGGGCGAGCCCGACGAAGAAGCCTTCGGTCGTTTGCAGCGCCAGCGCAGCGATGGCGCGCGCGATCGCGCCCATGCGGCCCGTCGACACGGCCTCGTCGACGGCCATTTCCGCGAGATAGGCGCGCGCCAGCCGGTGCGGCGGCCCGAGCGCCTCGAGCAGGCGGTTGAGCGCATCGCGCTCGTTCGGCATCGGCTCGGTCTCGCGGACCCGCTCGCGAATGTGCGACTCGACTTCGCGGACCGCGTCGGCGACGAACTCGCGCTTGTGCGATCCGCGGAGCGAGTTTTCCAGCATGAAGAGGTAACCGCGGATTCTCGACTCGCCCGCTTCAGAGAGCGTCATGGCCCGCCTCCTTGCCCGCCGCCGCGACCAGCCGATCGATCTTGGTGGCGAACGCTTTCCAGTCCTCGACCATCTCCCGCAGCCGCTTCCGTCCCTTGGCGGTGAGCCGGTAGTACTTCCGCGGGTGCGCGGCCGCCGCCTGCCATTCCCCCTCGAGGAACCCGTCGCGCGCGAGGCGCCCGAGAATCGGATAGATGGTGCCCTCGGTCACGACGAGATCGGTGAACGCCTGCAGGTGCCGGATGATCTCGAGCCCATAGCGACTGCCCGGCGCGACGGCGAGCAGGATCGCCAGCTCCAGTCCGCCGCGCCGCAACTGCTCGGTCCACGACTCGTTGGTGGTCGTCATGGGCGTCCCCCAAAACCATCGTGGCGCCGCATACCTTGCGACACGATGCTTGTCTAGACGAGGGCCACCGCGCGGAAGTTCAGCGAGAAATTGGAGGGGTGCCATGGTGCGGGCCGAGTCGGCCACCGCGCTGCGAAAGCTTCTACCGTAAGGGAGGCGGGACTATTTGGGGGGGCGCGCCGCCCGACGCTTCGCAGGCGCACTCCTGCGGCTCCCCGTTACCGGCTTCCTTGTGTTGGCTGCCTCAAACAATTGCCGAATCCCGTGTTCCAACAATCCGACGGCCTTCTCCAAGGCGCCGAGTTGTCCAACCCGCACGAGCGCGATGGACGGGTGCAGCGCAAACGATGGGGGACGCAAGACTTTCACGGTGTCAAGAGAACGGTGCCTGACAATAAAGCGAGCAGGCAGCAGCCCGACTCCATATCCTGCCTGAACGAACGCCAGCTGCAAATGCATGTTGTGGACTTCAGCCGCAATCACTGGGGTGCAGCCGTCACGCTCCATCCGATCGACGAGCCGTGCCCGGAGCGGGCACCCGAGCGGATTGAGCACCCAGGGTGCTTTGCCCAAACTTTTCCAATCAGCTTTCACGTGGCCGGCGGCGCTCTGGACGATCTCCATGCGGTCGCTCGCGATGACATTCGTCACAAGCGGTGCGGGCGCGGTCTTACCTTCGGGCAATAGCACGACTGCAACGTCGAGCTCACACGCGAGCAGCCGGCGAAACAATTCAATGGTCAGTTCGCTCAACAGCCGCAGCCGCACCCTGGGGTAGGTTTCCGTCAGCGCCAGAATAGGGCCGATCAGCGTCCCCTCGGCCAGGGGATGCGAGAGCCCGATGCGCAAGAGGCCGTGAGGCTCCGCGTCCGTCGACGTCACGGATTTCAGCGCCTCCGTCCGCTGCAAGAGATCGCGCGCCTGCTCGAGCACCCTGGCGCCGAGCGAGTTCAGGCGCGGCGGCTTGACCGAGCGGTCGAGCAACTTCGCGCCCACTGCAGCCTCCAGCCTTTGCAGCTGCCGGGTGATCGCGGATGGCGTCCGGTAGAGACGATCGGCGGCGCCGACGACGGAACCGGCGCGGGCAAACTCGACGAGGGCGCGCAAATCATCGAACAAGGGAACCTTCTGAAAGTACGAATAGCTGAATCGTGCTTTGCAGTCAATATCATCGTGACAAAAATGAACTGGTGGAACGGTCGGTTCTCCGCCATAAAGAGGAAAGGAGATGTCCATGAAAACGATTCGAACAAAAACGATGGCCTCCGCAGTCGCGATCGCTGCGGCGCTGAGCCCTGCTCCGGTGCGCGCTGAAACCACACAGGCGGCCCTGTCCAGGGAGGCAGGGACGCTGTCCGACAAGTTCGCCGGCCTGGCGCGAGTCATGGCCGGGAAATACGACTGGAAGCCCGGTGAGGGTGTGCGCTCCGTTGGCGACGTCTTCAACCTGATCGTGAGGGAGAACGGCCTGCTCGCGGGAACGCTGACCGGCGCGGATGCGGGCCGGGGCGGCGGCCCCGGAGCGCCGATCGTCGAGCCGGAAAAACTGCAGGAAGCGCTGAAGACCTCTTACGCAGACCTGCAAAAAGTCATCGACGGACTCTCGGACGCCGACCTGAAGACGCCGGTGAAACTGTTCGGCAAGGATTTCACCAAGGAAGGTGCCGTCCGCTACCTGTTCGCGGACCAGCATGAGCACCTCGGCCAGTCGATTGCCTATGCGCGCTCCAACGGTGTCGTGCCGCCATGGTCGAAGTAACCACGGTATTGCAGGATGTGCGATACGGGCTCCGAGTGCTGTGGAAGAGTCCGGGGTTCGCGATCGTCGCGGTCCTGTCGCTGGCTCTGGGCGTAGGCGCGAACACGGCGATTTTCAGCATCGTGAACGCAGTGCTGTTGCGTTCGCTTCCGTTTTCCCATCCGGAGCGTCTGGTGAAGATCGTCGCCAGCAATCGTGCGGTGGGCGCGCGGGATATCGGACTCTCCGTTCCGGAATTCGACGATCTCAGGTCACGGGCGGGCGTCTTCGAGCAGGTGACGGTTACCCAGGGAGGACCGACAAACGTGACCGGCGGGGACCGCCCGCAACATCTCGAACTGCTGGAGGTAAGTCCGAACTATTTTTCGATGCTCGGCATTTCCGCGCAGCTTGGGAGAGTGTTTGGCCCCGGTGACGAGGCGCAGGGTTTCGCCGAAGCGGCTTTGATCAGCGACAGTCTGTGGGCGCGAGGGTTTGGCAGGGATCCGGGAGTTCTGGGCCGAAAGATGCGACTCGATAATGATCCCTACACCATTGTCGGCGTTCTCCCCCCGGGATTCCGACATCCCGGCAGCAAGGTTTCGACGGATGTCGAAGTATGGGTCACCGCGGGATTCAGGGGCGATCCTTTCCCGACACCCGTTCGCAGCCTGCGGATCTTGCCCGAAGCGTTCGGACTGTTGAAGCCAGGCATCACCCTGGAGCAGGCGCAATCCAGGTTGGACGCGCTCGCGTCCGAGCTACGGGCGGAATACGCCAGCGACTATCCGGCGGGGTCGGACTGGTCGATTGAGATAGAACCCTTGCAGGAATCGCTCGTCGGCAATGTCCGGCCCATGTTGTTGGTGCTGATGGGCGCGGTGGTCCTGATCATTCTCCTGGCCTCAGTCAATGTCGCCAATCTGCTCCTGGCCCGGGCTTCCGGAAGGCAACGAGAGATGGCCGTACGGCTCGCGCTGGGGGCAAGCCGCGCGCGGATGATTCGGCAATTACTCATCGAATCAGTGATTCTGTCGGTGCTTTCCGCTGTTGTCGGGGTGCTGACGGCGGTGGCGGCGTTGCATTTTGTGCAACTCTTGCCCGCCCGAATTCCCCGGCTGACCGAGGTGCAGGTGGATTGGACCGTGCTGTCTTTCGCCTTGCTGGTGTCCCTGCTTGCTGGCCTCGGGTTCGGGTTGGTTCCGGCCCTGCAATCGTCGAGGGCTGAACTTGCCGTGGCGATGAGGGAGGGAGGCCGAGGCTCGGGCACGAGCGCGAAAACCAACCGCGTGCGCGGTTTGCTGATCGCCTCGGAATCTGCCTTGGCGGTCGTGTTGATGGTGGGAGCGGGTCTGCTCCTGCGCACGTTCTGGGGACTGCTGCTGGAGAACCCCGGGTTCAATCCATCAAGAATTGTCGCTAGCAGTCTCTACCTTCCAGTACCCAACGATCCTGAGATGGATCGCTACGCCAGGCCCGAATTCTTCAACCCTTTCGTGCGAGAGGCTCTGCGCCGCGTGCGTGCGATCCCTGGGGTTGATCTCGCGTCCATGACCACGGATTTACCCGTCACGAACCTGGCGTGGCGACGCCCTGTCAACATTGAGGACCGTCCGGACGAATCGGTCAAAGGTCTGATTGCTGAAGTCACCAGTGTGACGCCTGACTATTTCACGGTGTTGCAGGCGTCATTGGTACGCGGACGTTACTTCACGGAAGGCGATGACACCGGCAAACAGCCGGTGGCCATCGTCGATGAAAGCACCGCTCGTACCTACTGGCCGGACCGCGATCCGATTGGGCGCCGTTTGAGCGTCAGGAGCAAGAGGGACGCCGCCGACCCGCCGTGGTGCACCGTGGTTGGCGTGATCAAGGACATCAAGAGTGGTGGCCTCGACCAACCCGGAGATCCCCACATCTACCGGCCGATCTATCAGTTTCGAGGAACCAGGACGTTGTCTTTGAACGTGACGGTCCGGACGTCTTTGTCCGCCACCGGCCTGGAGCCGCAGATACGCCGTGAGATACAGGCCGTCGATCCAGATCTTCCGCTATTCAACGTACGCACGATGAATGAGGTCATCGACGGTTCTCTGGCTTCGCGCCGCTTCTCGGCGGAGTTGGTGGGAGTCTTTGCCCTGGTGGCGCTTTTGTTGGCGTCGGTGGGCATTTACGGTCTGTTGGCCTACATGGTGGGTCAGCGGTCGCACGAGATCGGAGTGCGGATGGCGCTGGGAGCCATGCCTTCGACCATTGGGACAATGGTTGTGAGTCGAGGTGCGGCTCTGGCCGGCACCGGAGTGGCGATCGGCCTGATCGTGTCGGGAATCATGGCTCCGGTGATGTCAAGTGTGCTCTACGGAGTAAGACCGCTTGATCCGCAAGTGTTTATCGCGGTGCCGGTGATCCTCATGGCGGTTGTCCTCGTGGCGAGCTACATCCCCGCGTGGCGCGCCGCCAGCGTGAACCCGATCGTCGCCTTGCGTCGCGAGAGTTAAGAATGGAAGGCGGCCGCAGCACGGCATACCAAGGCCCAATTCCATTTCGTGGAACGCCGCTGCGTCACTTGCGCCCACGACAACATCTACGCGCACTAAGCGAACTTCATTCGCTTCAGCAGCGCGCGAAAGCGCGGTTCGTCGCGGAGATTCTTCCACGTGGGCTCGACGTGGAGAAACACCATCATCGGATCGCACGCCTCGAACGCTCGCTCGAGCCATGCAATCGCCTCAGACCGTTCGTTCAGACCGATGCACGCGATCGCGATGTGGTACGGCGAGACGTAGCGATCCTGCGATAGTCTCACGAGGTCTGCCCGCGCCCTTTCCGCTTCGCGCACTTTGCCGCGTCGAGCGTTCGCGCACACCTCGAGTGCCGCCGCCTGCGTATTGGCGGGTGTGAGCAGCCGGGCGGTCTCGGCCTCCGCAGCCGCCTCGTCGAACAGACCTTTCTCGAGATATGCCCGGGCGGCAAACAAGTGTGCGACTCGCGATCGCGGTTCGAGGTCGATCGCGTCGCGGAGGCAGGCGATGGCATCGTCGGTCCGGCCGGCGTGAAGCAGCATTTGCCCTTCCATCGCTGTGATCAGACCTGACAACGGATCGAGCGCCCGTGCTCGGGCGATCGCGGACAACGCCTGGTCGTGGCGCCCGGCGTTCGACGGCACGTGCGCATACATCCACAGCGTGTCGGCGCTGCGTGGGTCGAGTTCCAATGCGTGCGCGAAATGCGATTCGGCCGCGTCCCACGCCCACTCGAACCAATAGATGCTGAATGCGAGGACGGCGTGCGCCTCGGCGAGCGAGTCGTCCAATGCCACCGCGCTGAGCGCCGCTGACTTGGCCTTCGGACCGATCTCGTTCGGTGGCAGTTCGAGCGACAGCGCCTGCATGCGATATCCGTGGGCGAGTCCGACATAGGCAAGCGCGTAGGTCGGGTCGGCGGCGACGGCTCTTTCGAAGCATTGAACGCCGGCCTCGATGCCGGACTGCGTCATTCTGAACAGATGGAAGCGTCCCTTTAAGTACAGTTCGTGAGCCGCAGCATTCCGTGTCCCGTGGTGAACGACGGCGGCTGGTTGCGTTCGGGACAGATTCGGGATGGCTGCATCCAACACGGCACGTGTGAGCTCGTCCTGAATCTCGAAGATGTTGCGCAATTCCAATTCGCGGTCATACCGCTCGGACCAGACCTGACAGCCGTCGGCGGCGTCGATCAATTCCGCCGTCACTCGGAGTCGAGTGCCTGACTTTCTGACGGTGCCTTCCAACAGGACATTCACGCCGAGTGTGTCGGCGATCCGCCGGATGTCGGCCTGGGTTCCCTTGAACGAGAACGCCGAGGTTCGCGCGACGACGCGAACCCTGTCGATCTTTGACAGCGCGACGATCAATTCATCCGCGAGGCCATCGCCGAAGAACTCGAACTCGGGATCGCCGCTGACGTTGACGAATGGCAGCACCACGATCGATGTGCCGGCAGTCGGTTCGCGTCGCACCGCCGATTCTTCAGCAGTCCGGACACTGGCGACGAATTTATAGCCGAGCCCTGGGACGGTCGCGATGTAGCGATGGTCGCCGCGCCCCTCTCCGAGCGCGCGGCGCAGGATCGAGATGTTCTGATTGAGATTGTTCTCTTCGACGGCGGTGTCCGCCCACACGGCCCGCATCAACTCGTCTTTGGGCAGCACGACTCCTTCGTGCTCGACAAGATAGACGAGCGTATCGAACGCCTTTGCCGTCAACGACACGACTGCGCCATTCCGGCGCGAGAGCAGACGCCGCCGCGAGTCGAGCCGGAAGTCGCCGAATTCGTAGACATGCGGCGGGGCGGTGCTCACGGGTTTCATATCTTCTCAGAAAACTTCACGCGCATCTAAGGACAGGAGGGCCGCGTCCGGACGACTATCTTGCGCTGGGTCGTATTGTGGTGGGCATGAGCGAACGGCGAAAGGTGTTCTACGGCTGGGTGGTGGTCGCGACGGCGGCGCTCGGGTTGTTTCTGGGCGCCTTCCCGATCGTCGCGTTCTCCTTCGGGGTGTTCTTTCAGCCGTTCGTTCGTGAATTCCACAGCGGCCGCGCGGCGGTGTCGCTGGCCTTTACCATCCATAACCTCGTTTCGGGGGCATCGGCTGTTGTCATCGGTCGCATGGCGGATCGGATCGGCGCCCGCACCGTCATTCTGCCCGGGCTTGTGATGGTTGCCGCGCTGCTGTTTTGCGCCAAAGCGATCGGATCGAGCCTGTGGGAGCTGTACCTGTTCTACATCGCTCTGGGTATCGTCGCGTCGGCCACGACGACGGTTCCCTACGCCCTGGTGGTGTCACGGTGGTTCGACAGGCGCCGAGGACTGGCGCTCGGAGGAATGATGGCCGGACTCGGCCTCGGAGCGGTCGTGATGCCGGTCGTGGCACAACGGTTAATCGCGAGCTTCGGCTGGCGAAACGCGTTCGCAATCGTCGGTTGTGCGATGCTGACGATACCCTTGCCGTTCGTTGGCGCCCTTCTCAAAGACTCTCCTGCGGAGATTGGACTGCTGCCCGATGGCGCATCATCGGACGGTTCGCCGTTGTCGCACGGGGGAAGCGGGCTGGATGGCGTGAGCTGGCGTGAAGCGAGACGGAGTGGCACGTTCTGGTTACTGATCGTGGTGTTTGTGCTGCTCGCGAGCAGCGTGCACGCGTGCGTCATTCACCTGCCCCAGTTGTTTGCCGACCGCGGAGCGACGGCAGCAAACGGCGCCATGGCGAGTTCGGTGGTCGGAGTTGCGCTGCTCGTCGGCCGGATCGGCTGCGGCTTTTTTCTCGATCGGTATTTCGCCGGTCGTGTGGCTCTGGCGATCTGCCTGGGCGCGGCGCTGGGAATTGCGCTCTTGGCGATGGGCGCCACCGGGAACGCTGCGCTCGCGGGCGCATTTCTGGTCGGACTTGGGATGGGCGCTGAGGTGGACATCATCGCGTTCCTCATGAGTCGGTACTTCGGCCTCCGATCGCTCGGGGCCACTGTCGGATTCGCGTTTGCCGCGTTCGTCATCGCCGGTGGCCTCGGTCCGCTCGTGATGGGACTCGCTTTCGATCGCACCGGTTCGTATGGGGTGCCGCTGGCCGCCTTCGGTGCGGCCGCCATCGTCGCGGCCGCGCTCGTGACGCGCCTGGGGCCCTACCGTTTCGGGCCGCCCGCCCCCGACAACGCGCCGCGGCGAACAGGAATCACCGGGACAGCAATGCGAGGGGTTCGATGAGGTCGACGGTTGCCGTGCCGGCGGTGCCGCTCGCCTTGCTGCGAATGACCGACGGCCTCGTGGTCCATCAGGCGTTGTGCGCCGCCGCCACGCTCGGAGTTGCGGACCTCCTCGATGCCGGAGAAAAGCCTGCGACGGAACTCGCCTCGACTCTTCGCGTCGACGAGGATGCTCTCTATCGCCTGTTGCGCTTCTTATCTGGGCAGGGCGTGTTCAGAGAAACGGGCTCGCGAACTTTCCTCAACACGCCGCTTTCGGAGTACATGCGCAGCGACGTTCCGAACTCGGTTCGAGCGATTCTGATTTTTCGCGGCGGCCGGTACTATTTCTCGCCATTCACCGAATTCCTCTCCTCGGTGCAGACCGGCGTTCCGGCGCGCGACAAGGTTCTGGGGACCGGAGCGTTCGAGTACTTACGAGCCGATCCGGAGGCGGAACGGGTGTTTGACGAGGCGATGACTGCGATTTCGGAACTGTCGGCCCCCGCGATCGCCACGGCCTACGACTTTGGACACTGGGAAACGGTGACCGACGTCGGCGGCGGCACCGGCGCTCTGCTGGCGGCCATCCTGCGCGCGCATCCTGGACTCCGGGGGACGCTGGCGGACGCGCCGAGCGTCGTCGAACGTGCGCGCCGTCGCAACTTCCTCTCGGGAGAGCTCGCCGCACGAACCCGTTTCGAGACCTGCGATTTCTTTCACGCCATTCCACCAGGATCTCGCGCCTTTGTGATGAAGAACATCATTCACGACTGGGACGACGCTCAGGCGTGCGAGATTCTGCGTAACTGCCGTCGCGCCATCCCGAACGATGGCGTTCTGCTGCTCATCGAGTACTGCCTCGGCGACGACAACGCGCCGTCTCTCGGCAAGACGATCGATCTCGTCATGATGACGATCACCGGCGGCAAGGAGCGGACCGTCGAGGAACATCGCGCACTGCTCGCGAGCGCAGGATTTCAGCTGAACAGAGCAATTCCGGTTTCGCCGGACATCACGATCATCGAGGCTTTGCCCTGTCTGGTGAGCGGCCAGCACGTGTAGACGTCCGTAAGTGATCCCGGCACATTGAGACGCCTGACACGATTCCCGATCATGTCCGTCGTCGTGCCGATCGAAACCGCTGAATGCAAGTCGGATAGGGGAAAACGCGGCAAGGCTGCAGGCGTGTGCGATAATCTGTTTGCGGCCACTCGCAAATCGTTGATTCTAAAATCGCCTGCCGTGAGCGGAGCGAGTCGAACGGAGAGATGTCCGAGTGAACACGATGTTCTGAGGGTCACCTTCGCGCACGGAGCAGTGCCGCAGACCTTTCTCACCCGTTCGATCGTCTCTGACATTGATGTTGTGAACGCCCGGTGCCTCGCCGCGTCGCCTACGTGTTTGAATACCGTTACGTCGGGACGCTCCTGCGCGTGTTTCATGCGCGCGAGCACCGCTGACAGCTTGGCTGCGGTGCTGTGACGTTCCTTCGCGCGTTTGCGCGCCGATCGTCGCGACGCCGCGCCGTCGCGAGCAAGAGCGCCGGAGAGGAACCGTCATGCGGGAGTACTACTTCCCGTCGGTCCGGGTTGCCGGCGCGATAAGATGCCCACGTGGGTGAGACCCGAGTCGATCTGCAACATCTCCTCGAAGATCTGCGGGATGCCTATACCGGCTCCCTTGAAGAGACCATCCTGACCGAGATGATCGCAAATGCACTCGATTCCGGTGCGAGCAGCATTCGCCTCCTGACGGACGCGACAAGCGCGACGCTGACGATCATCGACAACGGGCGGGGTATGCGGCGCCGAGATTTGGCCCGGTATCACGATATCGCGGCAAGCACGAAGAAGCGGGGCGAGGGCATCGGCTTTGCCGGCGTTGGCATCAAGCTCGGACTTCTTGTGTCACGTGAAGTCATCACCGAAACGCGGCGCGGCGCCACACACGTGGCCACTCGCTGGTACCTGGCGGCGCGGCACAGAGCACCCTGGAAATGGATCCCGCCGCCTGGGATGACGACCACTCGCGGAACGGCCGTGCGACTCGTGCTCACGAATCAGTTGTCGCCCCTGCTCGACGCTGGGTACGTGGAGGAGACAATCCGGCGTCATTTCGAGCCGCTGATCGACCTCGCATTCATTGACGTGCTGCGGCGTTCGTATCCGAACGGAGTCGCGTTCGACATCGATGGACGCGAGGTGGCGCCGTCAGACAATTCTGCATCCGAGCGCATTCCAATCGCGATCCGGTTGGGACGACGCCGGACACCGGCGGTAGTCGGGTTTATCGAGCGACGCGCATTCGTTCCGGTGGATCGCGATGGCATCGCCATCAGCACGTTCGGCAAGGTCATCAAACGCGGATGGGAATGGGTTGGGCTCACGCCGGCAGTACCCGCACACATCACCGGCTTGCTTGAAGCGCCGGATTTAGCCGCGTGTCTGACGCTGAGCAAGAACGATTTCATCCGAAGCGGCGCTCGCGGTTCCGCGTACCTCGCCTATCGGAAAGCCATTCAGGAAGTCGTATCGCGCCAGCTTGCCGCGTGGGGTGGTCGGCGCGACGAGGAAGGCCGGCCGCGAATCGCCCGTCTCGAACGGGATCTCGAGCGCGTCCTCGAAGATCTCGCTGATGATTTCCCGTTGTTGCGATCGCTCGTTGATCGCCGTGCGGGTGGCCAGAAGCGCTTGCCGATGCCCGGCCGCGGTGACGAACGCGTACCCGCGCCGTTGTTTGCGACCGTCGCCGCAGGTCATGAAGCTGCCGAGCCAGGTGCCGAGCCGCACTCGGGGGCCGAGGCCACGCCAGAAGAACCTTCGGCATCACCGCCGGAGCCGTCGCTCCCGTCTGTGGAATCCCATCCGGGCGGGGCTCAACACCCAAGAGACGAAGAGCCGCTGGCGTCCTCTGAGGGTCAGACGCATCCGCATGCGGCGGCCGTGGGAGCCTTGGATGCCGTCGCCGGCCGGCGACGGCCGGCGCGGTACGGATTGCTGGTGCAGTTTGAATCGAGAGCCGGCGATCCGGAACTTGGCCGGCTGGTCGACAACACAATCTGGATCAACGACGCGCATCCCGCCTACACGCGCGCGGTCGCATCGCGATCGCTCGGCTATCACACGGCGATCGCGGTGGCGCTTGCGTTGGCACCGCTGGCTGTCGAGACCAAGGACGAACATTCGTTTGTCACGCAGTTCCTGACGCAGTGGGGCGGCACACAGACAACGAAGCGCACTGCGCGCCGGCGACGCGCGAGGATGTAGGGTCGGTTGCCCGACTCTAGGCGTGTTTCCTTCAGCGTCCGCTCGCGGTCCGATCTGAATCTTGGCCGTCCATGTGCGCCGCGGTCGCAGACGAAATGCCTAATAGTGATCTTCTGCGTTCGAACGGCCAAGCCGAATGGCTTCGTCCTCAATTTCTTAAACACCTCGGCGTGCGGCACCGGACCAAGCATTTCGTGAATGCGGCGTGCCCGTCCCGCAACCTCTGTGAACGCCGGCGCGGCAGTGCCAGGTGCGTGACTCCATTGATTTGGCATCGCATTGCCCACGAACGCCGTGGCGATCCTCTCAGCAGCGCCCGCGCCCGCGGCAGCGGCGACTTGGCACGCGTGCATCGCAAAAATGGGGCACTCGATGGCGATGGGCTCGTGGCACTGACGAACCAAAGGGGCGAGCGCTTGAAGCCGTGAAGGATCCGCATGCGACCACTCATCGAGCGCGCTAAGCGTCTCGACATCGAGTTCGCCCATTCGCCAGAACAGCTCCACCCGTTCGATCTCTGCTTCGGTGTACGTGAGACCACTCGCGTTAGGTACGACAGATCCAGCCTTGGAGCCGATCAGCAGAATCACGGCGTCGCACCGATCTAGTTCATTCAGACACAGCGCAAGTGATGGCGCCGGCCTCCACCGCCTGCGTTTCCACGATCTGAGGCACACGGTCATCACCGAGCTCGCCGAGATGGGTGGCCGATCACGTGCTCGAATCGATCAGATGCCACTGTCGCGGCAGATGCGGGAGCATTACTCGCACATCCGCATCGACGCAAAACGCCAGGCGCTCGACGCGCTGGATACCGCTCGGCGCCAGGCAGCGTCCAACGAGAATGGTGACGGCGACCGCAGCAAAGCCAATGAAGACGGGCCAGACGAGGGCGGAATTGACGCCCTCGTCGAGATGCCCGACCACCTCACGTCACAGTCACGTCACAGTCTGCGGTTGAGCGGGTCGCCGCCCTCCGGTAAACTGTTGATTCCACTTGAACGGAGAGATGTCCGAGTGGTTTAAGGAGCACGCTTGGAAATCGAAGTCGGCCAGCGGCACCTACCCACTTCAAGGCGCTCCAACGCACACGCGATCAGCGACTTAAACCTCGAAAACGATCACACGGTGCGCGTTCGTAAACCTCGATGCTTTTCGAGGTTTTGAGCCCGACTTATCACAGTCCTATCACAATCGTTTCGCCCAGTTGCGGTCGTGTTGCTCGGTGTTTTTCAGTGAGCATCAGCATCACGGGACGACGACGGTCCCACGAAGCATCTTCATGCCCGAAATGTCGCCATTCTCTGCGACACGAGCTGACGCCGCACGAGCCGGTTCTGTTCGATCAGGTACGCGACGACATCTTGCTCCCGGCGATCCAGCCAGGCGTCAACCGCCAACACCGACGTGCTGGCCGCGCCCCCAGGAGCACGGTCACGCGAGCGAAAATTGTCAGAAACCGCGATGGGCTGGTCGGGTCGTCGACGCGAGGGGGTCAGCGCTGGCCTTTCACGAACCGGTAGGCTTCTTTCGCCAGATTGCTCCAGAGCTCCGGATGGCGTTCGAGTGCGAGCCACTCTTTCATAACCCGCCCCGGGCCCGGCTCGAAGCGCTCCCCGATGCCATCGGTGACGAGTTCGTCGACGCGCGCCTTTGGGATCTTCACCACGAATTCGGCGCGAGGTGTCATCATCGCGAAAATCTTGCCTTTCACTTTCAATGCGCCCGAGCCGAACCCTTGTCGCGACTCCCGAGTGACGTCGCGCATGCCGGCCAAGGCTGCGACGACGGCCGCGAATCGGGGGGCGGCTGCGGCGCTGTCACCCTTCGAGGATGTCGCCGAGATCTTGCGCCGTTTCGCCACGCACAACCCGCGGAGCTACGCTCGGGCAGAAATCAGTGGCAGCGTCATCGAGAAACAGCTGCCTTCGCCAACATTGGATTGACACTCGATGGTGCCACCCATCGCCTGCACGCAATCTGCCGTGATCGCGAGGCCGAGGCCCGAGCCGCTGATTCCCAACTCGCTGTCCATGTGCGCGTGTGCCCGAAAGAAGCGGTCAAAAATCGCCGCCCTGTTCGCTTCAGGGATCCCTAAGCCATTGTCGCAGACCCGAATGA
>JBPYFA010000059.1:0-3881 GCA_051986585.1 Vicinamibacterales bacterium | reverse complement strand
CCCAGGCTGTCGTCTTTTGTCCAGCTGTACTCGGCGGGCGATCATCCTTCAGAGGCTGCCGGTGGCAGCGCGGAGCACCTGGCCGTTGTCCGTCTGCTTGCCGAGCACGCGCGGAAACCCCATGAAGTTGCCGGCCCTATCGTCTATCTGCACGGTGCCCCTGGCTCTGCAAAGCGGGCCGTCGCACGTGCCGCATGCGCGGCCGCGGGACGCCCACTGTTGCTCGTGGATCTGCCCGGTCTGGTGGCGGACAGTGCCGGCTCGGATGCGCTGATCGCGACGGTACGCGAAGCGACACTGCAGGACTCCGTGCTCGGGCTGGATGGCTTCGACGTCTTATTTGGTGAGAGCCCGCAGGCAGTGACGGACAGGCGGCTCTTGCGTTCGGTCCTGCATAACTGGACGGGGCCGACGCTCATTCTTGGGCAGACCCATTGGGAGCCCTCCGTGTGGTTTCGGCACAGAACGGCCGTGCAACTGGAGGTGCCGATCCTCGGACCCTCCATGCGGGTCCAACTCTGGCGCAGTCGACTGAACGGTCACCTGCCGGCGCAAGCAGTGGCTGAGGCTGCTACCCGCTACCGCATCGTCGAGGACGACGCGATCGAGGCGGTTGGTTCGAGTGCGATCAGCCGAGCGATCGTTCGCGGCGACGACAAAGTCACTTCGGAGGACGTGCGCGCGGCGGCGCGGGCGGTCGCCACACCACCGCTCGAAGGTCTCGCACGACGGGTCGAGCCCCGCTACACGTGGGAGGATATCGTCCTGTCCCCCGACGGATTGGGGCAGCTCCGAGAGACGTGCGCCCGGATCCGTTTTCAAGCACTGGTCCTCGAGCAGTGGGGGTACGGCCACAAGCACGCGCGACGCAGCGGCATGTCGGCTCTGTTCGCGGGACCGCCCGGCACCGGTAAAACGATGGCCGCGGAGATTGTGGCTGGCGAGTTGGGGCTGGACCTCTATCGCATCGATCTCTCCGCGATTGTCAGCAAGTACATCGGGGAGACCGAGAAAAATCTCGAACGCATTTTTCAGGCCGCCGACGAAGGCGACGCGGTGCTTCTGTTTGACGAGGCTGACGCGATCTTTGGCAAGCGCTCGGAAGTCCATGACGCACACGACCGCTACGCCAACGTGGAGGTTGCGTACCTGCTGCAGCGTGTCGAGACGTACCAGGGGTTGATCATTCTGACGACGAATCTGCGCGGCAACATTGAGGAAGCGTTCCTGCGCCGCCTTGACACCGTGATCGAATTCCCAGTACCTGAGGAGGCGGAGCGGCTTGCCATCTGGCGTCGCGCACTGCCTCCCCAGGCGCCGCTCGGAGTCGACGTCGATCTGCCATTTCTGGCGCGAAAGTTCAAGTTAGCTGGAGGGCACATCCGCAACATCGCCCTGACCGCTGGATTCCTCGCGGCGGCTGACGGCACGTCCATTGAGATGCGCCACCTTGCACGGGCTACGCGGCGTGAGTACCAGAAACTCGGGAAACTCGTGGCCGAATCCGACTTCGAACAGTACTACGCTCTCGTGGCGGGCAGTCGCGCACGGCCCCCGACTCGACGACCGAAGGCCGTGGGTCGATTAACCACCCGCTAACTCTCGATTAACCGCTTCGACCTACGCTCCCTCGGACCGTCGACCCCGGATCTACCCGGCTCGACCGAGAGGAAGGCAAGCATCAGGTGTTCGCGGAGTTGGACGAGACGATCCGGCAGTTGTTGATAGATCACATACCGCTGGACCTGGACGAAGTCGACGTGAGCTTCGACGCACCCGATCGCGACTGGTCTGCGCGACTGAGTCGTCCAACTGTGAACTGCTTCCTGTACGACGTGCGCCAGAATCTCGAGCGTCGCGACGCTGAGTGGACCGTCAGCCGCGATCTCCGAACCAAGACGGTCACGCGCAAACAGGGGCCATTGCGCATCGATGCAACCTACTACGTGACGGTCTGGGCGCGTATGCCTGAGGACGAGCATCGCTTATTGTGGCGCGTCCTCAGCGTTCTGGCGCGCTTTACGGTACTGCCAGCCGGCCTGCTGGCTGGCGAGCTTCAGGACCAGCCGTATCCGTTGCAGGCCCGCGTCGCGCAGCCTGCCGAGCAACACACCACCTCGACGGACCTCTGGCAGGCGCTCGACAACCGAGTGCGCCCGTCGCTCAGCTACGTGATCACGCTGGCGCTGGATCCGCAGCTGGAATTCGTCAGTCCGGTCGTGTTCACGCGCGTTGCACGCGTCCGAACCCAACTGCACGGCACTGGATCGACCGAAGAGTTCATTCATCCGCGCCGAGCGAGCGCGACACAACAGCACGTGGAGGACACGAAGCCAACAAAGAATCCAAGCACATCGAAACGACGAGCCAAGAGCTAATTGGGAGGTCACGATGGCGACTGCCTACCTTTCGCCCGGCGTTTATGTTGAAGAGGTCGACCGCGGTTCGAAGCCCATCGAAGGGGTGGGGACAGCCGTCGCGGCGTTCATCGGCTTTGCCGAGTCGGGCCCCGTTGGCCAACCGACACTGGTAACCAACTGGTCGCAATTCACGAATACCTTTGGCGGATTCGTCAAAGGCGGGTTTCTCGCGCCGTCGGTGTACGGTTACTTCAACAATGGTGGTGGCACCGCGTACGTGACGCGATTGCCGGGCGAGATCAGCACCAACGGTCACAACGGGCACAGCGCAGCCCAGAACAAGCCCGTAGCGGCGGCACTGCCCGGCCGCGGGTCCCAGGGGGCGCCTTCGCTGGAGTTCAGCGCGGTGGACCCGGGCACAAAGCCAGGCGACTTGAACGTCGACATTCGGCCTGCCGAGGCGGGCGCACCGGATGACCAGTTCACCGTCGTGGTCAAGCGCGGTGATGCTGATCTCGAAACATTTCCGAACGTTTCGCTTGGCAAAGCGCGCGGCGGTCGCAACGTCGTAGAGGTTGTCAACCGCGAATCGAAACTGGTGAAGGTCGCGGACAAGGAAGCCAGCGGTTCACTCACCGAGCGTATGCCGGCAGTCGGAACGTATCCGCTAGCGCGTGCCGAGAGCGCGGCGCTGGCCACAACCGCCTCGGTGCTGCCCGCGATCAAACCGGCTGAAATCATCGGCGAAGCCGCCGATCGCACCGGCATTATGGGCCTGGAGGTGGCGGACAACGTCACGATGCTGTGCGTCCCGGACCTCATGGCGGCGTATCTGGCGGGTGGCATCTCCGAAGAGGGCGTGCGCGCGGTCCAGACCGCGATGATGAACCACTGCGAGGCCATGCGGGATCGCGTTGCGATCATCGATTGCCCGCCAGGCATGAACCCGCAGCAGGCCAGGGAATGGCGCATGAACACGGCGGGCTACGACTCCAAGTACGCGGCGCTGTATTACCCGTGGATCAAGGTCGCCGACCCGACCGGTGAAAGTGACCAGATCTCCATCCCTCCATCCGGCCACATGGCGGGTGTCTGGGCGCGTAACGACACCGAGCGGGGCGTGCACAAAGCGCCAGCCAATGAGGTGGTGCGCGGTGCGCTCGGGCTCGATTTCCAGGTCAGCCGCAACGAGCAGGACACGTTGAATCCAATCGGTGTCAACTGCATCCGCGCGTTCCCCGGTCGCGGCATCCGCGTGTGGGGCGCCCGGACCCTGTCCAGCGACCCGGCCTGGCGCTACCTGAACGTACGCCGCCTGTTCAACTACGTGGAGAAATCCATCGACGGTGGGACGCAATGGGTCGTCTTCGAACCCAATGACATGGACCTGTGGGGCCGTGTGCGTCGCAATGTCGGCGCGTTCTTGACGCGTCTGTGGGCGGATGGCGCGCTCTTTGGAGCCGATGCCAACCAGGCCTTCTTTGTCAAATGTGACGCGGAGTTGAACACCGAAGAAGTGCG
>JBPYFA010000058.1:0-30232 GCA_051986585.1 Vicinamibacterales bacterium | reverse complement strand
CGGCACGGTGGCCAACCACTCGCCAAACGCGCAGTTCATGAAGCCGAACGCGTTCGCCGGCGACGCGGGCCAGCCCGAGCAGCGCGTGGCGCAGCTGGGGTTCAGGATTACGTTCTAGATCAGTTATCGGTTATCGGTTATCAGTTTCCAGTATCAGCTGGAGAGTCGGGCGCCGAGGCTTCGCTTCGGCGCCCTTTCCTTTCCCTTTTGCCTTTTCCCTTTTCCCTTGATTTGATCACCAGATGGGCCCTCATTTCTCGACACACACAATTCGTTTCCTCCGTTCTCTCAAACGCAACAACAATCGCGAGTGGTTCAAAGCCCGCAAGGATCAGTACGACGCGTGCGTACGCGAACCGATGATCGATGTCATCAACGCGCTGGCGTCCGACTTCAGGCGCTTCGCGCCTGAGCTGATCGCCTCACCACAGAAGTCGATGTATCGGATCTATCGCGACACGCGCTTCAGCGAGAACAAGACGCCGCTCAAGACGCACGTCGCTGCAGGTTTCCCCTGGCGCGGGCTTCCCCGCCATGAAGGGGCCGGGCTCTACTTCGAGGTTGCCGCAGGATGGGTGTGGGTCGGAGGCGGCATGTGGGCGCCGCCGCCGCCGCAGCTGCATCGTGTCCGAGAACACATCTCAAACACCTATCCAGAGATTCAGCGCCTCTCGCGCACGAGCACATTCAAGCGCAATCTCGGGGAGCTGCAGGGAGATTGTCTCAGTCGCGTGCCGAGGGGCTTTTCGAAGGACGATCCCGCGGCGGAGTATCTGAAGTATTACCGCTTCGTCGCCGGACGGGAATTCCCGGCCTCGCTCGCGACGAGCGCCGAGTTCTACCCGACGCTCGTGCGCACGTTCAAAGCGCTGATGCCTTTGGTGAGATTTCTGAATGAGCCATTGTCAGCTCCGAGCTTCCAGCTTCCGGCTTCCAGCTTTGAACGCGAACGAGCAGCTGGGAGCTGGTAGCTGGCGGCTGGATGCTATTTCCCAACCTCCACCAACGCCACCTTATTCACACCGCTCTCGGCAATGACCAGATTGCCGTCTTTCGTCGGCATCATGTTGCGGACGACGCCGCCGCCGGAGGGGATGGTCCAGGTCTGAAACTTTTCGGTTTTTGGATCGAAGCGGACGAGCGTATTCGGCCGGACGGCGGACTCGCTGTACCAGATGATGTCCTTGTCGGCAGTGATCCCATATGGCTGTGATTTCGGACCGCCGGGGGATGGCCATTCAGTCGTCTTGCCGGTCTTGGGATCGAACCGGCCGAGATATCCGCGCGAGTAGTCGGAATACCACAGCACGTCGTCGCTCGTGATCGCGACCCGGCGCGGACGCGTCTCAGCGTTCGGCAGCTCGTATTCCTTGATCGCCATCGTCTGGGGATCGATGCTGGCGATCTTGTTCGTGCCGAACTCAACGAACCACGGCACGCCCTTGGAGCTCACCACCATGCCGTATGGGTTCGAACGCGGCGTTGGCGATGGAACCATCTTGACCTCGCCGGTCTTGGGATCGATCCGTCCCAGCATGTTGGCGCCCTGAGCGGTGAACCAGAGGATCCCTTTCTGGTCGAAGATCGGCGTGTGCGGATCGCGGGCTCCTTCGGTCTTGTATTGCGTGACCTCGCCCGTCTTGGGATTCAGCTTGCCGACGTACCCGCCCGAGTTTCCCGTGAACCAGATGTTCCCGTCCTTGTCGCCGGTGAGCCCGTGCGGCCCTGACTGGTCGGGCACCGGGTATTCCTTGAACTCGCCGGTCTTCATGTCGACACGGCCGACGCGGTTCGCGAACTGTCCGGTGTACCACAGTGTGCCGTCCGGCATCGCGAGCGGATCGTGCGGCCGCGACCCGAGCGTCGGCACGGCCCACTCTTTGAAACTGACCTTCGCCGGCCCGGCAATGATGACGGCGGCGGGACGCGGCTGCTCGGGAAAGTGCGCCGCGAGATAGTCGACGACGGTCGCACGCTGCTCGTCGGGCAGCGCGATCATCGTCTTCGTGAGCGTGATCCATCCGTCGCGGGTGTAACCGCCGGACATCGCGATGTTGTTCAACGAGTGGCAGGTCTGGCAGTAGGTCTCCACCGCCTGCTTGCCGGGGCCGTCCGGAAGATTCACCGCCGGACCACCGCGGCCGCCGCGGCCCTGGGCTGAGAGCGCCAGCGAAACGAAGAGCGCTCCGCTGATTGAGAAGAGAGGAATGAACCATTTCTTCATCTTTACCCCACCCTAATTCCAGAGACATTCACGGTAAGAGAAAACAGGAAAGGGAGAAGGGATCCTGTTCATCTCTTCGACACGGTCGCAGCGTGACGTGGATGGCGGCTCAATTCGCTAGGGCGCTGCGACCCGCATCTCGTCTTCGACGTATCGCCGCACGATCGAATCGAAACTGTTGTCCACCGCGAATCCCAAGTCGAGTGCCCGTGAATTATCGATCGCGGCGGGCCACCCCAGGACCATGCGCTCGATGCGCTCGTCTCGTTGCCAGCGGATGCGCTTCGCCGCGTCCGATCCTGCAACCCGTTCGAGCGACGCCGCCATCTCGCCGGCGGTGACCGAAATGCCAGGTACATTGACCCAGCGGCGATTGCCCAGCGCACTGGACGGCAGCTCGTTGGCGCGGATCAACGCCGCGACGGCGGTGCGGGGAGAGGCGACCCAGATTCGCGCGTCCGGGCCAACCGGGCAGAGCGCATCCTCGCCGTTCAGCGGCTCGCGGATGATGCCGCTCGCGAACGATGATGCGGCCGCGTTCGGACGGCCCGGGCGGACTGTGATCGTTGGCAGCCTCAGCGACCGCCCGTCGACAAATCCCTTGCGCGTGTAGTCGGCGAGCAGAAACTCGCCAATCGCCTTCTCGATGCCGTACGACGTTTGCGGATTGAGCGCGGTCGTGTCGTTGAGCAGCGGCGGCAGCTCGCCGCCAAACACCGCCACCGAGCTCGTGAACACGATTCGAGGACGATTGCCGGCAGCGCGGCACAGCTCGAGCAACGTCCGCGTCGCATCGACGTTGATGCGCATGCCGAGATCGAAATCCGCTTCGGCCATGCCACTGACGATTGCCGCCAAGTGAAATATCGCTCCGGTGCCTTGGTCGATGATCGATTTCAGCAACGAGGGATCCGAGACGTCTCCTGTGACGCAGTTGACGCGACCATCTGGAATTTTCGTCGGTTCGGTAACGTCAACCAGCACAAGCTCGGTGATCTGCTGATCGCGATCCTCGCTGTCCTTCACCCTCCCGCGCTCGAGCAACGCCCGCGCGAGCCGTTGTCCCAGGAACCCGCCACCGCCAGTCAGAATTGCTTTCATCGGGGTCGATCTTACTGCTTTTCGATACACTGAGCCGCGGATGAACACGGATGAACGCAGAAGCAGCGTGATGCTACGTCAATCGACGGCTCAGCGGGCAGACGCCGTCTACTCGAAAGTCACGTGGCGGCTTCTTCCATTCCTGATCCTCTGCTACGTCGTCGCCTACCTCGACCGTGTGAACGTCGGGTTCGCACGACTCCAGATGCTCGACGACCTGAAATTCAGCGAAACCGTGTACGGCCTCGGCGCCGGCATGTTCTTCATCGGCTACTTCCTGTTCGAAGTGCCGAGCAACCTGCTCCTCCACCGCTTTGGCGCGCGACTGTGGATTGGCCGGATCATGATCACCTGGGGCCTCGTCTCCGCGTCGTTCATGTTCATCAAAACGCCGGCGTCTTTTTACGCGCTCCGGTTCATTCTCGGCATTGCCGAAGCGGGATTCTTCCCTGGCATCATTCTGTACCTGACCTATTGGTATCCGAGCGATCGACGTGCACGCATCGTGGCGATGTTCATGGCCGCGCCGCCGCTCGCTGGCGTGTTCGGTGGCCCGTTATCCGGCTGGATCATGGAGTCGTTTTCCGGACGTGGCGGACTGGGCGGGTGGCAGTGGTTGTTCGTGCTCGAAGCGATACCAGCCATCGTTGTCGGGTTGGCGGTGCTCGTGTATCTCGACAACAGCATCAGGCAGGCCAGATGGCTGACCGACGTCGAGAAGTCACTGCTCGAAGAACAGATTGAACAGGACCGCGCCAAAACATCCGATCATGCGTCGCTCATCGACGTGTTCAACGACCGCCGATTGTGGCGACTGTGCCTGATCTACTTCTGCTATGTGATGGGCCACTACGGCCTCACGTTCTGGATGCCCGTGCTGGTGCAGTCGGCCGGCGTCACCGGCACGTTTCGCATTGGCCTCTTCACAGCGATTCCGTACATCGGCGCCGTGATCGCGATGGTCTGGATCGGCGCCAGAGCCGATCGGGAACGCGAGCGGCGCTGGCACACCGCCATTCCGATGGCGATCGGTGCCGGCTTTCTTTCGCTGAGCACGATCTTGGGAACGCAGACGAGTCTCACGATGGTTTGCCTGACGCTCGCCGCGGCCGGCATCCTCAGCTCCGGCGCGGTGTTCTGGAGCCTGCCGACGGCGTTTCTTGGCGGCGTTGCCGCCGCCGCCGGCATCGCCGCGATCAACTCGGTCGGCAATCTCGCCGGCTTCGTCAGCCCATACCTCGTCGGCTGGCTGAAGGACACGACCCACAGCACCGAGGCCGGCATGTTCGCCGTGAGCGCCGCGCTGATCCTCGGCGCAGCTGTGACATTGACGATGGCGGCGAAGGTGGTGGATAGGTAGACGGATGAATTTCTGGTCAGTTTTCGGTTTTCAGTTTTCGGTTCTCGGTTTTGGTTTGTCGTTTTTGGTTTGTAGTTCGTTATTGGTTTGTAGTTCATTTCAGTTCAGAACGAACCACAAATCAGAACGAACCACAAACCCCAAACCAAAAACCAAAACCGATAACCGAAAACCCAAAACTAAGAACTGACTCGAGTTCACGATTTACCCAGCATACAAGGTCAAGCCACCGTCAACGCGCAGCACCTGCCCGTGTATGAAGCGTGCAGCCGGTGTGCAGAGGAACGCAACCGCATTGGCCTGGTCGCGCGGAGCACCGTAGCGTTCGAACGTGCCTTCGTCGCGGAGCAGGTTCGCATCAATTTTTCGAGTCACGAGGAAGCGCGCGGTTGCGGTGGCACCGGGGCTGACGCAGTTGACGCGTACGTGGTGCTTCCGCGTCTCGTAGGCGAGGCAGCGCGTGTAGTGAACGATGGCCGCTTTAATCGTGGAGTAGGCGACTTCCGGCGAGGTGCCGAAATGGCCGGCCGTTGACGCGATGTTGACAACCGCGCCATTGCGGCGCTCGACCATGCCGTTGACGATCGCCTGGCACATCAGCATCGTGCCGACCAGATTCCGGTTGAGCAGCGCGCGCACGTCTTCGAGCTTGACCTGCAGTGCGTTGTTCGGGTTTGGCTTTCCGCCAGCGGCACCGATATCCCCGCCGGCGGCGTTAACGAGAATAGACACCGGGCCGAGCTTCTCCTGCACCTCGCTGGCGATCGATTGCACTGCCCTCTCGTCACCAATGTCGCCGGTCACCGCAATCGTCTTCGTGCCGAGTTTCGCGACCGCAGCAAGCGATGCATTGAGATCGGTGAACTCTCCAAACTCCGCGGGCGCCTTGGTGTCGACGTCATGGATCGCGACGTCAGCCCCGAGCTCCGCCAGGCGCTGCGCGATCGCGTGTCCGAGCCCGCGCCCCGATCCGGTCACGAGCGCAACTTCCCCCTTCAACGAGAACTCTTTGTCCATCTCTCCCCTTTACATCCACCCGAGCGCCCGCAGGTTCTCCACGCTCTTCCGCAGCTGCTGCATCTCGTACTCGACAATCACCGCCGTAGCTTCCTGCCGTTCCCACGGTGTCCGATATTCCGCATTATCATCCAGACGCCTCGTCTTGAGACGCTCGAGCGCGATGCGGAGCTCGCCGGCAGCCCTCGGCGGATATCCCTGCCACCAGTCCGGCGCAAAGACGCGAATGTGACGCGCCTCGAGCGCGCCGACCTCGATCGACGCCGTCAGCGCGGCGCCCGCTCCGGTCTTGCCCCTAAAGGCGGCATCGTTCTTCCGCCTAAAGGCGGAAGCTACGGGAGATTCGGCATCGTCCTTCCGCCTAGAGGTGGACGCGCCAGGATCCTCTACAGAATCTTCCGTGGCTTCCGCCTTTAGGCGGAAGATGACATCAGCAATCTCCTGCAGCGGGACGCAGCCATCCCCGATTGCGCAGCGGATCAATCGAAACCCTTCGCTCGTGGACTGCGACACGTAATCCTTCAAGTGCACGTGCAACACACGGCGGGCGACGCGGGCGGCGAATGCGACGGGATCCTCGGCCACGGCAAACGGGTTGCCCGTGTCGAGCGCGATGCCAACGTTCGGACCAGCCTCTTCGGCAAATGCGAGCAGCTCCTCACTGCCGAGATCCTGATGGTTCTCGATCGCAACGAGGAGGTCCGCATCCGCAGCCTTTGGCGCTTCACGGTTGAGCGTCGTCCGCGCGTGATCGAGCATCGCCTGCCATTTCGGTCCGTGTTTTGCGCGCGCCCCCTCGAGGACGGGGGTCAGGTGCATGCGGATCGTGCTGCCGCCGATCGCACGGGTCGCGCGAATCGCCTCGTCCAGCGTTTCCCCCGGTGTGTGCTGCAGCCAGTAGCTGCACAGACGAGGCACGGCGGGCAGTTCGCCCGCAAGGGCCGCGAGATCATCATCGCTGAGCGGCGCCAGCCACCGGCCGTCGAATTCGAAACACTTCGCCTCGATGCCTCGTGCCACCGAGATGAATCCTTGCAGCCCCGACCCAGCCGGGTTCGCCCGCGCCGTGCCAAAGGCTTGCAGACCGACGGCATGGGTGAAGCCGTAGGGATTCAGACCGATCTGGAACATGACAATCAGCTACCAGCTACCACAGCTACCAGCTACCAGCTACCAGCTTCCCGTTTCCCGTTTCCCGTTTCCCGCTTCCAGCTTCCAGCGAGCAGCCAGCCGACGTGCCTCATTCGATCACGATCACCTCGTGATCCAGAATCGAAGCCAATTCAAAACGTATCCAGCCGTTGCCTGAACGGACGGCCGCTGAGTCTCCTGCGCGCACCGATCCAGAACTTGCAACGGACGAAATCGGCTTGGCGCTTACGAGCGAATGCACGACCCCACGTGTGGCTTCAGGAAGCCGGACATTGATCTTGATCGGGCCAACCGGAATCAACTCGTCGATCGGGCCACGCCACGTGCCTTCGTTGGTGAGATTAACAATGTGCAGGATCAGCCGGCTACCCTGCCGATAGAGGTGGCAATCCAGCAGCCCAGGGCCCTCGACGGTCAATGGCAGATCGTCCTTCGCCGCCCAGCGGACCATGTTCGCGAGGAGCGTGCCGATGTCGCCGATGTTATCGCGTGCGTAGCGGCGATCGAGATCCGCGGCGAGATAGACGACCCGACCGCCGGCCGCAGGCTCGCGGACGACAAGGCCTGGGATGTCGGTCTGGTCTTCGCGCAGCCAGACCGCTTCCGGCGGAAATGCCGGTCGCGGCGGCACGTAGGTCATTAACACCTGTGCCGGAGTGCCAACGGGCATCGGCGCCAGCGAACCGCCGTAAGGCAGGATGTCAGTCTGATCGAATCCTTTCAGGATTGCATGGCGAGTGCCGGTTGCCGGAGGCTCCGAGGCGATGTGTGGTCCGGCTGTCTTCGCGCGAAGCGCGGGTACCAGGCGTAGATACGTCTGCGCACTCTCGGTCGCCGCCTGATGTCGACTCGCGGGGGCGCGCAACGCGTGTGCCGATGGAAGCGAGACGCCGAAGAGGTCCGCGAGAGCGAAGTCCGACCGCGATTCGCCCCACTGATCGCACAAGCTGGTCGCACCGGTCGCAACGATTCCGCCGCGAGTGGCGAACGCACGCACCGCCGAGACCTGCTGATCGGTCATGGTTCCGAGATTGGGCAAGACGAGCGTGCGAAGACCGGCAGCGTCCCGCTCGAGATCGTCGGCGTGAACGAGCACGTACGGGATCCGGGCTCGCGTCAGCGCTTCCAGGAAACCCCGCTGCGGCAGGTTGACCATCAGCTCGCCGTCGTCTCTGCCGAAGAAATCGTGGTTGCGCTGCGAGTAGACGATGCCGACGGTGGCGACGGGCTGGCGACGGGTCAGATACGCTTCGTTCTTGACGCACCAGTCGGCCATCGCGACCGGCGTGGCATACATGCGCCGATCCTCGTGGTACGCATTGATGTAGTGCCACCATGGCTGGATGCCGCCGGCGAAGGCTTCGAGCGCCCACAGCCGGACCTCGGGTTCCGGCCGCATGGACAAACGAAACGTCGCGCCAGCCGTCTGGTAGAGCGCGAAACTTTCAGGCGCAAGCTTGTCCCAACCTAGCAGCCCGTGCACCAGTTTTCCCGTCTGACCGTTGGCCTGAAACCCGGTCGTGTCGTTACGACGCTGGTTGTCGAGCATGATGAGTTCGGCGCGACGGCAGATCTCGCGGTAGTCACGAAACTCGGAAGCGGATGCCGCGACCGTCCCGCCGATCATGCCAACCCAGAGACACGCAGGTCCTCCGGCCTCCCGGGCCGTCTTGTTATAGAGATCCCAGATCTCCAGACGGCAGGCATAGCTCCACTCGATCCATGCGCGGTAGATGCGATCGGCCCAATCGGCGCGCGCCGGCAGATCGAAGCCGCGCTCCGTCTTGAACTTCGCGCGGCAGTTATCGCACAGGCAGATGTTTGCCCGCGACAAGCCGCTCCAGCTGTTGTCGGTGAATCCTTCCGGCTTGTACTTGGCTGCGACTTCGCGCAGAATCGCGGGGATATGTTCGCGGTAATAGGGGCCATTGACGCATGGCATGTTCAGCGACGCGTCGCGCGGGTACGGACGTCCGGCGGCATTTCGCGTGAACCAGTCGGGGTGCGCCTTGTACATTTCCTCGCCGGCGCCATTCGAGTCCATGCGGGCGAAGACGACGATGCCGTCCTGACGCGCCGCCTTCAGCAGATCGCCGAACAGGTCGCGATTACCGAGGAATTCGGCGCGCCGATGGAGAGGGATGTCGGTCGGATAGTAGGCCACGATGCCGCCGGCGTTGACGACGATCCCCTGCGTGTGGGTGCGTTTCCAGTGGCCGCGCCACCAGTCAATGTCGTACCGCGTCGCGTCCAGCTCCGCGATGTTCGTCTGCATCCACCGAAACGTTCGCCGATACCACGGCTGCGCCTCGCCGCGAGCCTGGGTCGCCAATGCCGCAGACCGCGTCGTGCTCAGCGAGGGCGAGAAGCCGGCGACCGCCGCGAGCTCGAGAAATTCCCGTCTGGAAAAATCGCGTGACATGGAGCGGATACTACACGATGGTCCTATAGACCTTTTCCGATAAGATTCATCCGTGTCTTTCTATGTTCTTCCGCGGCTCGTATCTCAATGTTCGTCCGCGGATGGCGACGGTCCCCATGCACAAAACATTCAACGCGGCTGTGATCGGCTATGGTTGGGCCGGCGCGGCTCACATCGACGCGATCAATGCAACCACCAAGGCCAGGGTCACCGCCGTGTGGTCGTCGCGGCCGCTCTCGGCGGCTGACCTGACCGCCCGGCACAAGTCACCGATCACGCCGTATACCGATCTCGAAGCGATGCTCGCGGATCGCTCGATCGATGTCGTCGACATCACGAGCTATCCCGATCAGCACGCGTCGCAGTTCATCGCCGCAGCGAAACATGGCAAGCACGTGATCATCGAAAAGCCGCTGGCCATCGACTGGCGGGAAGTGCTGGCCATGAAGCGCGCGGTGCGGGAGACAGGAGTGAAGACGTGTGTCTGCCTCGAATGCCGATACTCGTCGCAGTTTCTCGCCACCAAAGCCGTCATCGACGCCGGGCTGCTCGGCCGGCTGCATTATGGCGAGGTTGACTACTATCACGGCATCGGCCCGTGGTATGGACAATACCGGTGGAACATCAAGAAGAGCCTCGGCGGCAGCGCGCTCTTGACCGCGGGATGCCACGCGCTGGACGCGCTGCTTCTGTGCATGAACGACGAAGTCGACGAGGTCACCACCTACGCCACACAAAGCGGCAATCCGATATTCGCACCCTATGAATACCGGACGACATCGACAACGATTCTCAAGTTCAAGAACGGCAGCGCCGGCAAGTGTGCCGCAGTCGTCGATTGCCTGCAGCCGTACTACTTCCACACTCATCTCGTCGGCAGCGACGGGAGCATTCTCGACAACAAGTTTCACTCTCAGAAACTCGCCGGCCTCAATCGGCACGCCTGGAGCGAACTCTCGATGAAGCTGCTCGATAGCGGCGATGTGAGCGATCATCCCTATCTCACACAGTTCCAGGCGTTCTTCGATGCGCTGGAACAGGGTAAGGACATGCCGCTCACGAGCTTCGCCGACGCGTTCGTCACGCATCGCGTGATGGCGGCGGCAGACAAATCCGCTGACGAAGGAAGGCCGGTTCGAGTTGGCGAAATCGCTATTGAATAAACGCAGCAGGGGTGCCAAGGGTGCCAGGGGTGCCAAGGGTGCTAGGAGTGCCAAGGGTGCTAGGAGTGCCAAGGGTGCCACGGGTGCCGGGGGCCTGCCCCGAGCGAGCGCACAAACACGCGAGTCGAGGGGGGCCAAGCGCGTGCTCGCGATTGGGGCTCACCCGGACGACATTGAATTCATGATGGCGGGCACGCTGCTGCTGCTTGGCGACGCGGGGTGGGATGTTCATTACCTCAATCTGTCGAGCGGCAATCTCGGCAGCCTGACGCTGTCCGCGGCCGAAACGGCTCGCGTGCGCTGCGGTGAAGCGCAGGCAGCGGCGGCAAAGATGAGAGCCGTCTGGCATCCGGCGATTGGCGACGATCTCCAGATCTTCTACGACGATCGCGCCCTGCGGCGCGTGGCGGCGATCGTCCGCGAGGTCGACCCGTCGATTATCTTGACCCACTCGCCGCAGGATTACATGGAAGATCACATGAACACCTGCCGGCTGGCGTTGACGGCGGCCTTCGCGCGTGGCGTGCCGAACTACCGAACGGTCCCGGCACGCAAACCGGTGCAGACGGCGGTCACCATCTATCACGCCAGCCCGCACGGCCTCCAGGACGGCTTGCGGCAGCGCATCGTCCCCGAATCGTTTGTGGATACGACGACGGTCCAGGATCGCAAGCGCGCGGCGCTCGAATGCCATCAGAGCCAGCAAGGCTGGCTCGATGCGACACAGGGCATGAGCAGCTACATCGCAACAATGGAGGGGTTCGCGCGAACGCTGGGATCGTGGTCGGGACGATTCAAGTACGCCGAGGGTTGGCGCCGCCATGCGCACTGGGGCTATGGCGACGAAGGCGCCGACCCGCTGAAGGACGCACTCGAAACCAATTACCTTGTGAACCCCGCATACAACCGATCGCCCGATACCGCTCGATGACCAGACCACGCAGCGCCATTGCCCCTGACTGGTGGGATTACACGACGCTCGATCGCGACGTGATTGACGAAGCCGCCCGGCTCACGCCGCGCGATCTGGCCCGGCTCTCTCGTCCGGGATTCACGGTGCTCCTCTACGATTCGATCGAAGAGTTCTATCTCGCCGAGGCACTCGAGTACATCGACGCGTGGCGCGCCAGCACCGACGACAATCCCGTCGGGATCTGCGGACCGATTGGACCAACCGAGCAGCTGCCACTCGTCGCTCGGATCGTCAACTCGTTGCACCTCGACGTGCGATCCGCTCATTTCTGGGGTATGGACGAATGGTTCGATGCGTCCACGGGCCTGGAAGTGCCGGTGTCGCACCCTCTGAGCTTCGAGCGTGCCGACCGGAGCCTGTGTTTCAACCGGATCGACCGCCGGCTCCGCATGCCGGACGCGCACCTGCACTTTCCGAAAGCTGATACCACCCCCTACCGAAACTCGTGGGACGCGGGCGTCCGTTGCGCGGTGATGCAGGGCGGCCAGGGCGAGGTGAAGCACTGGGCGTTCAACGATCCTCTGCCGCGAAAAGGCCGATACAAGGACTCACCGCCGCCGGCTGCCGTGTATCGCAAGCTCCCCACGCGGGTCGTCGACCTCCATCCGTTGACGATCGCGCAAAACGCGCGCACGAGCGGAGGCGGCAACATCGCCGGCGTACCGACGAAGGCCATCAGCGTCGGTCCGGTCGAGACCTGGAAAGCGGACAAAGTCTCAATCTGGCATGCCGGCACGCACGACAACCCGTTCGGTCAACGGCTGACCGCGTTGATGATCTCGAAGCGAATCGTCGACACATCGGTGCCGATGTCGCTCCTTGCGGATCATCCGAACGTGCAATTCAACTATTTTCGAGGCGGGATTGGCAGTTGTGGGGTGGAGATGCACTGACCAGTTGCCAGTTGCCAGTTGCCAGTTGCCAGTGAGATTGGAACTGGGAACTGGAAACTGGAAACTGGAAACTGGAAGCTGGAAGCTGACCCGCGTCAGTACATGACAAACGCCCACAACGTATCGCCCGTGGCGACGAGCAGATACTGACGGCCATCGAGCAAATACGTCTGCGGCGGGTTGGTAACGCCGCCGATCTTCGAATGCCAGAGCGCCTTCCCGGTAAACGCGTCGTGCGCGACGATGTTGCCGGCGCCGTCGCCTGCGAAGACGACCTTGCCAGCGGTTGCGAGCACGCCACCGCCACCGCCAGCTCCACCTTCGTATTTGTAGCGCCACGCGGCCTTGCCGGTCTTGTAGTCGAGTGCGGTGAGAAAGCTGCCGCCAGTACCGGCGCGCGACTCGAGCTTTCCACCGAGGCCCATCGATCCACGCGGATCGGTGTCGAGCAGGTAGAAGATCGAATAAATGTTGTCCTCGCCGACGTAAAAGAGGCCTGTGTCCGGCGAGAATGCGGGCGGCTCCCAGTTGATCGTGCCTCCGGCGCTTGGCGACACGATCGATCCGCCAATCGTGGGATCCTTCTCGACGTTTCTCCTCGGGCGCCCTTTCTCGTCCAGGTTTTTCACCCAATTGGTCGCCGAACCGTACTTCTCCGTCAGCAGGTGCTCGCCGGTGACGCGATCGAGGACGAAGAAATAGCCGTTGCGCGCGGCAGTCATCACGAGCTTCCGCATCCGCCCCTTGAATGGCGCGTCCACGAGGACCGGCGTCTGGGCCGAGTCCCAGTCGTGCATGTCGTGCGGCGCGGTCTGGTAGTACCACGCCATCTTCCCAGTATCGACATTCACCGCGACCAACGAGCCGGTGTACAGGTTGTCCATTGATTCATCGCCGCGCCCCGGCGTGTAAGCGGGCGTCGGGTTGCCGGTGCCGAAGATGTAGAGATGCGTGTCGGGATCGTAGGCGCCAGGCAGCCACGGCTGTGCCCCGCCATGGCGTGCGGCATCGAGGCTGGGCCACGTCTCGAGGCCCGGATCGCCTGGATTCATCGGGACGGTGTAAAGCCTCCACTGCAGCGCACCCGTCTCTGGATCGAAGGACTGCAGGAAACCCGGCATATCGAGATCGTTGCCCGTTCCCGCAATGACGTGGTTGCCGATGACGATCGGCGCCGCCGTCGAAAAGTACTGCTGCTCGAAGTCGGCGATGCTCTTGTGCCAGCGCTCCTTGCCCGTCTTCGCTTCGAGCGACACCAGATAGTTGTCCGGCGTCTCCATGTAGAGGTAGTCGTGCCACATGCCGAAGCCGCGCGTGGCGATGTGCGTGCCGCCGCGCGCTTTCCAGAAGTAGTGCCACAACACGCGGCCATCGCGCGCATCGATCGCCCACGCGTTATCGGGCGCGGTCAGATAGATCGTGCCATCGACCATGAGCGCGGAGGCTTTGATCGTCGGTGGACCGGATGGATAATCACCGGTCCCTTCTCCGCCGATGATGTAATTCGTCGACGCGCCACCGCGTCCGCCGCCAAGGTCGCCGCCCGATCCACTCATCGTTCCGCCGGTCAGCCGAAGCGTCCAGGCCAACGTCAAGTGCTTCACGGTCAACTGATTGATTTGTTTCAGCAGACTGTAGCGTTTGGCGGTGTAGTCGCCGCTGTAGGTCGGCCACTCGTCTGAGAGCGGCTTCAGGATTCTCGCGGGATCGAGACCTCGCCCTTGCGCGATCAGCAGCACCGGAGACGCTGCCAGCGAGAGAGTAATCAGTATTTTCTTGAGTGTCATTTGAGTGTCGCCAGATAAGCGGTTACGTCGTGCATATCTTTGTCGGTCAGGATCGCCGGAAGCTTCTTGTGGAACTCCAGCGGATCCTTCACGTCGATCTTCGGCACATCCCCTTCGCGGCGAATCGTCCGCAGCCGGCCGTCGTCGAGCAGCAACGTGATGAAGAAATTGTCCAGCCGCGCAACCTGCCCCTGAATCTTCTCGCCATTTGGCATCGTCACCGTCGCGGTGACGGTACGGCGATCCGACTGGTCACCTTGCGCGCCGCGCCCGCCTCGGCCACCGCGACCGTTTCCGCCGCCGCCGCCAACCACCCAGTAGTTCTGAAGGTTCTTCGCTTCATCGATTCGCGATCCGATACCGGCGAGATCGCCGGTTGGCGAGTGACAGCTGGCGCACTTGGCAGCGAAGTAGACTTCGCCTGCCTTGGCGTCGCCAACCAACGCATTCGGCGGAGGTGCCTCGCTTTCGGGAGGTGCGCCCTGACCGCGCGCTGTCGCGACGATGCTGTGGATGTATTCGGCGATGGCTTTCACGTCATCGTCAGTCAACTGCGGCAGAGGCGGCATTCCTCGTTCCGCGCGCGCACCGCGCACGATCGGCAGGATCAGCTCGCCGTGTTGATCCGTTAGGACTACGGACGAGCGCAGAAGGTTGGGCCCGTTGCCGACACCACCGCGAAGGTCGACACCATGACACGTACTGCAGTTGGTGACGAATAACGGCTTGCCGCGAGCGATCAGTTCGGGATCACCTGGTGGTCGCTGCTGCGCCGGAAAAGTCGCCATCTGCCCTTGGCCCCGTCCTCGTCCGCGACCGGCTCCCCGCCCTTCTGGTGTGTCGGGCGGATTCGCCGGTGGGTTTTGTATCGGAGCCGGCGGTGGCTGCTGCGGCGTCCCCTGCGCCGCGAGGTGCGCCGCGATTACGGTGAACCCGGCCAGCGCGGTGGCCAGGAGTCGGTTCGAAATAGTCATGAGTCCAGAATCATATTTCGCGGGGAGAGTCGGAGTCCACCACATGGGACGAATGGAGGTTACGGAGGAAACGGGGTTCACAACGAAGGAACGAAGCCAACGAAGACGAACGAAGGGATCAATACGCCCGCACGATCTTCGTACGTCTCCGTTAACTTCGTTCCTTCGTTGTGAACTCCGTTCTCTCCGAAGCCTCCGAAACTCACGCCCGAAAACAACTGGTTCCCCTCTTCCCTCCACTCGAATTACGATAGGCCCCCACGAGGTGATCCATGCGAGCGATTCGATGCTTCTTGATCGTGGTGATGGCAACGGCGTGTTTGTCTCCGGCCAGATCTATCCTGCGCGCTGTTTCGGCCCAGACGCCGGCACCCAGCCAGCTCCGCATCATTGCTTTCGGCGCGCATCCCGACGACGCCGAGTTGAAGTTTGCGGGCACGGCCGCGCTGTTCGCGGCACAGGGAGCCAAGGTGAAGCTGGTCGCGATGACCAATGGAGACGTCGGCCATTTCTCGCAGGCGGGCGGTCCATTGGCGCAGCGACGCAAGGCGGAAGTCGAGGCCTGCCACGCGAAACTCGGCGTCGCAACCGATGTGTTCGATATCCACGACGGCGAGCTGATGCCTGATCTCGACACGCGCAAGAAGGTTGCGAACGTCATTCGCGAGTGGCAGGCCGACATCGTCCTGTCGCACCGGCCGTATGACTACCATCCTGACCACCGCGCCGTCGGCCAGCTTGCCCAGGATACCGCCGTCGTTGTCGCCGCACCGTACTTCGCCCCTTACACACCGCCGACCAAGGGCAATCCGATCTACCTGTTCTATTCCGACCCCTTTAAGAAGCCGTACCCCTTCGATCCCATCATCGCTGTCGGTATCGACGACGTGGCGCAGAAGAAGTGGGACTGTATTTCGGCTTTGCCTTCGCAATTCGGTGATGCCGACTCGTGGCAGGCTCGATACGGCCGCAACGTCCCGGCCGACGATGCCGGTCGAAAGGCCTATCTGCTCGACATCGTCAAGCAACGGAACGCGAATGAGGCGAACCAGTATCGCGACCTGCTGGTCAAGCTCTACGGCGAACAGAAGGGCCGTGCGATCAAGTATGCCGAGACGTTTGAGCTCAATCAGTACGGGGCGGGCGTGACTGCGGATGATCTGAAAAAGATGTTTCCGACCTTTGGGAAGTGAACGCTGCAAATGCTGAATTCTGGGTGCTGAGTGCTGAGTGGAGCGAAGAGCTTTTCATTCAGCATTCAGAAGTCAGCGTTCAGCATTTACACATCGCAGATCTCGATTGCTTTCTCGAGCTCCGCGATCGGATCGTGTCCCTGGGACGGTGAATACTCGTGCGAGACGAACCCGGTATAGCCGAGCTCCGCGATGGCCTGCATCACGAAGCGGTAGTTCAGCTCCTGGGTATCGTCGATCTCGTGGCGTCCGGGATTGCCGCCGGTGTGGAAATGACCGATCCACTGAAAATTGTCGCGGATGTTGCGGACGATGTCGCCGTCCATGATCTGGGCATGATAGATGTCGTAGAGAATCTTGACGCGAGGTGAGTTCACGCGCTTCATGACGTCCACCCCCCAGGCGATGTGGTCGAACATGTAGTCCTTGTGATTCACTTTGCTGTTCAAGTACTCCATGCAGATCGTGATCTGCTTGTCTTCGGCGTGGCTCTTGATCTGGTTGAGGAACGCCACGCAGTTGTCTGCCCCTTCCGCATCGGCCATGCCGTTGCGATTCCCTGAGAAGGTGATGATGTTGGGGACGCCGTTAGCGGCGGCCTGATCGATTGCCGGATGCATCTGGCCGAGCAGACGTTCGTGGTTCTCTTTCCGGTTGAGCGCGACCGGAATCGTGCCGCCGGGTCCGACGGGCCCGCCAGGATACATCGACGGAATCAGTCCGTATTTCTTCAAGGTCGGCCAGTCATCTGGCCCGATGAGATCGAATCCCTTGATACCGAGACGGGCTGCGTCGCGACAGCAATCGTCCAGGCTCGTACCGCGTGCGAACACGCCTCGAGTCACGCCTTGCTTGATCCGGCCCTTGCGCGGGGGCGGAGTCGGCGTAGACTGTGCGCCGGTCGTCGACTGCGCGGCAGGTACGGCTTTGGAAACCACAAGCGATGCGGTCACGGCACCCAGAAATTCTCTGCGTCGCATGGTCGTAATCCTCAATGTCAGAGAGGCTGTAAGATTACCGTGAACTTCGGGTTACCTGCGAACGGATATTGAAAGAGAGTTTATGCGACGATTCTTCGCCGTCTTTGTAATAGCAGTGATTGTGGTCGGCTTGGCCGCCCATGGTCTCGCCCAGGCGCCTGCGACGTCGTCGGGGAGCATGCTCGTCTATATCGGTACCTATACCGGGGCGCAGAGCAAAGGCATCTACGTCTCCAGGCTCGACACAGAAACTGGCAAGTTGTCGCCGCCAGAGCTTGTAGCGGAAACCCATAGCCCAAGCTTTCTGGCCATTCATCCCAATGAAAAATACCTGTATGCGGTAAACGAGTCGCCCATCTATAACGATGGGACCGGCGCGGTCAGCGCATTCGAGATCGACCGGGGCACGGGCAAGTTGCGGGCGCTCGGTCAGCAGCCAACTGAAGGTTCTGGTCCGGCGCACCTGTCCGTCGACAAAGCCGGTAAGAACGTCCTTGTCGCCAACTACGGCGGCGGCAGCGTCATCGTCCTGCCGATCAACCGCGACGGCGCGTTGAAGTCCGGGTCATTCTTCGCGCAGCACCACGGCCACAGCGTCAACGCGGAACGCCAAAAGGAACCGCATGCGCACTCGATCACAACCGACCCGGCCGGCAAGTTTGTGTATGTAGCGGACCTCGGTCTGGACTGGATCGTCATTTACCAGCTCGACGAACGTAAAGGGTTGCTCAAACTGGCCGACCCCCCGAATGTCAAGGTCGAGCCAGGTTCCGGACCGCGGCACTTCTCGGTCCATCCGAGTGGGCGGTTCGGGTACGTCATCAACGAACTGAATTGCACGGTATCGTCATTCACCGTCAACCCGACCACAGGTGAACTGAAACCGCTGGAAACTGTTTCCGCGCTACCGCCGAAGGTTTCGATGCAGCCGAGCTATAGCGGCGCCGAGCTCGTCATCCACCCGTCGGGGACTTTTCTGTACACCTCGATTCGCGGCCACGACAGCATCGCGCTCTTCCGAATCGATCAGAACAGCGGCAAGCTGACGTATGTCGAACACACCCCCACCGAGGGCAACACGCCGCGCGGCTTCAATATCGATCCACAGGGCCGTTACCTCGTCGCCGGCAATCAGAACTCCAACTCGGTCGTCGTATTTCGGATTGACCCGCAGAGCGGCCGGCTGACGCCGACAGGGAGCAAGATCGACGTCGGGTCACCGGTATCGTTTCAGTTCGTGAAGTGAGTTCGCGATTCGCAGGAATTTCAGGCCCGAACCGCGCCGAGTCCCGGTCCGGTGAGCTGACCGGTCGCCATCATCCCATCGTGGATCGTGAACAACCCGGGGAAGCGGTTCTCCCACTCACGGTTGGCGGCCGGAACGAACTGGCGGGCGTTGGCTTCGATGCCGGCGTTGCCGGGCACTCGCGCGGCGATGCCGGCTGAGTGAATGAGCGAGGCTCCGGGACAGGTCAGATCCTGGACGCAGAGAAACATTCCGAACTTCTGCGCCGCCGCGGCCATCAGCATCGCCTGGCTCTGTCCTTTGCACGCCTTCAGCGCGACGCCGGTATAGCCCATCTCGCGTGCGAGCAGCAGCGCATCCAAATCGGTCAGCGACTCGTCGATCACGACCGGCCGCAATCGTGCGGCCTCGTGCATGACGTTGGCCCTGTCCTTCGCAAGGTCTCGCGCGGTGGGCTGCTCGATATAGAGAATTCGATCGAAGCCTGTCGGCGTCGCCTCGCGCACGCGCCTGAGGAACTCGAGCAGATACCCGACGTTCGGACAGCCTTCGTTGAAGTCGAGCGAGTACTTCCAGTCCTTCTGGCCGCGTCGGGCCTGCGCGCGAGTCACGATCCGGTCTATGCGGATGACTCGATCGTAGTCGGCGTCGAGGTTGCCACCGTTCAATTTGATCTTGAAGCGGATCAAGCCATCACGCGGGATCCACTCCTCCAGGGTGTTGGGCAGGCCATCTTCGATCCGTGTTCGCCCCTGCATGTCCGACGCATCGAGCGGATCGCTCGCCCCGACCGAATGGAACACCGGCATCCGCGCCTTGGGAACCGCGGGCACATAACGATCGAGATACTCGCCTTGGAAGGAGGACCCCAGGTCGACCGACAGATCGCGGCTCATGAACGCCGAACCGTAGGTTTCGTAGACGCTGCGGTCGAACGCCTTCCCATACGCGTCGTGGATCGCCGCATCGAAGGCGCTCGCGACGACCAGCGTGCAGAGTTTGGGTATGGGGACTGGAAGTTGGCGATCGGTCGACAGCGTCGAGGCGGCGCGCAGGTACGCGGGTTCGAGGGCGCGGAAGAGATCGATGGGATGACCCTTTTCGTCGCACGCCGCCGTGATCTCGCGCAATTTCGCCGCGAGATCCTTCATCGCGCCCAGCCCCGCATCCTGCGACGCGGCAGGAAACGCCCACGCATTGCCGAGCGTCATGGAGCCAAAGCCGGACGACTCGCGACCGGCGTTGGTGCGGACCCGACAGGTGACGTTCAGGAGCGTGACCCGATCGACCGACCGGCCACCGAACTGGTAGGGAGCGCGGTACTGGAAATCCTGGAACTCGTGCCGGACTTCGAGGATGCGGATGTCGCTCGGGCGATCGGCGATCACGGCCGGCGCGCGTCCGAAGCGAGGCGTGACGACGGCGAGGATTGGCGCAGCACAAACCCTCCGAAGTAACGTGCGCCGCGACACGCTGCCGGGATCCTTTTGATCTTCGCCGTTAGGCGCGCGCTCTGTCACAGGGTTCGTGGACTTGCCGCATACGACTTCCGGCTAAAGCCGGAAGCCACAAGTGATGCCTTGTAGCTTCCGCCTTGACGCGGAAGAAATAGTCGATTCGTCGCTTCCGCATATGACTTCCGGGTAAAGCCGGAATCCACAAACTGATGGCTTGTAGCTTCCGCCTTTAGGCGGAAGAAAAACGTCGATTCGTCGCTTCCGCATACGACTTCCGGCTAGAGCCGGAAGCCACAAACTGATGGCTTGTAGCCTCCGCCTTCAGGCGGAAGAAACAGGCGATTCGCAGCTTCCGCCTTCAGGCGGAAGTTCTGACCATCGCCGCACGGGCCGCTTCCTTCAGCACGCCGCGCATGTACTCGGCCGCGAGGCGCGCGTTGAGATCGGCGAAGTCGAGCCCGACCGGCTCGCCATTCACCGGCGGAATCGGGTGGCAGAGCTCGTAGCCAATGTAGCCGTCGTAGCCGATCTCCTGCATTCCGACGGCGAAGTCGAGGTAGTAATCCTCCGGCGTCAATGTCTCATCGGGGTTGCGAACGAGGCCACGCACCGATCCGTCAGCGGCACGCTCGTATTCGCCACCGAAATGCGACAACACCTGCAGCCCCGCAACCTCGCGCGCCGCATCCTGCATGGAAGTGACCCCCTGCCGCGCCGCCAACGGCGCGTCGAGGCAGGCCTTCAGATGCGGCGAGTCCACCTCGCGGATCATGCGCAGCATGTCTGCCGGCGAGTTGGTCACCGGCGCGTGATTCTGGAGCGCGAGCGTCACGCCGGCATCGCCGGCCCACGCCGACGCTTCGATCAATCCATCGCGGCACCAGGCCCAGATCTGTTCGGCGGAAACATCAGAGTGAGCCTCGCGCCAGATTTGTCGCGCCTTCGTATAGCGCGCCCCTTCGGAGGTGATCGTCAAACCGGGCCATGCGGCGAACATCCGGAGCGTCTTCACTCCGAGGTCGGCCGTCGCGCGAATCAGATCGCGCACGTACAACAGCTGACCCTCCCGATACTCGGGAATCGGGCTGCTGAAGTCGTTGTTCGCAGCCACCGCGTAGATCTCGATCCCGGCATCCTTCGCTTTGAGCTGCAGCTCCTGGCACCGCCGCTTCGGCAGATCGAGTGGGCTGCCATGCGGACGCTTGCCATCGATCTCCACTCCCTCGTAACCGTATTCGCGGGCGCGATCGATCAGCTCCTCCACCGTCAGCGCACGTCCCCGATACCACACGCCAAGGTAGGTGATGCTATACAGGCCGAGCTTCATGGAAGACCTCGAAAATGCTGAATGTTGAATGCTGAATTTGGCCCCTTGGTTCCCGCCATCGAGGTGTAGACTACCGCATTCACCGCCAATGACGAAACGCCGCTGCCGCCTCGATTGCGCCCGAGGTCTGGGAACTATCGTCGCGCTCTGCCTGCTGACCGCTCCCGTGACGACCGGACGGTCAGGATTTCAGAACTCAGGCAATCAGGTGCATGCATTGCTGCGCACCACGGCCGCCTTCACCAACGAGGAACTGTCGCGGCTCGATCGCGGCGAGCCAATTGCCAAGGTGCTCGACACCGACCGGCGCGAAGTTGCGGTGGTCGGAGCCGTCCGGATCGCCGGATCGCAAACGAAGCTCTTCGAGCGCTATCGCAACCCGTCCGCCGTGAAGTCGAGCGATGTCGTGCTCGAGACCGGCAGGTTCAGCACGCCTCCGGTCGCCGGCGATCTCGGTAGCCTCCACATCGAGGAGTTCGATCTCGGACAGCTTCGCACATGCAAGCCCGGTGACTGCGGGATCAGATTGTCGACCCGCGACGTCGACCGGTTCACTCACGAGGTGAACTGGAATGCGCCGAACTGGAAGCAGCAAGCGGGTGACCTGTGGCGGACCGTGCTGGCCGCCAACGCTGCCGCATACATGGCCGACGGCACGCTCGGCGACTACCGCAACAAGGCCACGCCGCTGCAGGTTGCCGACGAGTTCAAGATTCTGTTCGACGCGTTCGCCGACTTTGAAAAGCTCTCACCGGAATTCTTCGATCACTTGAAGCGGTTTCCATCCGCCCGGCTCGAAGGGGCCGAAGATCTGCTCTACTGGAGCAAGGACGACATCAACCGACCGGTGACGCGCATCACGCATCTGTCCCTCTACCCTGCTCCCGCTGGCGTCCTCCGCCCCGGCTTCATCGCCACCAAGCAGATCTACGCCGCGCATTACTTCGACGCCGGCATCGGCGTGATCTCCGCGTTCAACGATGGGACCTCGGGATTCTATCTCGTGTCGATGAATCGCGCGCGGACGCGGTCTTTGACGGGCGTCTCGCGAACGCTCGTCCGATCGATCGTCCAGCGACGCTCCCGCGATTCGATGGACGGGATCCTGGAGTCGACGAAGATGGGAATTGAGAAGCAATGATCAATGTGCAATGAACAATGCTCACTGTGCGATGTTCAGTGTGTCCCCACCAGACGCAACGCTACGCTAATTTCAATTCCCGAATGGCCTGTCCGGCGCCCCTGATATTGTCCAGCCTCATTTCCGAATATTTGCGCGACAGGATCACGCCGTGGGCACCGCCGGCAAAGGCAGCTTTGACCGCCTCGTAGACGTCAGCCGGTTGGGTTTTCTTGCTCGTGGCGGCCGTCGGGATGTCGACATCGATGCCCGGCCAGATCTTGACGTTCGGCGACGCGCCGGCGACAGCACGCATCGTCTCTCGCTTCACATAGTCCGCGCTCAGGCCCGCGGCCGCGAGCTCGTTCAAAGGACGATCGTGATATTGCTGCAGGTCGTAGGTGAGCGCGAGCGTCGCCTCGGGCGTCAAATCGGCGAACAACGAACGGTTCGAGTTCCGCACGTACTGGGCCAGACGCTCGCCACCGCACATCCCGTACATCACGACTTTCAGAAAATCCGAATACTGGCTGAAGTCCGTGTAATCCTGCTCGGCGCGATAGAACGGCGAGAACGAGTTGTTGTGCCAGATGTGCCAACCCATGCCCTTGGTCGGTGCGACTTCGTGAGCCCGTTTGTAGAGGTCGCGATAGGTGTCGTAGAGCGCCTCGTTCCACAATCGTTCCCACGCCAGAATCTCTGGATACTTGACGAGCAGGCGCCAGAACGTGACAAACGCGCCGTCGGCAGGTCTTCTTCCGCTGCCGATCGCAGTCGCCCAGTTCACCAGCTCCTTGTAGCCCTGCTTTGCGCGATCGACGTTGATCCCCTGAGCCGTTGCCGCGCCGGTGCAGTACTGGCAGAAGCAGGCGACGCGTCCGCCGGCGCCGGCGCCCCCGTGGTTCGTGCCTAACACGCTCCCGAGCGGGCCCTGGCGCTCGCTGCCCCACATCAGACCGTCCACATCGTACGAGCGTAGATAGTCCTCGACGAGACCGAGCCAGAAGTTCCGGGTATTGGGATTGCGCGTACACGCGAACGTCGAGCGCTGGCCGTCGACCATCACCTCGCGCGCCTGCTCGAAGCCGGGCACGTCAGCCGCGAAGACGTCCTCGAACCAGGCGATCACTTTCATGCGACGCGAGTGCGCTTGCGGCAGAACGTCGGCGAGCACATCGTAATTGGGATGATCGGGTGCACGCTCCGGCTTGATGCTCGTATTGCCGTAATACTGCGGATGCGGCGTCGCGTAGTTCCCACCGCGGAACGTGGCCGTGTCGTACTCCTGCTTCCCGTGGTCCGGCAGCGGCTGATTGGGCAGCTGGCGTCCGGCGATGCCGCGGCCGTAGGTGAACGTGGCGACAAACAGCGTGTTGATCGCCGCCATCTGCGGCAGCGCATCGAGCACGCGATCGGTGCCTTCGTCGACGAACGACACGGCGCCGATTTGGATCCCGATCATCGGCGGTGTCGGCTGGATGGCCGGGATGCCGCCAAGCATCGTGCTGCCGGCTAATACACCAGAGGCTTCGAGAAATTCGCGACGATGCATGACGCGCCTCCTTTTTGCGGCGCGATCATGCCACAAAAGAAAAGCCGGGGCGGGCCAACCAGCCCGCCCCGGCGTCAGAGGGCGTTTTTACTAACCCGCGGTTAGTAGCGGTAGTGATCCGGCTTGTATGGTCCTTCAACCGGCACGCCGATGTAGTCTGCCTGCTCCTTCGTCAGCGTGGTGAGCTTCACGCCGAGGTGGCCGAGGTGGAGCCGGGCAACCTCCTCATCGAGGTGCTTCGGCAGGATGTACACCTTCTTCTGATACTTGTCGTTGTGCTGGTGCAGCTCGAGCTGCGCGATCACCTGATTGGTGAACGACGCCGACATCACGAAGCTCGGGTGGCCGGTCGCGCAACCCAGATTCAACAGCCGCCCTTCGGCCAGCACCATCACACTGTGGCCGTCCGGGAACCGGTACTCGTCGTACTGGGGCTTGATGTTGATTCGCTGGATCCCCTTCACCTTCTTCAACCCGGCCATGTCGATCTCGTTATCGAAGTGGCCGATGTTGCCGACGATGGCCTTGTCCTTCATCCGCGCCATGTGCGCCGCGCTGATGATGTTGAGGTTGCCGGTCGCGGTGATGAAGATATCGGCTTTCTCGATCACGTCCTCGAGCGTCTTCACCTCGTAGCCTTCCATCGCCGCCTGCAATGCGCAGATCGGATCGATTTCGGCGACGATGACCCGGCAGCCCTGGCCGCGAAGCGCCTGGGCGCAGCCCTTGCCAACCTCGCCGAACCCGAACACGACCGCCACCTTGCCGCCGAGCATCACGTCGGTCGCGCGATTCAGACCATCGACGAGTGAATGACGGCAACCATAGATGTTGTCGAACTTGCTCTTGGTGACCGAGTCGTTGACGTTGATCGCCGGGAACAGCAGCGTGCCGGCCTTCATCATCTCGTAGAGGCGGTGGACGCCGGTCGTTGTTTCCTCGCTCACCCCACGCAGCTCCGAGGCAACCTTCGTCCAACGCTGCGGGTTCTCTTTCAGTTCCGCACGCAGGAGATCGAGGATCACTCCCCATTCCTCGGGGTCGCTTTCCGCGTTGAACGCGGGCACCTTTCCGGCCTTCTCGAACTCCACCCCTTTGTGCACCAGCAGCGTTGCGTCGCCGCCATCATCGACGAGGAGCGTCGGCCCCTTGCCATCGGGCCACATCAGCGCTTCGCTCGTGCACCACCAGTATTCCTGCAGCGTCTCCCCTTTCCAGGCAAACACCGGCGTGCCTCGGGGATTCTCAGGCGTGCCGCCCGATTCGGGGCGCCCGACCACGACCGCCGCTGCGGCATGATCCTGGGTCGAGAAGATGTTGCACGAAACCCATCGAACGTCGGCGCCGAGCTCCACGAGGGTCTCAATCAGCACCGCGGTCTGAATCGTCATGTGGAGGCTGCCCATGATGCGCGCGCCGGCAAGCGGGTTCTTGCCCTTGTAGCGTTCCCGCAGCGTCATCAATCCAGGCATCTCCTGTTCAGCCAGGCGAATCTCCTTGCGGCCGAACTCCGCGAGCTGCAGATCCTTGACCTTGAACGGCTGCCGCCCTGCCTTTGCCGCCTGATCGAATGCGTGCATTTCTCGAACTGCTGTGGACATAAATTCCCTTCTACGCTTGTCAGTTCCCAGTTCCCAGTTTCCAGTTTCCAGTCTGTAAGCGCGGCGCTAAAGCTTCGCGCTTCAACGTGGACAGCGCGAATCGCGAACCGCGACTCGCGAATTCTCAGATCTTTACGGCTGTCGCCACAAACAAGGCGGGCCCCTTTGCCGCCGCGTTCACCGGCAGCCCAGTGATTCGGATCCGATCGAATCCAGCGGTCGTGAGCAGCCGCTGCATGTGCTCGTCGCTGAATCCAAGCCACACGTGGCCCATCTGCTGACGATACTCCTCATGATCGTGCGGCAGCATGTCGGCAATCACAAGCCGGCCGCCGCTCTTCAACGCCCGATTCGCTTCCTTCAGGGCCGCTCCGGGATCCGGCAGATGATGCAGCACGAGCATGAGCGTTGCGGCGTCGAGTTCGGCGTCCGCGAGCGGCAGCGCTTCCAATTCACCTCGCCGCACTTCGGCCGCCGGCAGATCGCGCAGCCGCCGGCGAGCCGCCTGCAGCATTTCTCCCGATCGATCCACGGCGATGACGCGAGCGACGAAAGGCGCCAGCGCGCTCGCGACCTGGCCGGTTCCGCAGCCGAGATCGCCGACCACCCACCGATCGTCGATCAGCCCGGACAGCACCTGCAGGTACGACCCGGCTCCGAACAGGTCCGCTCGCAGCTTGTCCCACTGACCGGCAGTGCTTTCAAAGAATTCTTGCGATTTCGATTGGCGGCGCGCGAGCACGTTCTTTAGTCGACGCGCATCCTGGTCGGCACCAGCTGTGACGCTTACCTGATCGCGAAGCAGCGACCACAGCCGCCGCACATGATTCGCGCGGTCGTCGAGCGACAGCGAATAGTAGCGGCTGGTTCCGTCCCGACGGGAGGCGACCCAGCCAGCATCCGAAAGCGTCTTGAGATGACGGCTGACCGTGGACTGCGGCAGCTGCAAAATCGTGCAGAGCTCCGACACCGTCAGCTCGTGGTGTTCGAGCAGGATCAGCATTCGGCTGCGGGTCGCGTCAGCCAGCGTGCTGAGGTCGTCGAATATCTCCGCCGTTGCATTCATCCGTAAATCCGGATTTATGGTTACATACGCATGAAGGATGTGTCAAGGTAAAAGGGAGAAGGTAAGGGAATAAGGGAAGAGGAGCTTACGTTGCCGGTCCCTTCGGCGCGCCTGCGCGCCTACAGCCAGCGCCCAATCAATCGCGACGGAGCGTTCGTGCTCTACTGGATGACGACGGCGCGGCGGGTGCGATCGAACTTCGCCCTGCAGCGCGCCGTCGACCTCGCGAACGAGTTCAAACGCCCGCTCGTCATTCTCGAGGCCCTCCGCTGCGATTACCCGTGGGCCAGCGATCGGCTTCACACGTTCGTGCTCGAGGGCATGGCGGCCAATCGGAAGGCGGTCGCCGGAACCCGCGCCGGTTATTACCCGTACGTTGAGACGCGGACCGGCGAGGGGCACGGCTTGATCAGCGCGCTCGGCTCGGCGGCGGCTGCGATTGTGACCGACTGGTATCCCACCTTCTTCATTCCGCGCATGCTCGACGAGGCCGCACGTCAGACCGCATGCCGGCTCGAAGCGGTCGATTCAAACGGCCTGATTCCGCTTGCCGAGCATCCGCGTCCCTTCCCGACGGCACGCGGGTTCCGTGCCTTCGTTCAGCGGTCGCTCGCCACACATCTCCGCGATTTTCCGCTCGATGAGCCGCTTTCGGACCTTTTGCCCACCAGCGTGAAGCCTCTGCTGCCGGCAGATATCGCCTCGCGCTGGCCGGCTCTTGAGGCGCGATCGCTCCGGATGCCACACAGGTTCGTCGCTCAGCTCCCGATCGATCACACGGTTCGAGCGGTTCACGCCAGCAAAGGTGGTTCAGAGAACGCGGCCGCGGCGTTGCGAACGTTCGTTGCCGATCGCCTGCTACGGTACGACATCGATAGCAATCATCCCGATCTCGATGGAACGAGTCACCTTTCCCCGTACCTGCATTTCGGCCACATCTCGGCTCACGATGTCTTCGCCGCGGTGATGACTGCCGAACGCTGGACGACGCGCAGGCTCGGGACGAATGCTCGCGGCGCACGCGAAGGCTGGTGGGGTATCTCACCTGCTGCCGAAGCGTTCCTCGATCAGCTCGTGGTCTGGCGCGAGCTCGCCTTCAACGGAGCACATCACACTCCCGATTACGGCACTTACGCGACAGTCCCGGCATGGGCCCGCCGGACGCTCGAAGCGCATCAATGCGATGAGCGGGCTCACCTCTATCAGCTCGACGAGTTCGACGCGGCGGCGACACACGATCGGATCTGGAACGCCGCGATGCGTCAGCTGAAATGTGACGGCTGGTTTCACGGCTACATGCGCATGCTCTGGGGGAAGAAGATTCTCGAGTGGTCGCCGACGCCGGAAGACGCGCTCAACGTGATGGAACAGCTGATGAATCGTTACTCGCTGGACGGTCGCGATCCGGTGTCGTACGCCAGCTACGCGTGGGTCTTGGGCCTATACGATCGCCCCTGGCCCGAGCGACCGATCTATGGCGTCGTTCGATCGATGACGTCGGAGAGCGCGAAGCGCAAGCTCAAGCTGAAGCAATATCTGGAAACATATGGCGGGTGTGCCGCCTCGGAATCCTGACACGATCGTTTCAAAACCAAACAGCCGCGCTCGGCTGAGAGTGGCGACGAGTTCGCCGATACGCAACCAAGACTGGCGCTTCAAAGCCCGGCATCCGGTCACGGAACAGCTTCGAAACACAGGCATGTGTTGTGCACTCCAGGTTGGGGTCAGGGTAAAAAACACGGATTTGTCGGGTCGGATGGCATAGAGCGGGAAAGGATATGACCATGTCGGATGGATCGATCAACCTCACCTTGCCGCGCAGCGACAAGAGCGTGTGGGACAAGCCAAGCTTCACGAGCAGGCTGTCAACCTACGATCAAGAGCGATGGGCTGCGGTGGTCATGGGAGCACTGTTGACCACGGCGGGCGCTCGTCGGGGCGGCTTCACTGGCGGCCTGCTGGCCACCGCCGGGACCGCGCTCAGCGTTCGCGCAATGATGGGACGCCGCGACCTGGGTACGGCGCGGGACTGGATCGACCGGCGCCTGCGTGAACGCGGCTGGCGCCCGCACGACATCGTTGCCAACGCATCCGAGGAATCGTTCCCGGCGAGCGACTCGCCCGCGTGGACACCAACCATCTAAGGCACCGCAACGAGTGCCTGATCAGCGGCGAGCCAACGAGCAAACGCCGGCTGAAACAAGAAAGATAGACACGGACATGGCCTACATGGAGCTCGAGTTTCCTGAAGACCTGCGAGAGGCTCGCATTCGAGCCGGCCAGAACATCAGCGAGGTTGAACGCTGGCTGTCGATTGCGGCCGGGATTGGTTTGGCTGGTTACGGTCTGACGAAGTGGAAAGGGATCGCCGGCTGGGCACTCGCCGGGTTCGGCGCCCTTCTGGTGCGCCGCGGCGCCTCAGGTCATTGCCATACTTACGAGCTCTTCGGCATTAACACCGCGGGTACGGGACAGGACACGCGGCACGCGCTCGGCGGCAGCTCGGGCGTGGTCGTCGAGGAAAGCGTCACGATTCACCAGCCCATCGAGATGTTGTATCGGTTCTGGCGCAACCTGGAGAACCTGCCGCGCTTCATGCGCCATCTCGAGTCGGTGGAGCGCATTACCGATACATTGTCCCGGTGGCGCGCGAAGGGGCCTGGGAACACGGTCGTCGAGTGGAACGCCGAGATCATCAATGAAGTTGCGAACAAAGTGATCGGCTGGCAGTCGATTGAAGGTTCTGACGTGGTCAGCGCTGGGTCGGTGAACTTCGACGATCTCGGTCCTGGCCGTGGCACGCGCGTACGAGTGCGACTGCAGTACAACCCGCCCGGTGGCAAGGTCGGCGCCGCCATCGTGCGGCTGCTGGGACGAGATCCGGCGACGGAGATTCGCGAGGATCTGCTGCAGTTCAAGCAGATGGTCGAGTCGAGAATCGCCAATCCGTAACCGCGAACCGCGAATCGCGAACCACGAATCGCGAATCGCTCACACCTCGTTATTCACAACGGCCGCCCTGTCGGTCAGCGCAGTAGCAGCTGAGGGAGCCCACTTCGAGGTGCTGTCTCCTCCGCGCTTCTGGCGATCGCCATTGACGCCGTTCGGGCCGGGCAGGAAACGGTTGGCGACCATCATCGCCCTGGCAACGGCGCGGGGGGCGAGGTGATTCACGACGATCGCGAGTTTGGCGGGAAGCGTGATCGTCAGGTCGGGGTCGCCGCACCGGCACGCCTCGATGATCTGCATCGCGGCGTTCTCGGCTGAGACGGTCAATCCCGGCAGCGAGTCGGAAATCGCAAACCATGCGTACTCGGCCTCGTGCTGGCCTTTCACGTTGGCGTTGACCGGTGAGCCGGTGCGCATCAGTCCGGGTGACACGGTGGTGACGCGAATGCCGTACTGATCGAGCTCGGTTCGCACCGCATCCGAGAGACCCGCGAGCGCAAACTTGCTCGCGCAATACGGCGCCAGGTGCGGAACCGCAATCCGGCCACCGATCGAAGAGATGTTCACGATTCGGCCGAAACCGCGTCGTCGCATCGACGGCACGATCTCGAACATCAGGTGGAGCGGGCCCCAGAAATGCGTCGCCATCGCGTTCTCGAAATCGTTTGCGGTCAT
>JBPYFA010000057.1:0-6378 GCA_051986585.1 Vicinamibacterales bacterium | reverse complement strand
AGCCGCGCATGGTGCGTGAGCGGTTCGAGGAAGACTTGCGGACGCTCGTCCGCGCGACGTCGGTGTCGTTCCGGCATGACGCCCCCGACGCGAGCCGGCCGAATGTCCTCTCCATCGAACTGCCGGGAGCTCCGCTCGAAGGATGGCCGCGTCTGGAAGCGGTGTTCGATCCTGCACGGCCGATTGACGACCGCGCGCGGCAAATGCTCGCGGCCGGTGCGCAAGTTGCGGGACTGCTGCTCGAGATCGAGCGTGCCAATGGCCGATGGCCGCTGGCCAGTGCGCGCACTCGCAACGACGGCGCCGCGCCGCTCATCGGATCCAGCCTGGCGATTCGTCTGGTGCGCGATCGGATCGAACGGGTTGCCGCAACCGACTTTACCGTGCTGATCGAAGGCGAATCTGGAACCGGAAAGGAGCTTGTCGCCCGCCAGATCCATGAACTGAGCCGCCGCCGGCGCGCCCCATTTGTCGCCGTCAACTGCGCTGCCATCGTCGAAACGTTGCTGGAAGCGGAACTGTTCGGGATCGAGGACCGTACCGCGACCGGAGTGCGTGGACGCCGGGGAAAGTTCGAGCACGCGCATGAGGGGACGCTCTTTCTCGACGAAGTGTCAGACCTGTCGCCTGCGGCGCAGGCGAAGCTGCTGCGAGCGATTCAGGACCTCGCCGTCGAGCGGGTGGGTGGGCAAGGCACGCGACGCGTAGATACGCGCATCATCGTGGCCTCGAATCGATCGTTGACAACGCTGGTGGAACAGGAGCGGTTCCGGCTCGATCTGTACTACCGTCTGAACGGCGTCGACATTCACGTGCCTCCACTCCGTCATCGCCGCGACGATGTGCTGGAACTGGCGCGATATTTCCTCGAGCGGCATCGGGCATTCCGGCCGATGTCGCTGTCGGTCGCCGCGGCGGATGCGTTGATTGCGTACGATTGGCCGGGCAACGTGCGTGAACTGGAACGAGTCATCGAACGCGCCGTCGCGCTGGCCAGCGGCGCCTTCCTCGATCTCGACGACCTGCCGCCCGCGCTGCTTGGTGGCTACACCGAAGTGCTGCTGCCCGCGCTCGACACAAAGAAGACCATGAGGGCGTGGGGCAGCCGGTACGCGCGGCTCGTCCTCGAGCGATGCGGCAACAACAAGCGTCAGGCCTGCCGGGAACTCGGGATCAGCTATCACACCCTGCAGAACTATCTGCGATTCCGCCCGGAGCGCGCCTCCTCGCGGTCCATTGGATAGTCACTCTCTCGAGGTCCTGCGAGCGGATTCGCTTGCGACGCGAGGCGATGATCAACAAGCCGCTGGCAACGAGAATCATGCCGCGCGGCTCGGGTACAGGATCGGCGAACGTGTAGGTGATGCTCGATGTAAACCACGGCTGCGGTTCGGTGCAGAGAAAACTGGGGCAGCCGCGGCGAAGCAGCGTACGGACGGTGCCACCGCCCACGAGATCGGAGTCAAACACTGGAGGCCCGGCACTCGAAGTATCCCGTGCCGTCAGATGTCCCGAAAATGTGAACGGCTGCTCGATGAGAAAAAATGGGTCAGACGGGTTGAATGCAGGCACGCTGAGCAGACCACTGGTAAACACCAGGTCTCCCGTCTGCACCAACTGGGGATACAGGATTCCGTTCACCACGTTCGTCCCGGCGGCGACGCGCGGCACTGTCGTCACTACTGACAGGCCGAGTAGCTCGATGTTGAAATCCAGCACGTCACCCGGCAAGCACGAGATGCACAGATTCCCGTATTTCGCGTCCCGGATGGAGACCGGATCGAGGGTGCTGAATCCTAAACCGAACGAGTCGCCGAAGATGCTGAAGTGGGACGGGTCGGTCGAGTCGATCAGATAACTGCCAGAACGGATCACCATTGGATCAGCTGACGCCGGGCGAACACTCGCGGCAACGACCGCGACTCCGATCAGCAAACGGAACGAGCGTTGAAACAGCATTGGCTCCTCCGCGATACCGTCAGCACGGATCACGAGATCAGAGGGACGGATCAGGCGACAGCGGTCCGTCCCTCTCTCGAGAGACTCAACCTACCGATTTCCTGCCAGCTTCGTTCGGGTCACAACGTACAAGTCGTTACCGCCGAAACCGCCCGGTCGGTTCGAGTTGAAAACGAGCGTGCTGCTGTCTGACGAGAGTGTCGGTTGGACGTCGGCAAACGCCGTGTTCAGTTCGGCGACGTTCGTTGGCGGCTCCCACGGATCGAACAACGTAGGACGAGTAGAAGTCCAGATGTCGTTCGTGCCCGCAATCGAGCCAATACGGTTCGAATGGAAAAAGATCTCCTTCCCGTCGTGACTGATGGTTGGACGTTGGTCGCCTGCCGGGCTGCTCAACTCCGGGATGAGTGTCGCTGGTCCGAACGTCCCGTCACTGCTCAACCTGCTTACGAACAGGTCGAAGCCACCGAATCGCGTACTGCCAAAGAAAAGTTCCGGACTGCTGCTTTCATCTCCCGCGAAATACGCAGCGCCCGCGTCGTTCGCAGTGCTGTTCACAGCCGGCCCGAGGTTGACAGGCTCCTCCCAGCCGAAGTCGTCATGCGTGAATTGCCGCCATGAAGCCATCAGATCGAAATCGCCGGCTGCTGTCGTCCGGTGGAAGAACAACCAATGACCATCACGCGATAGCGCGGGCCCCGCCTCGGCCGCGGTCGTGTTCACGGGCAGGCCAAGATTCGTGGGAGGTCCCCACGGCGCGTCGGCCGTAACACGCTGCGACACCCAGATGTCGAAGCTGCCATCACCGCCTGCTTCCGGCGGCCGGTTCGATGTGAAATAGAGCGACAGCCCGTCCTTGGACAAGGCCGCGAGGGCGTCTTCCCAAGACGAGTTGACAACGTTGCCGAGGTTGACCGGGACTGACCAGGGCGAGTGCGGTGGTGAAGCAGAGTGTGGCGCCGCCCTAAGTGCGACCACACAGAGAGCCGTTGTCGCAACCAGCAATCGAGCACGAACCGGCATGATGTCCTCCTTTGAAAAACCCTGAGGAACGGGGCAGTTCATTGCGAGGAAGCGTCGTGAAGCTGACTGTCGCGCGGGACATCGCGGCATGATACAACGCGGCGACTTCTGTGATGCACAACAACGGCGGCGCGGATAGTCGAACGACTCCAGTTCGCTTCGGCGCGGCTCTCGGGTCGGCGACTTCGGTTGGCGCGACGAGAACAGTTGAGTGGCCGCCTGGAGGAAAGTTCTGGGCGGCGCCAGACGTTTTACCCGCCTCGAGACAGACTACGGCAACGAGTGGCTGGAAAAGTCCAACGATTCTGGATGGCACGTCACGTGCTGTTGAGTTCGACGGAATGCGAATCCTTACGGGGTATCTCCCGGTGGCGGATGTCACCTGGGGCTGAGCGCGGTTGCCAATCGGGATCAGCCACCAACGTCTCGCGAATGAGGGACGCCAGCGAGGCGCGCACCATCACGGTTTGGCGGTATCTCGACTGGCGCTGCGAGTATTGGGAGTGTGGCGACGCGTCCGAGCTGCGTCTCTATCTCGCGGATCGGCTGCTGCAACTCGCGCGTCCGGTCGACACCTTCGAAACGTTGGAGCGATCGGCGAGATGGCACAGCGAGGTGCCGGTCCCTGAGCTGAGATCAGGTGTAGACCGGCGCGCCGTCCGCCGGGGAGGAAGGCGCGCTGAGGACCATTGCGCGTAAACGCGCCGGCACCGGTCGCTTGTCCTGATCGCGCCTTAGTAGCGTCCCGTCCGATGCTGATAGTTCCCGAGGTCCTGGTCGGATTGCTGCTGCTGCACGTCCGCGTGACTCGGATCATGCTCCATCTGGTTTGGCGTCTGCCGACCTGATGACCACACGACTTTGTGAACGACGCGAACAGCGCGATCTGTTTCCCGGTTCGATTTGATCACCCGTCCCTCCTGGCGTTTTCTCTCCTCGCTTTCCATCGAGGCAATTGCCGATCCCTCGGAAATGTGCCCGGAACCCGCTGTACGGTAGCGACTTACATTTTTGTTTTTCGGTTCTTTGTTCCGCGACGGAACACCGCGCTGTCCTGATCCGGCACTCGGAGCTGTTTTGTCATCCGGTGGACGACAGAACGAATTTGATAGCGGTTGTATTGATCCAAGCACCGCGCTCGAGTCGCGCGCGTATGAGCTTAAAATTGTGCCGCCGATGTTTCCCTACGGTGATGGCAGCGTTCGTCGCGCTCGCCGCGGCCGCATCGAGTCGCACGTCCGCTCTCGCGCTGTCAGCTGGCTATCGCCAGATCATTTCATCGCGTGGCCGAATGCCTGACACGTCCGGCTCGAGCGACTGGCGTCGTTGTACCTCCAAGCGTGCCCACTGTGTCGGTGATCGATGGGAAGCCGGCGCGCTGGATGAGTCGTGCGGCGGAGATGGCGGCCGCGCGGCAAAAGGGGGCCCTCGCGCTCGCAGCGGTCAATTCGATTGACGAAGCGAGACTGCCCCCCAGGCGAAACTCGAACGCCGGTTTCTGGTTTCACGTCGTGACCGCGGAGTCACGCCTCGCGCAGTTCCCAATCGAATATCTGAATGCGTCGCCGCGGACCGGTCTCCAAGGGTTCCCGCCCTCATCGCTGCGTGGGAGCTGCCGCACATCGATCGATTGTCGGTGCGGCGTGACCGGGAAGTATTGATTTCGCGCTGTGATTGCTTCGTCGGCCGTCATTCGCAGTGATCTGGCTAACGAATGCTGCTCAGCGTAGGGGCGAAACGCCGTCCGCTGCAACGGCGGGTTGTGCGTCAACCTGGACGTGACCCAACCCAAGACATTTGGCGCACCGTTCGAACAGCGGCGCGTCGGTCGCACGGACCATTCCTCGGACACAGAAACTGCACGTCTTCCAATGGTCCGATAGCGTCCCGATGCGCAACAGCACCCGGTCGCGAAGCCGTCTCACGCGTTCGCTGCTGTCGTAGATGGTTGCCGAGATCGTGCCGGCAGCCTGCTTCCCGGCAGCCGCTCCAATCTTCCCGAGTGCGATCATCGCGTTGAAGCGAATCTCGAACGGCCATCCATGCTTGACCGCGTCGGCAAAGTACACGATCACATCGTCCAGATCGAGCGCCAGATCCCCAGCGGCGACACCGAAGTCCGCTGGAAGGCCGTAGCGCGGCTTGGGACGATGCCGGCGCCAGAAGCGCTCGAGCCGTTGCCGATCGTTCCGAATCACCGCGAGCTTGCATTCCAGGTTGTAGGCGTTCGCGGCTCCCAGGGGACTGAAATAGGCTTGGGCGGCAACTGCTTCGAGCCGCGCGAGTTGCTGCGAGGTAAGATCGGCCGCCCGTGCGTAATAGATTTCATCGATTACCAGGTCCGCATCGTCGCGTGCGCTGGTCGTCGGCGGAAAGACTCCGGTCTCGAGAAGCACCAGCAACTCGTCGACTTCGCAAGTGCGCCAAGCGTACAGGGTCCGCCTCCTCTCAGCGAGGTGCGCAGTATCAGCCGAAATATGGGCCTGCTGCTTGTGTAACGTGCCGATCGATACTGCCGCAGACTCGAAGAACCGCGCCCTCAAGGGGCCGTCGGCCTCGCGCCAGAGCGTCGCAAGCACGCTCAGGTGCGCGTCAGGTGAAGCGCCTTTCGGAACAGCCTTTACGGCGACGACTTCATTCCGTCCGTCAGACCAGAGCACATAACAGTACTCCGTCGCCTTGATCAGCCGGAGGGCTTCGTCGTTCGTCATGCGTGATGGCCTTACTACTATTGGAATCGACCGCTGACGCTCTCTCGCAATCATACGCGCGACCGCGGCGCCTCTGGCGACCGTGATTCGCTGCCCCGGCGCGTGTTTACGACTTGAGTTCTTGACGGTACCGTTCCCAATGTCGAACGCGGTGGAGACGGTCCTCGAGCGGGTAAGAACATTTCGGCGCGGTGATCACCGCGCGGACTCTACAGAATCTGGCGTCCGCAAATGCGTTGCCGACTCATTACTTGAACTCCCCGCCATGCTTCGGCTCCCCGGGGATCTCCCAGTGGATCGCCCCTGAAGGCTGCATCGCGAACATCGTGCCGCGTGCGAGTCCTGCGGGTAGCGCGGGCATCGGCCAGACGGATCCGGAGCCTGAGCCTTCCTCCAAGTTCTCGAATGCGACCTCGTCGATCTTCGAGGGTGATGTCGAACAGGTGCCACGCGAGCATTCGTTCCACGGTCCCCGTGGTGGTGCGAGGCGCCGACGACCATTCCGCTAGCTCGAGGAGGTGACGAGAGGGCAGGCGTACGATGTGCGACGCAAGCGGGCCGGTGAGCTGTTTCAGGTACCTTCATCTTAGAGTTCCAAGCACGGTAATCGCGAAGGGCTCACACGCCTGCCCGGGACCCCCACGGCTGGACTGCCAAGAAAAACAAAAGATAACTCTCCGGCGGT